>JAUNPO010000071.1 GCA_030536665.1 Pseudomonadota bacterium
CATAATATATCCGATTTTGTTAATCGTTTTAACAATATCTTTTCCGAGTTTTTTACGCAAATGGTGAATATGGACTTCAACGGCATTGCTCTGTACTTCTTCGTCCCAGGAATAGATTTTGTTTTCAATGCTTTCTTTGGACAGGACTTTGTTTTTGTTCAGCATTAATAATTCCAGAACAATAAGCTCCTTGGGAGAAAGGACAACTTCCTTTCCCCCTTGGAAAACTTTTCTGGTTTGCGGATTAAAACGGATATTTTTGTAGGAAATATCCGGGGTCGGATGCCCGTTGTTCCGGCGGATAATCGCATTAAGCCTGGCCTGAACCTCTTTTAAGGCAAAAGGCTTGCCGAGATAATCGTCCGCGCCGCAGTTTAAGCCGAGAATACGCTGGTCGACATCGCCGCGGGCCGTCAGAATTAGAACCGGTTCCTTTCGGCCTTTCTGTCGCCAATGCTGCAAAATTTCCAGCCCGTCGGCGCCGGGCAGCCCCAAATCGAGGACAACGGCATCGTAAGGTGCCTGAAACAGGGCTTCCTGCCCGTCTTCTCCGTCGTCAAACCAGTCTACGGAAAAGCCCAGTTTTTCCAGTCCTGTCTTAAGCCCGTCTCCGATGAGCGTGTCGTCCTCGATTAGTAAAATCCGCATAGCAGCTGCCTTTGTTCGTAATGTCTTTTTATTTTTTCAGATTTATCATATCAACATCAATTTCTGTTTTAAAGAAATCTTTGTCAACTTCCCCCTGAATAATAACGGTATCCTGAGGCGTGACCGTTACGCCGCGCCAGTCGTCATTGTCAATGTCTACGGTAACCGTACCGCTGGCATCTTTAAAGACGTATTTTTCATCGCCCAGGCCGCGTTCGATTTGTCCCACCAGGACAACCGGCGTATCGTCACTGTAAGTCAAAGCCTGAGCAACGGTGGAAGGTTCCAATCCCGGCCCCTTGAAACCGCCGGCCTGAGAAGGGCCGTTAAACCCGGCAGCCATGGCCGAGCCGGCAGATAAAGTCAGGGCTAAAGCAAAAACGGAAGCGGTCATAATTTTGTTCATGTGAATTCTCCTAAAATAAATTAAAGCGTTATGCTGTTTACATTGTCACTTCACCATTGCAAACTTAAGGAACGCTTAAGAAAAAAAATCTTGATTAATAATTTTATTTTTAATACTCTAAAAACAGTAATTTCCAAATTTTGGAGATTATCAGAACCAGAGATGGTTCGGAGCCTTAGAAAGCTTTTATACGACACGGTGTTGGATATAACATCGTTAAATTGCTATTTGCAAAAAGGCAATAACAATAAATATATCCCCGATTCTTTATTGGTCGGGGAGGTTTCAGTGTATGTACAGAAGAATTTCCTTTAAAGACTGAAACGGTCATGTTGTCGTATATGATTTTCTAGCTCTCCGACCGCCAAATCTGGCGGTTTTTTGTATGAAATAATGGAGATGGAAAATATGAAAAAAATAATAATGATATTAATAGGATGTATTCCAATATTTTTAAATGGGTGTGCTAGTATTGTATCCAGAGGAAACCAGCTGGTTGGTATTAGTACGGAACCTGATGATGCTGAAATAACAATTAGAAACAGTAAAGGTCGAGTTGTCCATAAAGCCAAATCACCAACCAATGTATCCTTAGTCAAATCTGACGGATATTTTAGCGGTGAAACATACTCAGTAAATATTAAAAAAGAAGGATATTCTGGAAAAGAAATAATCATAGATAGTACTTTAAGCGGCTGGTATTTATTTGGAAATATTGGATTTGGAGGGTTGATAGGCTGGTTTATTGTGGATCCGTTAACAGGAGCTATGTACAAGTTAGAACCTGATGAAGTTAATATTTTTCTGGAAAAGAAATAGGGAGGAAGTTATGAGAAAAACAATAAACTTATGTCTTGCTGTTTTGTTAGTTGTTAGTGGGTGCGCTTCTTTTGGAGGACATTCTCCTGAGATTGGTAATTTTCCTGAAACAAGTGCAAAACCGACGCTTTTAGTTAAAGTCAAATTTCGCCAATTTATAAATGATAAGCCTAATTATATGTTTTCTGAAAACGGACGGGCAATGTTGACCGATAAGATAATTGAAAGGTTTAATATGTCAAATATGTTTGGAGAAGTTAGTGATGATATAAAAAATCCGGAATATACTTTAGAAGTAAACATTGAAAATAGAGGTGATGCCAGTATGATTATGGCATTTTTGACTGGGCTCACTCTATATATTATACCAAGCTGTGCAACAGATGATTATAAATTGGAGGCTAAGTTAATTAATAACAAAACAGAGAAAATAAATAGAATTTCAATGAAAGATTCTATAACAACATGTCAACAGCTTCTCTTACTGTTTGTAATGCCATTTAAATTTCCGATATCAGAAATTAAAACAATGCAAGATAATTTTGTTGATAATCTGGCTTTGAATGTAAATGAAGCAATTCAGAGAAACTAATTAACAGAATGAGGAAGACACAAAACTTTGTATCTTCCTCATTTTAATTTTAAGAAACAATTTTCAGGCCGACAACGCCGACAATAATTAAACCGACGCTGACGATTCTTGACAGTTTTCGGCTTTCTCCGAAGAAAATCATGTTGACAATAACGGCGCCCGCTGTTCCCAGCCCCATCCAGGTAGCGTAAGCAATGCTCATGTCCAGATACGTCAGGGAAAAATACAGAAATAAATATGAAAGCGCAAAACCGCTGGCAAAGAGCGCCAGATTTGTCAGATTTTTCTGTCGGCTGAAAAGTTTCAGACCGATAACTCCGAAAATTTCCAAAGCCGAGGCGATAAAAACATAGATCCATCCCATTTTTTTATTCCTTTCCCGCTTCTGAAGTTTCGTTCTCCGCCAGTTTCAGACTGATGACGCCGATAATGAGAATGGCAATGAAAAAGCCTTTGGCCAATGAAAATTCAACATGAAACAACAGCGTGTCCATCAGCGCCGTGCAAATTGTACCGACAGCGGAAAAAATAGCGTAAACCGTTCCGGTCTGAATGCTTTCGCAGGCTTTTTCCAGAAAATAAAAATCAGTGACAATGATAACGGCGATAATTGAAAAATGGAACCAGTTTTCCGCGGCATTAAAGCCATATATCCAAAGAAGTTCGAAAATACATGTCAAAATGACATACATCCATCCCTTGCTAATTTTTTTTCTCCTTTTTTATTAAATACAACAATTAAAATTATAGCAGGAGAGGGAAGATTCGTCAACGCTTCCTTATGACAAACAAGAATAATACAAAAAATTATCTCTTGTCGTATGATATGGAGGTATAGAACTGCAGTTCTGCCGGCGTAAATGAAATTGAGTGAGTATCGGAAGATACCCTCATAGTTAAGGTTTCTTTGCTCTTTCCGCTTGCCGCAATAGTCGCGTCCGTAAAACGTTCAATGTTGTTTTTAATTGCTTCGTCAAAATCCAGCGGTTTTTTCTTGGCTTTCATAAAACTGTCCAACAGTTTTTTTGCCATAGCGCCGGCAACGGCACCAACCACCGGATTTCCAAAAGCAGCGCCAACGGCGGCCCCTGAAATCTCAGGGAGATAATCTTTTGCTTTTTCTGAGATTTTTTTTATTCTTTGACGCAGTCTTTCGCGCCTTTCTTCGTCATTTTCCATATCAGCCTCACACTTTACCCACAACTAATATGAATTATATGTTTTTTTGACAAAAAAATCAAGAGTCTATTTGCAGAAACGGAATATAAAATCAAATAAAGATTTGATGAATGGAATAAAATATAAATATTTCACAAGACAAAAGGAAAATTTTCAAGAAAATGGCTGATTTTGAAGCGTGTACAGTAAAGCATAAATAAATTAAACCCTCTTGACTCTTGTATTTTTATAGGTAGAATAAGCGGGAAAATCAATTATTTTGTCTAATAATTAAACTTAAAAATTATGAAAAAGGTAAATTTTTTACTGGCCGCCAGCCTGGCGCTTCTTGTCTCTTGTACTCAAAAGGATCAGCTTCCCGAAAATCCGAAAGATAAACAGGAATATCGGGATTCAAACGGAAATTCATGGATTTGGAATGCTTTGCTGATGCGCTGGGCATTGATGCCGTCAACAACATCAGGCGTCGCTTCTTCTCCGGCATATTTCTATTATCCGGGAAACAACAGCTGGACAAATGCCAACGGCGTTAAAGTCGATCCGCCGTCAACCGTAAACAAGTCAACCTACAGTTCGGTCAAGCCAAATTCAAGCCGCAGCGGTTCTTCTTACGGAAAAAACAGCAGCAAACCGTCATCGGGAAAAGGTTTTGGCAGCAGCGTCAGTCGTCCGTCACATTCTTTTGGAGCTTAAAATAAACTGATTATGGAAAGATGTTTATGTACGCCGCGCCAAAATTACCGGAATATTATTGAAAATCAGGGCTTTGGTTTTCATGAGGATTACTGGTTGGAGAATGCTTATTACCGGATGACGCTGTCAGAAGTTAAGGAGCTGGAAAAGGCAACTAAGGAATGTTACGAAATGTATTGTACAGCAGCCGAGGCCTGTTTGTATGACAATAAAAGGCTTGAGGCACTGCATATTCCGCTTGAAGTTCGCGAAGCGATAATCAGAAGCTGGGAGGAGGATGATTATTCTCTGTATGGGCGTTTTGATTTTGCTCTTGTGAACGGAGTTCCCAAACTTTTGGAATTCAATGCCGATACGCCGACTTCCCTGATTGAAGCGTCGCTTATCCAATGGTTTTGGAAAGAAGATATGTTTCCTGACAACGACCAGTTTAATGGTATTCATGAAGGATTGGTCGCTTCTTGGAAATTTATTGCCGAAAAATACAACTGTCGGACATGCTGTTTTGCTTCGGTAACAGATTGCCTTGAAGACAATGCGACGTTGGCTTACCTCATATCAACGGCAGTTGAGGCCGGGGTAACGCCTTATGAAATGGATATCAGCAGTATTGTTCATGAAAACGGCTCCTTATACGCGCCGGACGGCAGCCCGATAAACTTTATGTTTAAGCTTTATCCCTGGGAATTTATGTTTCGCGAGGATGCCGCAGGTTGCACGACGGAAATGTGCTGGCTGGAACCGCTTTGGAAAGCTTTAATGTCTAACAAGGCAATGCTGCCCATACTGTATGAAATGTTTCCGCAGTCGCCTTATATTTTGCCGGCCTATGCCGAACCGGGAAAGTTGTCTTCATTTTGTAAAAAGCCGGTTTTCTCTCGGGAAGGGGCTAATGTTGAATTAGTCAGAAAAGGTCTTGTTCTCGAAAGTTCGGACGGTGAATACGGTGAAGAAGGGTATATCTGGCAGGAATTGGTCGATTTGCCCTGTTACAACGGAGTTTATCCGATTCTCGGAAGCTGGGTGATTGGCGGAGAACCTTGTGGTTTGGGTATCCGGGAAAACACGTCCTGCATTACTGACAATTTAAGCCATTTTGTTCCGCATATTATTGTCTAAGCCGGTAAAAATTAAAACGACGCAAGAATTTGCGTCGTTTTTTGCTTATAGCGATGAATTTTTTTTCGCGATTTCTGTTTCTAAAATCCCTCTTCTTTATAGGGGCGGGACATTAGTTCTTCCATGGCAGACTTTAACGGCAGGGCATGGAACAGAATTTTGTTGATTACTTCACAAATCGGCATCTCGATTCCCAAATCTTGAGCGCGTTTCAAGACGGCTTGGGCTGTATAAATACCTTCAACCGTTCGTGTGTTTTCTTCAATCAGTTTTTGAGCATGGCCGCAAAGGCCGACCTCGTAACCGAAACTGAAATTTCTGGATTGCGAGCAACTGCATGTCAGAACTAAATCTCCCAGACCGCACATTCCCATCATTGTGCTGATTGTTCCGCCCAAGGCTTTGGAAAGACGCGTCATTTCATTTAGCCCGCGCGTAATCAGAGCAGCCCGGGCGCCATCACCGAGACCGGCTCCTTCAATCATCCCCGAGGCAATGGCTATGACATTTTTTACACTGCCGCCGATTTGCGGAGAAATCATGTCAGTTGTTGTATAGGGACGAAAATAAGGCGTCGCCAGCATTTGTGTTAAACAGGCGGAAATATTGTTCTCGGCACAGGCAATCGTAACGGAAGTGAGCTTTTGCCGCGCAATATCAACGGCAAAGCCGGGGCCGGATAAAATGGCTGTTGTCAGACCGGGAACCTCTTCCTGTACCGCTTCCGAGAGCATTTTTCCCGTTCCGGCCTCAATGCCTTTAGCGCATAGAACAATAACGGTTTCTTTTTTTGCAAAGGGTTTTATTTGCCGGAGAACTTGTCTTGTTGCCTGTGCGGACACGGTTAACAGGACAATATCAGAAAAGTCAAAAATCCGGCGGATGCCGGATGTTGCCTTAATCGCATCCGGCAACGGAATATTCGGCAGACATTTGTTAATGTGTTTTTGGTTGATACTGTCAACCACGTCTTCTTTTCGATCCCAACACAAAATCTCGTTACCGGCGCGAGCTGCCGTCAGAGCCAGCGCTGTTCCGAAAATCCCTGTTCCGACAATTCCGATTTTTTTCATAAGCATCTCCTTGTCTTATTGATTCTATCGTATAAAACAAAACTTATCGCCACGCTTAATAATCCCACTGATGACGCTTTAGGTCGACATGGGTGTCGTCTTTCAGTGTGATGCCTTCTTGGGCGAGAAGATATTTTTGGTTGTCCCAGCCGGGGACTAGTCTGCCGCAGTGGTTGACAATCCTGTGGCAAGGGTAATCGCCGTAATATTCTGCCCGGCTGAGAACCTTGCCGACGAGGCGGGAATTTTTCTCTCGCCCGATTAATCTTGCAATCTGCCCATAGGTTGCAACTTTCCCTTCCGGGACTTCCTCTACGGCAGATAATATTTCGTAAGCTAAATCGTCATCTAATATTTTTTTCATCTGTATTTTCCCGAAACATGAGATGTGGCTGCCGGAAATGTTTGTCAGTCGCCAAAAAATGTGGGCACATAATCGCCTTGCGCGTTATAACCGTAATTAATACGGTTGTTGCCGACAGAAGAGGGGACGAAATCTCCCTGGGCATTATAACCGTAATTTATATTGTCGTCGCCGACAGCGGTCGGTACATAATCACCATGCGCGTTATAGCCATAATTAATGCGATTATTGCCGACAGAAGTCGGAACATAATCTCCGTGAGCGTTATACCCATAATCAATATTATCATTGCCGATAGCGGTAGGGACATAATCGCCATGGGCGTTGTAACCGTAAGTAACTTTTTTTCCGTCAATTTCCGTTGGGACATAATCGCCGTGTGCATTGTAACCATAAACAACATTCCCGGCTTTGACGGCTTCTGTAAAAAATACCAAAGAAACAAACACTATTGAAATAAGAATTTTCATTTCCGGCTCCTCTCCTGAATATCAAGATGTTATCTTTATTTCGGAAAATAATCAATATGTTATCTTGCCCATTGAGGTTTAAATAAAAATAATATAAACTCTTTAAAAATATAATTTTTGAGGAATAAAAAAATTATGCAGTACACGAATAAATACCAATCTCCTTTGGGAGAAATATTGTTGGCGGCTGACGAAAAGGGGCTGACCGGTTTGTGGTTTAAAGGCCAAAAATATTTTGCATTATACTTAGATAAGAAACACGAAGAAAGAAATCTGCCGGTTTTTAAAGATGCAAAACGGTGGCTGGATATATATTTTTCAGGCAAAGAACCGAACCTCAAATTGCCGCTCCATTTTACGGGGAGCCCTTTTCAAAATGAAGTTTGGGAAATTTTATATTCTATCCCTTATGGAAAAACGATGACTTACGGAGAAATAGCACAAATTCTTGCCAGGAAAAGAGGACTTACTCGAATGTCAGCCCAAGCTGTTGGTGGCGCGGTTGGGCGTAATGAGATATCAATTATAGTACCATGTCACCGGGTTGTTGGGACTTCCGGCAGCCTTACGGGCTATGCCGGAGGAATTAATAAAAAGATAGAATTACTCAAACTTGAAGGAGCATGGCAGGATAAATTTTTTATTCCCCAAAAAAGCACCGCTCCTTAAAAACCGAAAACAGGAGATAGCAGAAATACAGCAAAACAAATTGCTATAGGATGTATAACAAATACTCTATCAGGAATCTTTAAACAATTAGCACTCGTTATCGCTTTTGTTTTTTTATAATTAAATTTTAATCTAATGTAGTGCCTATGATGACACTATATTAGTATGAAGGGGAAATCATTATAGTCGGTATTTTATCTGCACGGTATATTATAATATTTTTAGCCTTTTATTTTCTATCATTACCAACAAGTTTTGATAGTTCGTTCAAGAATCCTGCGGCCTCTAAAAGAAAATCTCGCTTGTTTTGTTGGGCTAATAAGTTATCTGCAATTGTGTAGATACGGGAGATATGACAGAATTTTTGTTCATCGGTTAGATAAGGATTATTGCACACTAGACTAATTTCATTTTGTGCTGCATTAATAATTTGCTGTTTGCAATTTGCGACATCTTGTTTATTCTTTGTAACAATATCTTTAAATCTGATTTATAATCCTTACTGTCACCTACTCCCCAATTTTGAAAAAGACTAGCAGGATAGCCTATTTATTAAATTGTGCAGAAAGGACTATTCGTAGATGGGATCAGTCGAGAAAAGCCGGAAATAAAAGTGTAGGAATAGAATTTTACCAAGATAATCCTAAAGCTCCTATTAAATACCCACTTGCAAATGTTTACCAATATTTTATGAGAAGTGCCATCTAAAGGGTCTGCGAAATGAGAAACGCGGACCTTTTTTTGTATCTGCACTATAAAAAAACAACTTCCCGATTTTTGAGAAAGGAAGTTGCTGTGTCTGTATGAAAATAACTTATCATCAACGTCAATAACTTTTCTTTCAAGGCTTTTTATATCTGATTTTTGATAAAAGATTATCCCGAAGGGCTGGCTGGATTCAAACCATATTAAGTTATTGAAAAATAAAGGAACTTGAAGATAAAAGTTCGGATGAGGTTGAAAAATAGGCTCTGTTGGAAAAGTAACATTCGAACTCGAAATTGTGATAAAAAAAACAAGGACTTAAACCGAAGTTTAAGTCCTTTGCAAAATGTGGCTGGCGAGATGATGGTGAATCAGAAAGAAAATCAGTCCAAATTTATAGTATTTTTGTTAGTCAACATGATAAAATTTTGGCGATGAAAGAGCAAGTCTTACTCATCAGAGGATTGCTTGCTATCTAAAGTCAGTTCCATCCAAAAACACAAGGGATATACCGATTTGCAAAATGAAAAAAATGTTCTCTATAATTACATAACGAATATTTTATTGGATAGGATTATTAGCAAGAAGTTATGCAATACTAGAGAGCCGATATATTTTGTTGCATCACAAAAGGATACAAACAAATATTTGAATAAAGTATTTACAGATTACATCAAGACAAAAGTCAAAAATAGAATTGATTTGAAACTAGAAATCAAATCGTCATCAAGACATAAATGTCTTCAAATTGTAGATTTTCTATCTTGGGGAATATTCCAAAAATACGAACATAATGACGAGAGTTATGATGAAATGGTAAAAAAAATTTATTGTTGAAGATTATTTGCTATTTAAATAAAGAATACAGGAAACCTTACGAACTATTTACGAGGAACATTCAGAACCCCATCCGTAAGGATTTACTCCTGTTACTTATAATATAGTATACAAATATTAAAAAATCAATAATTTTTCTAAAAAAGTAGAAAAATGTTAATATGTAAGGAAAGCTCTGGAAAACCTACGTTTGTAAATAAGCTAAAGACAAAACCATTAAATTAATGGGAGTGATAAAAAAGAATAATATTAACAAAGTAAGACAGGTTTATTTTGTTGACTTTGAGAAATATTTTAGTTGATTCTTAACAGTTGTA
>JAUNPO010000072.1:0-235 GCA_030536665.1 Pseudomonadota bacterium
GGGATTATCGCAAACAGTTTATCTATGCTTCGTCAGCGGCGACTTACGGCGACGGAAGCCGGGGATTTGAAGACCGTGGGGATTTGGATTTTGTTAACGGGCTGCGGCCGTTAAATCCTTACGGCTGGAGCAAGGTTTTGTTTGACCGCAAGGTTGCCCGGGAGGTTTTTGAAAAGCGGGAAACGCCGCTTCAGTATGCCGGTTTGAAGTTTTTCAACGTGTACGGGCCGAACGA
>JAUNPO010000072.1:245-9828 GCA_030536665.1 Pseudomonadota bacterium
GTTGTGGCGCATATCTTTCCGGCGGTTTTGAAAGGCGAAGAGGTAAAACTGTTCCGCTCGTATCACCCAGATTATGCCGACGGGCAGCAAATGCGGGATTTTGTGTGGGTGGGCGACTGTGTCGATGTCGTTTTGTGGCTATTGAAGAATCCGCAGGTCAACGGGCTGTTTAATGTCGGCAGCGGCAAGGCGCGCTCTTTTTATGATTTGGCCAAGGCGACTTGGAATGCTTTGGGACTTCGGGAAAAAATCGGCTATAAGGAGATGCCGGAAGAACTGCGCGGGAAATATCAGTATTTTACACAGGCGGATTTGCGCAGGCTGCGGAATGCCGGTTATGAGCGGGAGATGACCTCTCTTGAGGACGGTATAAGGCAGTATGTTGTCGATTATCTCAGCAAAGAAGACAAGTATGTCTGATGACGGGAAATAATTGTTTTGACAAAAAGGAGATATGGTGTTAGCACTATAACGGTAAGTTTTATTATTTAATTATATATATTATGGATACAAAGTTAAGAGTCGGTTTTTATCTGAATGGCGATAAGACCGTGACAAAGGTTAAAAGCAAGGATTCAATTGCCGTTGTGTTTGACACGGTAAACCGTTTGGCCGTTCTGCCTCTGGATTATCAGTACAATTTTAAGGATTTGCAGTCGGTGATTTGCGGGCTGGGAAACGAAGACTATGCGGCTGAAATCCCGACACAGGAACATCTGCGGCTGATGCATGAGCATTATGACGACCTGTCAAAGGCTTTGCTCCGTCTGGGGACCGCCTTTCCTAAAAAGCACTGTTGGACGGCGGATAAGCATGACGAGGGGTCTTATTTCACGCAGCTTATTCAATCCGGTTATGTCAATCATGCCGGAGAGGAAGAACAATGTCCGGCGGTGCTGGTGATTGCTTTTTGAACTTTTTATTTTTCAGGCCTGTGGCTGCTTTGGGCAGCGCAGGCTTTTTCTTTGTCGTTTGTTGCTGTTGGGCGGTGGCTAGACCTGTGATTACATCATTTTAGTTATAATCTAAAAGACAGCATGAGAATCCCCTTTTTGGCGGCGGGAGCGCTTGACCGAAGGGGGTTTTTTATGTATAATGAACCTTGTGGTGTGTGTAGGTACCTGACCGGGACTGTTGAAGACAATGTCGGAAAAGACCGGGAAAGTCCTAGACGAGAAGTCTCCCGCGCGTTTGCAGTGTAAGACGCGGGAGATTTTTTTTGTGTCCGGTATGAGAGTTTGAGGTTATGATTGGGGGATAAAAAATGCCGCGCTCTTAAAGGAAACACGGCATTTTGAAAAGCTTTGCAGCAATTAGAATGTGTATCTGATACCTGCAGAGTATTCGTTCATGTAGTCAAGGTCGCTGCCTTCAACAACTACGTGACGGAACATACCGCGGACAGCAACGTTGTCGGTTACGTTGTACTGCAAACCGGCACCGAAACGATAGCCGAGGCCTTCGTCCTTGCTGCGGCGTTCAACAAAACTTTCCTGGTCGCCGTTCAGGGCTCTTGTCTTCAATTCATAAGAACCGATACCGGCACTGCCGACGATTTCAAATTTCTGTTCGCAACCCAAAGGAATGTAACCTAAAGCGTCAATACCATAGCTCTGGATACGGGAAGTGTTTTTGCCGTAGAACTGGCGTGTTTCATTCTGAGAACGCTGGAAGTAAGCTTCAACACCGAAGTTTGTGTTGAATTTTGTACCGAGGACGAGCGAAGCGCTGTCATAGTTGTTTTCCTGAGCGTTGAATTTTTCGTTATAGCCCCAAACCTGGTCATGGTGGGCAATACCGGCATCAGAATAGTTGTAATCAAGACCAACATAAGGTTTGATTTCGATAGCATTTGCGGCAGAAGCGGCGAATACGCAAGCAACACCAGCTAATAACAAAGTTTTTTTCATGTATAAATATCCTTTATCTGTTAACAGAATATATCGGCTTACTAAACGTCTAAACGAGTTAGACGGTATTGGGCAGCATTCTTGCTACCATCAATGGTTTATAACATACTACATATATTTTAATTTTCAAGGGCTAAATTTTCAAAGCCTAATGTATTATATAGATATTTAGTTTGAGAAACCCGGCAAAACGGCGGTTTTTCTTCAGCAATTATTTATCTTTTGCGCTTATAAAGAAAGCAGGTTTTATTTTGGAGAATGATATGAGATACACGACTTTGAACAACGGCCTGAAAATGCCGATTATTGGCCTCGGAACCTGGAAATCCAAGCCGGGAGAAGTTTATCAGGCGGTTATCTGGGCATTGAAAGCCGGTTACCGGCAGATTGACTGCGCGCAGATTTACGGCAACGAGAAGGAAATCGGCCAGGCGCTGCAGGATGCGTTTAAGGACGGTTTGGTCAAGCGCGAGGAGCTTTGGGTGACCTCAAAGCTGTGGAACAACGCCCATGCGGCGGCGGACGTTTTGCCCGCGCTGAAAAAGACTCTGGCGGATTTGCAGCTTGAGTATCTGGATTTGTATCTTATTCACTGGCCGGTGGTGCAAAAGAAGGAGGTTATTTTTCCTTCCGGCGCGGAGGATATGCTGCCGCTTGAGGACGTGCCTTTGTCGGAGACCTGGCGGGAGATGGAAAAAGCGGTCAAGGCCGGGCTGGTGCGCTCAATCGGCCTGTCTAACTGCGGCGAAAAGCGTATCGGCGGCGTTTTGGCGGCGTGCAGTCTTAAGCCGGCGGTTTTGCAGATTGAGAATCACCCGTTTTTGCAGCAGAAAGAGCTGATAGCCTTTTGCAAAAAGCAGGGGATTGCGGTGACGGCTTATTCGCCGCTCGGGTCACAGGATAGGAGCAACAAGCAGCCGGACGAACCGCTTTTGTTACAGCATCCGGTTATTCTCGGCATTGCCGAAAGATTGCAGGTTTCGCCGGCGCAGGTTCTGATTGCCTGGGCGGTCAACCGTGGGGTTATCGTTATTCCGAAGTCGGTTAACGAAGAGCGGCTGCGGCAGAATCTGGAGGCTTACAAGCTGAAGCTCGGCAAGGAAGATATGCAGGAAATTGCCACGCTGGAACGCGGTTTTCGCTATGTTAACGGCGCGGCTTTCGCTTACGGCAGCTATACGCTGGAAAATATTTTCGAGTAAGCGGAAAAAACGTCAGATACGGGAGAGGACGAAGTCAGCGAGAGCGGCTTCGTCTTTCCATTTTATGGAGATTTCCAACACCCGGAAATGCGGGCGGAGCGCGGCGGGAATTTTGACGAAGTCTTTGGCGGTGGTATAAAGGACGGCGCTTTTTTCCTGAGCTTCGTTCATGAGTTTTTGCAGTTCATCTTTGGTATAAAAATGGTGGTCGGGAAAGTCATGCGTAGCAATGATGTTGACGCCGCATTCCTTGAGCGAAGCATAAAATTTTCCGGGGCGGCCGATGCCGGCAAAGGCAATTGCTTTTATATTTTGGGAATCGGGAACCGGCTCAGGGCAAATCCGCCCTTCAAACACCGGCAGGTCGCCGAGGAGAGAGCGGACGCCGCATTGGTCATCGCCAATAATGACAGCCGCGTCAGCGCGCGCGAGGCCTTTGTCGAGGTTTTCCCGCAACGGGCCGGCCGGGACGGGACGGCCGTTGCCGAATCCGAATCCGCCGTCAATGATGAGAAAAGACAAGTCCTTATGCAGGGTGGGGTTTTGGAAGCCGTCGTCCATAATGATGACGTCGGCACCGTTTTGCAGCGCCAAGACAGCGGCTTTGCCGCGGTCGGCGTTTAAGGCAACAGGCGCCTCGCGCGACAGGAGCAGCGGTTCGTCGCCGGTATCGGCCGCGGTATGGCGTTCGGAATCGACAATGACGTTTTGCAGCCTGCCGCCGTAGCCGCGCGACACGAAAAACGGATTTTTGCCGCTGTGCTTGAGGATTTTGGCCAGAGAAACGGCGGTCGGGGTTTTGCCGCTGCCGCCGGCGGTGAGGTTGCCGACGCAGATGACGGGAATTGCCGTGTGATAAGGCTTTTTTAATTTCAGGCGCAGCGCCGTCAGCCCGGCATAAATCCAACCGGCGGGAAGCAGGGCGGTTGAGAGCAGGGTTTTGTTTTTCCAGAAAGACGGCGTTTTCATTATGAAATATATCCCCTGACTTTATCGAGAATCCCGTCCAGGACTTTGTTTTCTCCGGACGCCCAGTTATAAGCCAGGCTGCGTTTGGCTTCAAGCAGTTCGGGGGATTTGAGGAGGGTGATGACGGTGTCTTTGAGTTCCAGCACATCGTTGACCTGAATAATCGCGTCGGCTTTTTTGGCGCGGTTCATGGCGTCGGTAAAATTGTGCATATGCGGGCCGACTATGACGGCGTCACGCATACGCGAGGGTTCCATAAAGTTCTGGCCGCCGTGGGGAATGAGCGAGCCGCCGATGAAAACCAGCGGGCAGAGGCTGTACCACAAGCCCATCTCGCCGATGGTGTCGGCAATGTAAACGTCGGTTTCAGGAGTGATTTCGTCGCCGGCGGAGCGCAGGCTGGTTGACAAGCCGGAGATTTCTTTGACGGCGTTGTTGACTTCGTAGCCGCGCTGCGGGTGGCGCGGCGCGATGATTGTCAGCAATCCGGGGGCGGCTTCTTTTATTTCGGGAATAAAACGGGCGATTTTGGCTTCTTCGTCATGGTGGGTCGAGCTGACGAGCCAGACCGGGCGGGAGCCTATGCGGCGTTTTAATTCCGCCAGTTTTTCCGCGTCAACGGGAATCGGCAGGCCGGCGTATTTGATATTGCCGAGGCAGGCGGTTTCTTTGGCGCCGAGGACTTTCAGGCGGTAAGCGTCTTCTTCGGACTGGCCGAGGCAGAAGGTGAAGCAGCCGAGAAGTTCGCGGCTGATGAAGTCAAACTGCTGCCAGCGTTTGAAAGATTTGTTGGAGATGCGGCCGTTGACGAGCACAAGCGGGATGCCGCGCTTTTTGATGCCGGAGAGCATGGCCGGCCAGAAGTCGGATTCAAACCACAGCGCCAAATCCGGGTGCCAATGGCGGAGAAAGCGGGCGGTAAACGCCGGGTTGTCAATCGGGATATATTGGTGAAAAGCGCGTGCCGGCAGGCGTTTGGCCATGATGTCGGCGGAGGTGGTGGTACCGGTGGTGACCATGACGTGCGCGTCGTCGTAGATTTCCAGCAGGCGGTTTATCAGCGGCAGCATGGAAATGGACTCGCCGACGGATGCGCCGTGAAACCAGATAAGGCGGCCTTCGGGGCGTTTCATCAACGGTTTGCCGATACGTTCGTTAAAACGCTTCATGTCTTCTTTGTCGTTTTCCTGGCGTTTTTTGATGTATCTTTTTATCGCGACCGGGTAGAGGAGGCGAATCAGCGTGTTATAAATGTTGATAAACATTAACGCTCCTTGCGGTTATCTTTTTACAGGCATTGTCGGGTAGGGGTAGGTCTTCTTTTTCTTGACCTTGTGGCTGGGGTAAACCGGGTCGCGGCCAACGGCCTTATCCGCGCCGACGCTGGCTTCCACCAGGGCTTTTTCTATTTCCAGACGGTGTTTTTCAAGCTCTTCCGCCGAGGCGTCCTTGGGAATGAAGAACGGTTTGGTGCAGTTCAGCACGCCGCGGGAAAACGGCAGGGGAATCATCATGTCGTCCCAGCTTTTGCGGGAGATGAAAGCCCGGCTGACGCTGTAAACCATGCCGATAATCGGTTTGCCGCTTTTTTGCGCGAAGACGAGCGGGCTTAAGGTCATTTCCATGGCCGGTCCGGTCGGTCCGTCGGGGGTGAAGCAGATTGATTTGTCGCTTTTCAGCGCTTTTAAGAGCTGGATGGCGGCGGCGCGGGAGTTGCTGGTGCTGGAGCCTTCGATTTTTCCGAGGCCGAAGTTGCCGAGAACCTTGCCCATGAGCTGACCGTCCTTATGCTGGGAAATCAGGGCGTACAACGGGTGTTTTTTGTTCCAGAACGTGGCGATGAGCGAGGTGCGCGCGTGCCACATGACGACGATGACGCTTTTGTGCTCGTCCCAGGTCGCATTCATCTCGTCCAGGCCGTTGATTTGCCATTTGGTGGTGACTCTTACCAGGCGGATGTAGGTGCTGATGAGTTTGCTGATGATTGTTGTCGCAAAGCCTGATTTGAGCAGTTTGCGGGTGACTTTTTTGAGTGCTTTGGCCATGGGTTACGCCTTTTTCTTAATGAGTTCGGTAACGGCTATGCCGATGGTTTCGTCATCAGTGATGACGACTTCGCCGCGGCCGATAAGGATGTTGTTGGCATAGATGTCAACATAGTCGTTCAGGCTGCGGTCAAGTTCGACGACGGCGCCGCGCCCCAGCTTGAGCAGCTGGTGGATGCGCAGGCTGGCCGAGCCGAGCACGACGGACAGTTCAACGTTTATTTCTTTGCCAAGATTGTCAACAGCCGGATTTTTAGCCATGTCAGATATCCCAATTAAAATACAAATTCCTTTTGCCAATTTAACCGCTTTGTTCCTAAATTGCAAGGCGGATATCCGAAATGTGAACAAATATCCGGAGCGGGGGAGATGATTGTGGATTAATGCAGAATGAAATTGCCCCGGGCGGAGATTTGTGGCAAAACTAAATGTCAGAAATCCGGCGCGGACTCTTGCAGGATGAAAAGAGGCTGCCTATATATTATCATTATACTACGCAACGTTAAGGTAAAAAACTATGGCTGTAAAAAAAGAAAAGTATCCGGCTCTGCCGCTCAGAGACATTGTGGTTTATCCGAAGATGATTGTTCCGCTGTTTGTCGGGCGCGAAAAGTCTATCCGGGCTTTGCAGGAGGCGGTTGACAAAGAGCAGAACATTGTTCTGGTAACGCAGAAAGACGCTGCTGAGGAAGAGGCCTCGCCCGAAAATGTGTACGGCGTCGGCACGCTGGGCGCGGTGTTGCAGCTTTTGAAACTGCCGGACGGAACGCTCAAGGTTTTGATTGAGGGCGTGGAGCGCGTCAAAATCGACAAGTTTACCGACAATCAGGAATATATGGAGGTGATTGCCGCGGCTATGCCCGAGCATGAAAAAGACAGCCTGGAAATGGAGGCTTTGTCACGCGCGGTGGTGTCGCAGTTTGAGGAATATGTCAAGCTGTCGAAAAAGATTCCGGCCGAGGTGCTGGTGTCTATCAACCAGATTGAAGACCTGAGTAAAATGGCCGACACGATTGCTTCGCACCTGTCTTTGAAAATCGCCGACAAGCAGGAGCTGCTGGAAGCGCAGAGCCTGAAGGAGCGGTTTGAAAAAATCCTCGGTTTTATGAACGCCGAAATTACCATGCTGGAGGTTGAAAACCGCATTAAGACCCGCGTTAAAAAGCAGATGGAGAAGAGCCAGAAGGAATATTACCTTAACGAGCAGATGAAGGCTATTCAGAAAGAACTCGGCGACAATGAGGACGAGGAACTTTCCGAATATATGAAGAAGATCAGCAAGACCCGCCTGAGCAAGGAAGCCAAGGAAAAGGTTCTGACCGAGGTCAAAAAGCTCAAGACCATGAGCCCGATGTCAAGCGAGGCGACAGTGGTGCGCAATTATCTGGACTGGGTTCTCGGTATTCCGTGGAAGAAGCCGTCACGCGTCAAAAAAGACCTGCATGAGGCGATGGCGGTTCTGGACGCCGACCATTACGGTTTGGAAAAAGTCAAGGAACGCATTATTGAATATCTGGCGGTGCAGTCCCGCGCCGATAAAGTCAAAGGCCCGATTTTGTGCCTTGTCGGCCCTCCGGGCGTGGGCAAGACCTCTCTCGGCCGCTCCATTGCCAAGGCGACCGGGCGCCATTTTGTCCGGGCATCGCTGGGCGGCATGCGCGACGAAGCGGAAATCCGCGGACACCGCCGTACTTACATCGGTTCCATGCCGGGCAAGATTATTAAAGGCATGAAGAAAGCCGGGACGTCTAATCCGCTGTTTTTGCTGGATGAAATCGACAAGCTGGGCAACGATTACCGCGGCGATCCGAGTTCGGCGCTGCTGGAGGTGTTGGATCCGGAGCAGAATTCGACCTTTAACGACCATTATCTGGAACTGGATTATGATTTGTCGGACGTGATGTTTATTACGACGGCGAACTCTTTGGATATGCCGCGGCCGCTGCTTGACCGTATGGAGATTATCCGCCTGTCCGGCTACACCGAGGAGGAGAAAATTGAAATCGCCAAGCAGCACCTGCTGCCGAAGATTTTTGAGGAAAACGCCGTCAAACCGACGGAGCTGTTTATCAGCGACGAGGCTATCCGCGACGTTATCCGCTATTATACCCGCGAGGCCGGGGTGCGCAATCTGGAGCGCGAGCTGGCGACGATTGCCCGCAAGGCGATTAAAGACATCATCATGGCGCAGGAAGACAAGGACACCGCGGTCAAAATGGTTAAGGTGACGGAAAAGAATCTGGAAAAATATCTGGGCGTCATCAAGTATCGTTACGGCGAGGCCGAAGACCAAGACCATATCGGCGTGACGACCGGTTTGGCCTGGACCGAAGTCGGCGGCGACATCCTGTTTATCGAAGCGGTGGATATGCCGGGCAAGGGCAAAATCACGCAGACCGGCAAGCTGGGCGACGTGATGAAGGAATCCATCGAAACGGCGTATTCGGTTGTTCGCGCACATTCAAAAGAGCTGGGCATTGATCCGGAGATTTTTGAAAAAACGGACATCCACGTTCACGTGCCCGAAGGGGCGACGCCGAAAGACGGGCCGTCGGCCGGTATCGCCATGTATACGACGCTGGTTTCGGTACTGACCAAAACGCCGGTGCGCAAAGACGTGGCCATGACCGGGGAGATTACCCTGCAAGGGCGCGTGCTGCCAATCGGCGGGCTGAAGGAAAAGCTGCTGTCGGCGCTGCGCGGCGGGATTAAGACGGTGATTATTCCCAAAGACAATGAAAAGGATTTGGTGGAAATTCCCGACATTGTCACCAAGGGGATGAAAATTATCCCGGTGAAGGAAGTGAGCGAGGTTTTGTCCGTGGCCTTAAGGCGCCCCAAAAAAGCGCGTTAGCGGAAATTTGCCGCCGTTGATTTTAAAAGGCTCGCTGGTGCGGGCCTTTTTTATGCGCCGGATTTCTGAATGGGGCAAAAGGGACGCGGTGTGTGGCGATAACAGGCGTGTGGCGGGAGGCTGACGCCTTGCGCGACTCTTGTGAATCGGTGGCGGTATTTTCCGCGGAAAGGCTTGTCCGGCGCGGATTTCCTGTGAATAACTTGAAAAAAATGTTAGATTGGGGATTATTTTGCTTTTTTTTGCAGATTTTCTGCGGGTAAGCGTTGATTTTGTTTGACTTCGGCATTTTTTCGTTCTTAAATTTTCTTGTAGCCGCAGAAATGTAGCTGCATGGTTTGTAACTTAATATTTAGAGGGAGTCCTCACCGTGAATAAAAATGAATTGATTTCCAGCATCTCTAACGATACTGGCTTAACCAAAACTGATTCTGCTAAAGCTGTTGACGCATTTATCGCTTCTGTTACCAATGCTTTGAAGTCTGGCGACGAAGTTCGTTTGGTTGGTTTCGGTACATTTGCCGTTTCCAAACGTTCTGCAACAACCGGCCGCAATCCGCGCACCGGTGCCGAAATCAAAATTCCGGCTCGCAAACAGGCTAA
>JAUNPO010000073.1:0-1002 GCA_030536665.1 Pseudomonadota bacterium
TCAGATTCTTATTTTTGATTCACACCCCACCTAACCTCCCCTACCTTAGGGGAGGTTAGGTGGGGTGTGAATCTAGATAAAAAGAGTTAGAGGGGGGATGAAAAACAAGCACCTACACAATCTAAGCAACGCGCCTCATTATGCACAGAACAACCAACGGCAGACTTGTGCCCGCGGGGGTTCCCCGCCGCTCAGGCCGCGCCTGTGCGGGTCAGATGATAAAACACTACTGGCTTAATCTCCGTCACATTAAAGATTTTGCGGCGAATACGGCTCTTGATATAGTCGGAAATCTGATTTTCATTATAGTTAAACTTAACCACTTCCTCGGGAATCTGCGCCTCCATATCAGCCTTAATCCCTGCCGCCAGCTCAGAAAAAGCCGGCTCATCCAAAATATCAATGGAAGAAATCTGCAAATCCAGAAGCTTCCATTCCGCATCAAAAACCACGCTGATAAACACGCTGCAATTATAGGCAATACGCTTGCGGTTCTTGAAAACCTGCGCATTAAGCGGCACAACCCGGCGGCGGTCAACAGCCATAATCTCGACCGGCACCGCCTCAACAAATTCCAAATGCCCGTCGCGCAGCCGGAACAAATCGCCGTTGCGCGCCGTTTCCACCTGCCCGATACCGAGAGAATAGCCATAACGCTGATGTTCGCGAATAAAACGCTTGTCCCCATGCACCGGCATCAAAATTTTCGGCTTCAATAAGGCATACAAACGCTTGAGGTCAGCGCGGTTGCCATGCCCGGAAGTATGAACCAGAAACTCCTCCTCGCGAATGACGTCCACACCCTGATCCATCAGATTTTCCTGCATCCGCTCGATTTTTTCCTCGTTTCCGGGAATGATTTTGGATGAAAAAATAATCGCGTCACCCTTGGCCAGCTTAACGTCCTTATGTTCGCCCTTGACAATTGAGCTCAGCGCCGAACGATAGTTCCCCTGCGACCCGGTGCAAATATACAACGCCTGGTCAGACGGAATGTCCTGC
>JAUNPO010000073.1:1012-3236 GCA_030536665.1 Pseudomonadota bacterium
GGCGGCATATCCTTAAAATAGCCGCATTCCCGGGCAACTTTCATGTTCTTAATCAGCGTCCGCCCCACCAGAACCGGCGTCCGCCCGGCCTCATAAGCCGCCAGAACCAGACTTTCCAGCCGCACCAGATTGGAAGCGAAACACGTCGCCACCAGCCCGTTTTTATACAGCGGCACCAGCCGGAGCAGGCTCTCGCGCACATCTTTTTCGCTAAACTGCGGCTTGTCCACCATAATATTGGTCGAATCCCCCGCCAACAAATCAACGCCCTCTTGACCGATACGCTCCAAAGCAGCAAAATCCGCCTGCAAAATAGCGGTTTCTCCGTCGTCAAAACGCCAGTCCGTCGCATGAAAAACCTTGCCGAACGACGTCCGGATATAAAGGGCGCAGGTCTCGGGCACGGAATGCACCATCGGCACAAATTCCACCGAAAAAGTTTCTGTTTCCACCAAACGGCAGTCATTGACGGCAATCAACGGCACGCTCTCTTCAAGGTGAAACTCAGACAGCCGCCCGCGAATCAGCCCCAGCGTAAAGTCCATGGCATAAACCGGGCATTTCAGCTTTGGCCAAACATGGGCAATCGCCCCGAAATGGTCTTCATGGGCATGGGTAATAAACAGCCCCTCAATCCGGTCGGCATAATTTTCCAGCAAATCGGTATAGGCAAAAGCCAAATCCGTCCCCGGATAGTCGTCATTCAAAAAAGTGTAACCGCAGTCCACCACGATAAATTTGCCGTTGCAGGCATAAACATACATATTCATGCCGATTTCGTCAGCACCGCCCACCGGCAGAAAATACAACCCGTCGTTATCTAAAATACTCATCTATTCAACATTTTCCTTAATATAAAACACATCTCCTGCTCTGATTTTCCGAATCCCGTCCGCCCCGCCAAGCAGCAGCGCCCCGTCTTCGTCAACCCCGGAGAAAATTCCTTTTTTTGTTTCTTTTTCGTCAGTTACGTTAATTTCTTCACCCAGACCTTTAACGTTTGCCAGCCACATTTGCCGCAGCGGCTCAAAACCTTCCTTATCCCAAGTATCTCTTGTTTTGTCCCAAATAGCAACATAGTTTTTCAAAAAAGTGACTCTGTCGGTGTCTATCCCCGCTTCTCTAAGGCTAATCAAAGGATAAGCCGCAACATTCCCCTTTGGTGACGCTGCAATATTCACCCCGATACCAATGACAAAATAATCCCCGCTACCTTTTTCCAGCAAAATTCCCGAGATTTTGCCGCCGTTAACCAGCACGTCATTCGGCCACTTAAGTTCAACTTTTGCATCAGCATTGTCAGATAATTCTTTGATTGTCTTAAACAAACACAAAGACGAAAGCAATACCAATCGCCCCAGGCCTTTCACCGACGCTTCCGCCGCCAGCGACATAAACAGGTTTCCCGCGCAGTCAATCCACTGCCGCCCGCGCCGTCCCCGGCCGGCCGTCTGCCGCACGGCCGAAACCACGACCTTGCTGCCGGAAGCCATCTCCTCAGTCAGCGCCCGCACCACATTGTTGGTGCTGTCCGCTTCGTCAAAATCCAGCCACTGCCAGCCGCCGCCAAGCTTCTCTTCTCTTACAGCCACGCCTTTGTTCCTCCCCGCCTAAATCAGAAAATCCTGCAAAACCGTCAGATAGAAGCGCGGATTAACCGCCGCCGCAATCATCAGGGCAATGGTTAGAATTAAGCAGATGTAAATCCCTTTGTCAACCCGGTCGAACATACCGCTGCGGCTGTCAAAATACAGCGTCTTGATAACTTTAAGATAAGCATAGGCCATCAACAGCTTCGCCGCAAGAATGACAATCACAATCCAATAGGCGTGCCGCGCCGCCAAATCATTCAGCACCGTCACCAGCCCGAGAAAGCCGAACAGCGGCGGCAGCCCGAGCATAGAAATCAAAAACACCAGCATCGCCGCCGCCAGCATTGGCTTTGCCGCCGCCAACCCCGACACGTCATGCAGCGTTTCCAAATACTCGCCCTTGCTTTTCAGGCCGTAAAACACAGTATAAATACCGGACATCGCCAGCATATAAGACAGCAGATAAACAAAGCTGCTGTGAATGCTCCCGGCGTCAAACGCCGCCAGCACCGCCAGAACAATCCCCATATTGAACAACGCCACATAGGCAAAGACACGCCGCAGATTGCTCTCGCTGTTGGCGCCGGCCACGCCGATAACGATTGAAGCCATGGCAAACACCAGCATCACTT
>JAUNPO010000073.1:3246-9514 GCA_030536665.1 Pseudomonadota bacterium
ATAAGCTTAATCAGCACCGCATAATAGGCAAAAACCGGCACCAAACCGAGGTAACACGCCGCCGGCAAAATCGGCCCGCTGACCGTCTGCGCCATCCAGAAATGAAACGGCGCCACACCCAGCTTAAACAACACCCCGACCAAAACCGCCGCACAGGCCATAAACAGCGGCAAACTCATCTCCGCCGTCTGCAAATAAGCCTTCACCGCGGCAAAATCGCTGCTCCCCGCCCGCTGGCACAACTCTGCCACACCCCAGGCGCTAATAAGGGCAAATCCCGCTGCCGCCAACAGAAAATGCCGCGCGCAGGCAAGTGCTTCCTCCGTATCCGTTTCCGTCTTCAACAGCAGATAATTCAGCGCAAAGCCAATCTCCAGCACCGCAAACAACGCCCACAGGTCATTCACCGACAAAGCCGCCGTCAGCAGCAATAAAGACAACAGCCCCAGGCTGTAAAAACGGAAACTCGGCCGGTCCATCCCCAAAAACCACTTCAGCGACAGATAAAAACACCCCAGCCCCCACAGATAAACCATCAGCTTGAACAGCGTTGTGTAAACGTCATTGGTATAATAAGGCGCAAAACTCTGATTATATAACACCAAAGCCGCCGCAAAAGCCCCGGCAATCCCGCATTTTGCCACGGTATAAAAGGTCTTGGGCGTCGCTTTCCGCCGGAACTTCCATGCCAGAACCTCCGCCGCCAGCGTCACCAGCAGAATAATCTCCGGAAACAGTGCCGCAATATTATATTTCATCGCCCTACCCCCTCAAAAACCACAGCGGATTAAAGAAAGACAACACCAAAATAACCGCCGCCCCGAAAAAGAACACCGCATCGCCGCGGCTGATGTCCGTCGCCTTATCTTTGTCGCCGGTCAGCCCGGCCGCATCCTTGCGCCGATACAGCTCCCGCAACATAGCCGCCGCCGTCAGCAGCAAAGCCGTCACCGCCGTCAGTGCCGTCACCGGATTATAAGACAGCAGCGCCGCCGTAATAACAAAATTATTGACAAACATCGCCGTCAGCGGCAGCCCCGCCCCAGCCAGCATGACAAAGGTAAACACCGCCGACAGCCGCGGCATGGAGCACAAAATCCCCGCCGACGACAGGTTTTTGCTTTCCTGCTCGTTTTCCACATAAGCTGCCAATACCGCCACCACTGCAAAAACCAGCAAAAACGCAAACAGCGAAAAGCCCACGTTAAGCAACATCTCATCCGTCGGCAGAAAAACCCCGAGCATAAAAAAGACATAATAAACCGTCACAAAAACAAAAATCTTATAATTCATGTCGCGGTTAATCAGCCCGATAAGCGCCAAAACCAGCATACTGACAGCGCTCACCGCCTCTAAAGCCGACATAAAATACATCACCGCTTCCGGCACTTCCCTCGGCCAAAAACGCATAAAACCGTATATCCCGGTCAGCGGCATGATATTGGCGGCAATAAACGCCAGCGGGTCTTTCACCCCGGCATTAATCGACGCAATCCAGTAATGGAACGGCCAAATCGGAATACGCGACAAAAACGCCGCAAAAATCGCCAGCCAAACCCACAGCGCCCCAAGCCCGCTCATTTTCACGCGGCTCACCGCCCCGAGCATAATACTGCTGTTCTGATGAGAATACAGCACGATAATCGCCGCAAACAACAGCATTGCCCCAAACAGATTATACAGCATAAAACGAAAAACGCTGCCCTGCTTCCTGATGTCGCCAAACATCCCCACCAGCATAAACAGCGGCAGCAGCATCACCAAAAAGAAAATAAAAAAGGAGAAGATATCGGCCGACACGAAAAATCCGGTCACCGAGCTCAGAAACATCAGCATAAAAATCATCCGCGGCTTCTGCCCTTCCGCCCGGTCTTTCACGCCCCACAGCCCGACCAGCGCCGCCAGATAAACGCCCATAATCAGCAGCAGCGCAAAGCTGTCCGCCCCGAAAACCAGCTCAATATGCGGATTCTCCAACCACATGTAACGTTCCGTCAGCTGCAAATTGCCATACCCCGGCTTAATCAGCGTAAAGGCACGGAAAATCAATAGCAGATTGGCCACGAGCGTCAAAATCGTCACATGCAGCACATTCTGCCCCGAAGCCTTGCCCGTATCCTTGGCCGTAAACGCAAACAGCATCCCCGCCAGCGGCAAAACCGTCATCAACAACAAATAAGGCACAGTCCCGCTCATCTATCTGCCTCCCTGCACATAATAACAAACCGCCGCCGCAGCCAGCCCCGCCGCCGTAAACGCCAGACCGCTGACCCGCACGTCGGTATGAACCCGCGCCGACAGCCGGACTAAAGCGTTAACCGCATTATTCAGCGTGTTGACAAAGGTCTTTTCTATCAGCAGAAAATCAACCAGCAGCCACAAAATCCGCCCCAGAACCGTCAACGGCGTAATCAGGGCAACATTATAAAAAGCCATCACCGGCTCAGCCGTCTGCACGGTTTCGTTGTCATAAAAACGGTCAAGAAAACGCAGCGGCCGGGTCAGAAAAACAAGCAAAAACGCCACGCCGGCACAAAGCGCCGGCCAGCCGCCCGCAATCCGGCCTTCCGCCAACAGCAGCCCCGCCGCCGCCAACAATGGCAACAGATAAAAGAAATTAGGATTTTTAAGCATAGCCCATACCCGGTCGTCCGCCCGCGACGCGCCAAGATAAATCTGCCCGAGCACATGCGCCAGCGCCAGCAGCTGCACCGCCCCGTAAGCCCAAATCCACCACTGCCCGGAGGCTGTACCGGCAGCCGCCCCCGCCCATTGCGGAATCTCGGCCCACACCGCCAACAGGCTCACTCCGAGCGTCAGCTTCATCATTTTATAAAACTGCCCCATACCGGAAACGTTAACCTCATTGGAAGCCGCCGCCACCGGCAACATCAAAACCAACGTCGTCACCGTGCCAAACAGCGCCGCCGCCGGAAGCAATGCCGGAAAAACTGCCGCATCCGCACTCAAAACGCCATACAACATCCCATAAACCGCCAAATTAAGATACAGGATTTTGGCATGAACATTATCCGCCAACAAAGCCCCGCCCAAAGCCCAAAGCAATGTCAACGCCGCCAGAACCGCCGTTGCCGGAACCATCATCCAGCCGCCCGCCGCCACAATAGCATAAGTCTTATAGAGAATAATTGCCCCGGCCAGTGGCGTCCCCGCCAGCATAACAAACATCGCCCGGGTAAAACAAACGCGTTTCAGATCAAGCAAATTGTTATGAAACAAAAACAGCCCCGACTTTGCCGCCGCCGCGCCGAGCAGAAACACCGGCGCCAAAGAAGTTTCGCCGCCGCCCGCCGCAAATTTTGCCGCCGCAGCCAGCCCCAGATTTCCGGTTTTTCCCCACAACAAGGCAAAAGCCAGCATCAAAGCCATATCCGCCAACAAATTGTAAAAAACATACTTCTGCTTGGACATCGTGTCGCGAATAAGATAAAAACCGAGAATATCCGCCAAACAAGCGCCGATAAGCAGCTGCATCATGTTTTCCGCGCAAATAAGAAAAATCATCGCCGCGGTTAACAGCAAATACAGTCCGCCCGAACGCAGCCGTTCTTTTTCCAAATCATAAAAAATATTGTAAAACAAGGCAAACCCGCCGGCAACAAACACCGCCGCCGTCATTTTGAAAACCTCGGCATTGTTTTTCAAAACCAAATCAACATTGATAACCGGGGAAACAATCCAGCGATAAACCGCGCGAAAATCGCCGCCGGCCAAAGATTCTGCCAGCCAGGAAAAGACAATGCCCGCAAATCCCGCCCATAATAAAAAAGCCCAAATACGTTGCAGCCGGTTTTTCTGAAAAAACACCGCCACCACTCCCAGAACCAGCAATTCCGCCGCCGTATGCGTTATCATAATCGTCAATCCGTCGTTTTTTTATTTTACAAACTCCGCCTCATCATAACACAAAAAGAAACCTTGTCACCCGGAATACACCCGTTATAAACATCCCATCCAACCATCCATCCGCTTGTCACCCTACCCCTCCCCAACCACTCATCCAATTGTCATGCCGAACTCGTCTCAGCATCTAAAACCCTCAACAAGAACATCCCCCATGCAAAAGAATGTCATCCTCGGAAGAGCGCAGCGATATCCGGGGATCCAGGTTTAACAAAGATTCTTTATTTAACCTGGATCCCCGGATGTCGTAGCGTCACTCTGAGAGTACCTCCGAACATGACAATTCAGATTCTTATTTTTGATTCACACCCCACCGTCTAGCTTCGTAAGCTCGTTCCTCGCTAACTTCGCGTCGGTCACTCAGTTTGTAACGCAGGTATCGCGTCGCTATCACTAGCTTACCTGCTAACAAACTCTCGCCTGTCGTCAGAAAACAATTCACCGGATTGTTTTCTTTCCTCCAGCCTCCCCTACCTCAGGGGAGGAATAAATTGTCTTCACCTCTCCCAAATAAAAAAACAACTTGCCAAGAATTCCCCCCTGTGCTACCCTTTATTCTAAGCGGCAGAGTTTGCCGCCCAGGGCGTCACAACCCTTTAATAAATCTAGTCGTCAAGCATAACTGCGACTTTAAATAAGTATATGCTGATATCTGTCTATGTGCTAGAGGCGGATGTCAGCGTTATAAGGCTTTGCACGAAAGCGCTGAGCCGTTTTAGATTTATTACGGTTGTGAACATCCGCCCGCCTTTCCTTTGAAAGCGGGTTTTGTTTTAACTTTCAAAACAAAGGATGTTCAACATGAATATTAACTTTAAAACTTTACTCTTAGGGACGAGTCTGTCCTTAATCCCGACAATAACAAATGCCCAATGTGTTGCTACAACTGATTGCGCCACCTTGGGCTATACTGAAAAATCCTGCCCTGACGGCAAAGGCATTCGCTGTCCCTTCGGCACAACCTATGCCTGCCCTATGTCGGAAACAAAATTCTGTGATAAATACGGTTTCAAATATGAATGCACCGGAACCGGTTATGCTTCCGGCACAGGACAAACCTGTAACAACAAATATACTTCCTGCACCTGCACAGAAGGCTACGAATGGAAAGACGGAAAATGTGAGAAAGAGTCCGGCGGAACTCTCGGTCAATGCACCGGTTATGCCAAAAACTGCACTATCGGCCAAATTTTGAACAGCGATGGTACTTGCACCACAAATAAAGAAACCGGCAAAACACCGATTGGCGTGGTCGTATATATCAGCAGCGGCGCAGACAAATGCGGCTATGCGATGACAGCAAGCCCGATACAAACAGCTAGTATATGGGGTGGTTATGGCACAAATATTCCGTCTTTACCTGATTACACAACTTGGCAACAAGCGATTAAAGACTTTGACGTTACAGGTAACATGACAGCAATTCTAAATTATGGTGACGCTAGTACCTATCCCGCGGCTCACGCAGCCTCTAACTATGCTCCAAGCACAGCTCCGACAACTAAGGGGAAATGGGCGCTACCAACAGCGGGAATATTGAATAGCCTATATATAAATCGGAGTTCAGTTGACAACGCCATATCCAAGCTAGGAGGAACACAACTAATGGACAATAATGAACATATCTGGTCGTCGTCTGAACTCTCCGAGCACAACGCATGGCTCTTCTCTACGAGTTATGGCGCTAGTCAAGGCGGTTTGGACTACGGAGGTAAGCACAGCCACAACTACAGTGACATCACCGTTCGCCCGGTGATTGCTTTTTAATAAGTATTGATAACTTATTATGATTCATACCCCCTCTAACTCCCCCTGAGTAGGGGGAGGACTAGATTGTATCTGTTTGAAAATATAAAAAAACAAAAAATCGAATTATTCTCCCCCTGAGTAGGGGGACTGCGAAGCCAAAACAATCCAGTGAATTGTTTTGGCGAGCCAAGCACGGCCGAAGCAAAAAGCAACCAACGTTGCTTTTTGAGAGGAGACGCAATGAGACTTTTCTTTTGAAGAAAGCATTTGCTTTCTTCAAAAGAATTAGTCGGAATTGTACTTTCCTTTTGGAGGGAGTGAAACTAACCGAACAAAAGGATATAGTCGGAATTGAATCAAGGGGGTATGAAAAACAAGCGGCCGGTACCATCTAAGCAACGCGCTTCATTAGGCGCCGGACACCCCACGGCTAACTTGCCGCAACAGGTCGTACCTGTGTAAAACTAAGTTTTATAAAAAGTGCGATATGTGAGTCATATAATAAGAAACCAGAGAAAATGAGAGGGAGTGTACACAAAAAGTACATGACCGAACATTTTACGCGCAGTTTCTGTATTAGATGACCACAGAGCGC
>JAUNPO010000074.1 GCA_030536665.1 Pseudomonadota bacterium
GAGGGGTATGAAGCGCATCGGTTACGGAATAAATTGTTTTTCCTTTATTATTCCGAACCCAGGCAAAGCCCCTTCTCAACACAGCCTCCACAGACACTGAGTCCAGTCTAAGAGATAAATTCTTTAAATTTTCTTGCTTTTTTTCAAAAATATTCAAAATATAATAGGGTCTCAGATTATTTTTCTCTATTTGGCTGTATTTATTGTTCAGAAAATTGGTGAACGAAAGTTTCAGCCTTTCGGTTCTGTCGTCCAGTTTTTGTTGGTTTTCCAGTAAAATTTGTTCCAAATTCGGAATGCCGCGGCTTAAGCCTTCCAGTTTTGTCTGATAACTGCTCAGGTAGCGGTGGGCTGCGTTAATCAGGCGCCCCTGAATGATTGACAGGCGGGATTCCAATTCGGCCTTGACCGGGACGGCAAATTCGGCGGCTCCGGTCGGCGTCGGCGCGCGGATGTCGGAAACATAGTCAATCAGCATGGTGTCGGTTTCGTGTCCGACTGCGGAAATGACCGGAATTTCAGAGGCGAAAACCGCGCGGATGACGATTTCTTCATTGAACGGCCAAAGGTCTTCAAGGCTGCCGCCGCCGCGGGCGACGATAATTACATCCGGGCGGGGAATTTGTCCGTTTGCCGGCAGGCAGTTAAAGCCTTTGACGGCAGCCGCTATTTTTTCCGCCGCGCCTTCGCCCTGTACCGGGGTCGGCCAAAGGACGATATGGCTGGGAAAACGGTCGCGGACACGGTGGATGATGTCCCGAATGACGGCGCCGCTGGCAGAAGTGACGACGCCTATAGTTTGCGGCAGGTAAGGTATTTTCTTTTTATGTGCCGGGTCAAACAGGCCTTCGGCGGCAAATTGTTGTTTTCTTTCTTCCAAAAGTTTGAGCAGGGCGCCGGCGCCGGCAACTTCCATCTGTTCAATAACCAGCTGGTATGATGATTTGCCGGCAAAAGTGGTGATTTTTCCGGTGGCAATAACTTCCAGCCCGTCTTCGGGTTTGATTTTTAAGCCGGCGGCAACACCGCGCCAGCAGACAGCGGCGATAACGGCGTTTTCGTCTTTTAAGGACAGGTAGTAATGTCCGGAGTCTGCCCTTTTGGCGCCGAAAATTTCACCTTTGATGCGGACGCGGTTAAACTTTGTTTCGACAAAGCGTTTTATTTCCGCCGAAATTTCGCTGACAGTATATTCTTTTTCTTCATTTTGTGTTTGCACTGCCGCGGCGGGGGCGGCAAGGCTGCTTAACAAATCTTCCATTCTTATGTTTCCTGTTATAAATCCGTTTTATTTTATTCTGTTTTAATGTTTTTGTTAAGCAGTGTTTTTCGGGGTGTGGACGAGGAAGAGGTTTAAACTGCTTGAATTTTTTCGATAAGTTGTTATTGTTAGGGCGAATATGTATTATTTAAAAAAAACTATAATTATGGGAAAGGAAGAATCGATTGACTGGAAGCAAGATTACCAGATGTTTTGCAAGAGGCATCTTTTCTTTGATGTTTCTTCTTTGAAGCTTATGCACCGGAGAATGACGGATAAGACAGCAGAGTTTTCGCTTGAGGATGTCAGCTTTATTATTAACAGCTGGGATAATTACGGCGGATATTTTACTTATTGCTCCCGTCTGAGTTTGGAGTTTGTGTCCGAGAGTTATCAGAAAGGAGAACGGGAAAAGCGTTTTAAAGTCTTTGAAGCGCATGGCAAGTATAATGTTTTGGCTTCGGATATCTGGGTTGTGGAAGAGGTTGTTGTTCCGCGGCAAGAGGGGCTGACTGTGGTTGTCAAGCATGACGGGGTTTATGACGTGTTTTATAAATCTTATGACAAGACCGTTGATCCGCATCGGCAGGAGCGGGAAGAACTTTTGCAGCAAGGCGTTATCGGCATGCCTGTTTATTATGGATTGCAGCCGGTTGATTTGTGGAAAGTTTTTTCTGTGAAAAATGTTTCGGAACAGGAGTTGCGAGAGAAGTATTGTTTTAGATTAAATTAATTTAATTTTTGTGTTTATGATTACGGTAAGGTTTATGAAAAGGGTCTTTGGTTCTGATAAAGGAACAAGGCTGAGAAAGGGTTTGGACGTTTGGCGCCGGCTTGATGCCGATTTGCCTGAGGCAAAAGGCGCTGCGGAAGATGACCGAGAACGTCTGGATAAATTTGCGGCAGCGGCGGCTAAGCTTTCGTCTAAGGAATATTTCCGGCTGAAAGAGTGGCTGCAAGATGAAGTTTGTACGCTGAAGCAAAATTTTTGTGAGCATTCTACGGCTTCCGGCGAGGCGTTTGAGCGAAAGTGGCTGCAAATTTACGAGAGCCATTTGTCCCTGTTGCAAGGGTAGAAATTTATGAAAGCATTCGGCTGAGGCGGAATGCTTTTTTTATTCGGTTCATTTCTTTTAATTCGGTGCGCAGGCCACTGTATCCATATCGGTTATTTATGTTTTCAGATGAAAGGAATGACCAAAAAAGAATGAAGCCGAGGATGCCGAAAAAAGGAATTATATATAAAACACCACAGACTTTATCAATAGGATACCATAGAAAAAGATATTTAGTAATAATCAGACTGGCTGGAAGACCTGCCAGCCACCAGCCGCTTTGGTTTTGGTCATGTAGTCTTCTGATTTGCAGAGAGATACCGGGAATTATCAGCAAAATTAGGTAAATGTGTAAAGGCGTATATTGGTTGTAATAGGCGCATATTTCGTTTAATATGGAAATTATAATGATGTTTTCAAAGATGAACGACAGATAGGCGCATTTGCTTGCTCTTCCCTTGAAGTTGAAGCTATTCATTATGTTTATGCGAAAAAACGGGAGGATTAAATCGAGCAGCCTTGATATTGCTATTTTTTTATATTCATTCATTATTGGAGAAATCCTTTCACAAACGCAGCAGGTTTTGGGCATAGTCGCGGGCGGAGAAAGAATCGAGATCGTCAATGCCTTCGCCGACACCGATGAAATAAACCGGCAGGGGGCTTTCTTCGGCAATGGCAGCCAGGATTCCGCCTTTGGCCGAACCGTCAAGTTTGGTGACGACCAGACCGTCAACCGGGCATATTTCCCGAAAGGTTTTTACCTGGTCAAGCGCATTCTGACCGGTGGTCGCGTCGATGGTGAGCAGGGTTTGGTGCGGCGCTTCGGGGATAATCTTCTGGATAACCCGGGTGATTTTTTTCAGTTCGTCCATCAGCCCCGCTTTGTTTTGCAAACGGCCGGCAGTGTCGATGAAGACTATATCATCGTTTTGGCGGAGAGCTTCCTGAATGCCGTCGTAACACAGCCCCGCGGCGTCACAGCCGTCAGGCCCTTTGAAAACGCGAATCCCGTTGCGTTCGCCCCACACGGAAAGCTGTTCAACCGCGGCGGCGCGGAAAGTATCGCCGGCGATGAAAGAAATTTGCGGCTTGTGTCCCGATTGGGCAGTTTTGAGTTTTGCGGCAAGTTTGCCGATGGTGGTTGTTTTGCCGGCGCCGTTGACGCCAATCATCAGGATAATGCAGGGCTTTTTATGGTTATCAATGACAAATTCTTTTTCGCAAGGGGTGAGAATTTGTTCAATATCCGCGGCAAGTTCGTTTCTGATTTCGGCTTCGCTGATGTCTTTATTGAGGCGGCGTTTCCCGAATGCCGCGATTATTTTGGCAGAGGCTTTGACTCCCATATCCGCGGCGATGAGGACATCCTGCAAATCGTCAAGCGTTTGCGAATCTACTTTTTGTTTGGTGAAAATATCAGAGATACCGTCGGTCAGTTTGGCAGAGGTTTTTTTTAAGCCGAGGCCGAGTTTTTGAAAAAAGTTAACCATCAATATTTTCTCCCTGTTCGCGTAAAATACGGGCGCGTTCCCGGCGGATTTCCACCGGAACCTGCGGCATCAGGGCCGCCGGCGTTCCGGGGCGTTCCGAATAAGGAAAGACGTGCAGTTTGTCAATTCCCGCTTCATGCACCAGTTTTACCGTGTTTTGAAAAGCTTCGTCGGTTTCGGTCGGAAAACCGCAAATGAAGTCGGCGCCGAAAGTGGCTTCGGGGCGAGCCTTGCGAATCCGGTGACAGAGGCTGATGACGTCTTCACGGCTGTGGCGGCGTTTCATTCTCTTCAGAATCAGATTGTCGCCGGATTGGATTGAAAAGTGAAAATGCGGTGTAATGTTGGGGTATTTTTGCAAAAGTTCAATAAAGTCGTCATCAATGGCCGCAGGGTCAAGCGAGCCAAATTGCAGCGCCGGAAGAGCCGGAAATTTTTCCAGGATATGCCGGACGAGGCGGCTGAATGACGGGCGGTAGGAGCAGGCATCGACTCCGGTGAGGCAGATTTCTTGAAAGCCCTGTTCCAGCAGTTCGGCAATTTGCTCAAAAATATGTTCTTCCGCGACGGAACGGTTGTTACCGCGGGCATAAGGAACAATGCAGTAGGTGCAGCGGTGGTCGCAGCCCTGCTGGATTTGGACAAAGGCACGCTGCCGTCCTTCGAATCCGGTGATGATATAGTTATCGTAGTTATCATAGTCAAAAATGTTGCCGACGTAGGATTTTTCCGCGGGTGCAGCGGTCAGGTATTTTTCTATTTCAGTTTTTTCCCGGTTGCCGAGAATGAGGTCGACCTCTTCCATTTCCGCAAATTTCTGTGGTGCAATTTGGGCGGCGCAGCCGGTGACAATGATTTTGGCATTGGGATTTTCCTTGCGGAGTTTACGAATAGTCTGTCGGCACTGGCGTTCGGCTTCCCCGGTTACGGCGCAGGTGTTGACGACGATGATATTATCAAGCTTTTGGAGCTTTTCCTTCAATATTTCCGACTCGTAGCTGTTGATGCGGCAGCCGAGGGTGATGACTTTGACCATTTGAAATTCCCGTATAAAAAATCCTCTTCTTCGGCAATATAGGGCAAAAGAAGAGGATTTGCAACGTTAAAATAACGGCTTATTTTTCAGAAATCATGGCCAGAGCCTTGTCTGAATATTCCTTCATGACAACGGCGCTGTCATGAAGAGCTTTGCTTTCTTCGGCGTTCAGGGTCGGGTAGATGACCTGATGAATGCCGCGTTTGCCGAGGACTGTCGGCAGGGACAGGCAGACGCCCTTGACGCCTTCAACATTGTCCTGGTGAGAGGATACGGTCAGAATGGCGTATTCGTTGTTGGTGATGGCGCGGCAAATGCGGCACAAAGCGCCGGCGATGCCATAAAATGTGGCGCCTTTACCGTCAATGATTTTGTAAGCGGCATTGCGAACACCATCATCGATTTCGTCTTTGACTTCTTTGGTAAATGGTTTGCCGATTTCTTCAGCCATTTTGTCCAGCGATACCGTTCCTGCATCACTGGCAGACCAGACCAAGACTTCGCTGTCGCCGTGTTCGCCCAAAACATTGGCATGAATGGACTGCGGCGAAATCCCCAGGTGGTAGCCGAGCAGGGTGCGGAAGCGCGCGGTGTCCAGCACCGTTCCGGAGCCGATGACTCTTTCCTTGGGGAAGCCGGAGAGCTTGAGTGCGACTTCAGTCATGATATCCGCCGGGTTGGCGGTGATAATCAATGTGGTGTCGGGAGCGGCTTTGGCAATCTGCGGAATGATGCTTTCAAAAATTTTGACGTTGCGACCGAGGAGGTCAATGCGCGTTTCGCCCGGGCGCTGGTTGGCGCCGGCAGTGACAATGACGATTTCGCAGCCTTTGAGGTCATCATAAGTTCCGGCCTTGACTTTGTTGGCAAAAGCAAACGGTGCGGCGTGAGCCAGGTCCATGGCTTCCGCTTCGGCTTTCTTTTCGTTGGCGTCAATTAAAACAACTTTTCTGGCAACGCCTCTCATAATCAGGGCAAAGGCGGTTGCGCTGCCGACAGAACCGGCTCCTATAATTCCTACTTTCATTATTTTTTCCTCATTAAATTTATACCTGTCTTATATATAGTCATTCCTTTAGTTTTAGCAAGAGAAAAGGCCGTAAATTTTACGGCCTTTTGATAACAAATTCTTGCGGATTGTTACTCTTGGATTATGGTTTCCTCTTCTCCGGCGGTGTCTTCGGGGTTTTCTTCCTCAATATCTTCAACCGGCTGGCCGTCGACGCTCATATTGCCTTCGGAATCTTCGGTGACAACGGCGGTTTCTGTGTCTGTGGCTTCATTGACGGATTCAACCGCGACAATATTGGCTTCAACTGCAGGTGACGGGGATTTGTTTACAAGGCGGCCGATAACCAAGATTATGACGACGATTAAAATCAGGTAAAATATTTTTTTCATATGTGTTCTCCCGGAAAAAGTATTTTTATACCTTTATAAGTAGATTAGTTTTTGCTTTTTTTCAACAATTGTTTGGAGAAATGCGCAATTTTACGGGAAAAGAACAGGGAAAAAACGAAAAAAAACACCGCGGATGAGAATTTTATCCACTTTTCTGCCGTTGGTAAAAACAAGGAAAACCGCGCTTTTGAACGATGTAGGATATTGAAAAACGATGCGATGTGAAAAATAATGCTTGTCAAATTATATGTTTTTATGCTAACAAATTGCTCACAGGCCGTTGCGGTCTGAAAATTTGTTTTAATTTTTTTGAGGTTAATCATATGACTGATGTAGCTAATCGCGTTAAGAAAATCGTTGCAGAGCACCTTGGCGTAGAAGAATCAAAAGTAACAGACAACGCTAGTTTCATTGACGATTTGGGCGCTGATAGTTTGGATACAGTAGAATTGGTTATGGCTTTCGAAGAAGAATTCGGTTGCGAAATTCCTGATGAAGCTGCTGAAAAGATTCTTACTGTTAAAGATGCTATCGATTATCTTTCTAAGAATGCATAAGTCTTTATGACTATAAGTTGATTGATGAAACTCGCTCTAGGTGAATAGGCGAGTTTTATCTTTATCACGGGGCTGATGTTGACATCTTATTTACGGCCCGACCCTGAAAATTTGATAAGAGGTAAATATATGAGAAGAGTTGTTGTTACCGGTTTGGGTATTGTTTCTCCTTTGGGCAGAGGCGTTGAGTACAACTGGAAGAGTATATTGGAAGGCAAGTCCGGTATTCGCAAGATTGAGGGCGTAGACCTGAAAGATATTCCGGTTACGATTGCCGGACAGGTTCCCTGGGGCAAAGGCGAACATGAGTTTGATCCGGACAGCGTTTTTGCACCGAAAGACCAGAAAAAGAACGACAAGTTCATTATGTACGGCATGGCTGCCGGTGCAGATGCTTTGACTGACGCGGGCTGGGATGTTGAAACGGCCAGCGATGAAGAAAAAGACCGTTTCGGCGTTATGATGGGGTCCGGCATCGGTGGTTTGGACGTGATTTATGAGAATGCCATTTCTTTTTATGAAAACGGCATGAAGAAAATTTCTCCGTTCTTTATTCCTTCCTGCCTGATTAATCTGGTATCCGGCAATCTGTCCATTAAGTTTGGTTTGAAAGGCCCGAATCACGCCTGTGTTACCGCTTGTTCAACCGGAACGCACGCTATCGGCGACGCGGCAAGAATCATTGCCTGCGGAGATGCCGATATGATGTTGGCCGGTGGCGCCGAATCTGCGGTTAATGTTCTGGGGTTGTCCGGTTTTGCCAGAATGAAAGCGGTTACTTCTGATTTTAATGATACGCCGGAAAAAGCCTCCCGTCCGTGGGATAAAGGACGCAGCGGTTTCGTTATGGGCGAAGGTTCAGGTGCGCTGGTCTTAGAAGAACTGGAACACGCCAAAGCCCGCGGTGCAAAAATCTATGCTGAGGTTGTCGGTTACGGTATGAGCGGTGATGCTTATCATATTACGGCTCCGTCCGGCGACGGTGCTTACCGAGCGATGAAAATGGCGGCCGATCATGCTAAAGAACATGGCGTTGAATTGAAAGACATCAACTACATCAATGCGCACGGTACGTCTACACCAGCCGGCGATGTCGGTGAGGCGATGGCAGTCAAGCGTTTGTTTGGCGATGACATCAAGCATGTTTCCATGTCTTCTACCAAGTCGGCTATCGGTCACCTGTTGGGTGCCGCCGGTGCCGTAGAGGCTGTTTACAGCATTAAAGCTCTGGAAGACCAGATCTGTCCGCCGACACTCAATCTGGAAGATCCCGCTGATGAAATTAAAGATATGGATTTAGTTCCATTGAAAGCCAAGAAGAAAGAGATTAGGGCAGTTATGTCGAACTCATTCGGATTTGGAGGGACTAATTCATCTCTGATTTTCAAAAAATATTCCGCTTAGGGGGATGTGCTAAAGGGCTGTCATGCTTGTTGTTTTTCTTCTCGAGTACTGTTTTGTACACGTCGGCGAAAAACAACGGCGCAGCACAGCCCTTTATCCCACCCATGGATGATTGGTTTGAAAGGCTCGCGTTTGCGAGCCTTTTGATTATATGTTTTCATCTTTGGGGATAAGGTTTATTTCCATATCAAAATTTAAGCTGTCGCAATAAGCTTTGAGGTTTATCAGTCTGAAATTCTTCAAAGCTTTGCCTTCTTCCATACGTATGACAGTTAGTATGGCGTATGGGGTTTTATCAGGGATTTCATCATAACTGATATTGCGTTGCAAGCGGCAGTCATGGAGTTTTCTTCCCAAATCACGGTAAAATTTGTCTTTATTCATTTTTTAAAGCTCCTTGTTTGAATGAAACAAAACCGCCAGAGGGAAATCCTTATGGCGGTGGAGCTAAACAACTGTCGAAATACAGTCGTCCTTATTCAATATATTGGGGACACTCCACCTTAAGGTGGATGTTTTTATTTCGAGGTGTTGTTTAGACACCGCAGACAGAACGCCTGTCTGCATTTGCTAATGTAATAGAGCTGCGGGGAAATGTAAAGGGATTTTTTGCGGGGAGCCCCCGCGGAAGCTGGGCACACCCGCGGGGGGAGCTGGGGCAGCTTCACCCCGTCGGTTTGCTGTGGCTTGATAGTGCGTCAAGAGGCGCAATGCTTAGATTGTGGCTGCCGGGAAATATTTCATACCCACCCTAACCCTCCATCAATTCCGAGTACATTTGTTGCTTCGGCAGCAGTTGCAGCCTAGCAACAAAAACTCTCATTGCGTCTCCTCCCAAAAAGCAACGTTGGTCGCTTTTTGCTTCGGCCGTCTCAGGGAGGGGATAATTGGATTCTTAATTTTTAAATTATCTTCAAATTGGTATATCTAGTCCCTCCCCTAAGGTAGGGGAGGTTAGGGTGGGTGTGAATCTAAATAAGAATCTGAATTGTCATGTCCGGATTTAATCCGGACATCCAGGTCAAATAAAGATTCTATATTTTTACCTGGATCCCCGGATATCGCTGCGCTCTTCCGAGGATGACATTCTTTTGCTTGGTTGGGTGATGTTCTTGTTGCCTGATTTAGATCCCGGAGTCGATAGTTGGCGATTGGCAAGCGTCAGCGCAGACAGAGCCTTTTGATGCGAACGAGCTTGCCTGGGACAAACAAGTTCAGGATTGTTAGATAAAAAAGAGTTATGCTATAAGAAGCATCGGCGGAAGAAC
>JAUNPO010000075.1 GCA_030536665.1 Pseudomonadota bacterium
TTGGTAAGCTAGGGAAGCGACAGCAACCGCAGCGAACCTAGACGGCGAAGGTACAACGGTAGTACATGAGCATTTCACCGACCCGCGAAATCTGTACTAATCGACCGCAGAGCACGCTTCCATTATTGCTTCAGAAAACTCTGCATTATGATACACCTTCTGCACATCATCGTCATCTTCCAAAGCGTCAACAAAATCCAAAAACTTCTGCGCCGTTTCCAAATCGGTAATATCGGTCTTGACAGTCGGTTTCCAATCCAAACGGGAAGCAGACGGCGTGCCGAACGCTTTTTCCAAAGCTTCGGTAACCGCATTCAAATCGTCGGGAAGCGTTTCAATCTCATGACATTCGTCATCGCTGACCACATCATTGGCACCGGCCTCCAGGGCTGTTTCAAACATTTTGTCGGCTTCCGCAGCCTCCAGAGGATATTTGATATAGCCGATTCTTTCAAAGTTAAAGGCAACAGATCCGGATTCGCCCATCACACCGCCGCGTTTTCCGAAAATAGTGCGGACATTGCCGGCCGTGCGGTTTTTATTATCGGTCAAAGCTTCGACAATAATTGCAACCTTCCCCGGGCCAAATCCTTCATAACGTACGGAAACATAATCGTTGCCGCCTGCCGTCTGCGTTGCCTTGGCAATAGCGCGTTCAATATTGTCTTTCGGCATACTTTCGGCGCGGGCAGCCTGAATCGCCAAACGCAGTCTGGGATTCTTGTCAGGTTCCGGCAGGCCGCTTTTGGCGGCAATGGTAATATCACGGGCAAGCTTGGCAAAAACCTTTGCTTTTTTAGCGTCTTGAGCACCTTTGCGGTACATAATATTTTTAAACTGGGAATGTCCAGACATGTTTTTAATCTCCAATAAAAACTTCAATTCTCGGTATTTTTACTCTTTTTTTTCCGTAAAATCAACCCCCTTTAGGCAATCGGCGCATAAAGGGGGCAAGTTTTTGAAAAAAATAAAAAATCAGCCGTTCAGCATCATATAATCAATTCTCTCCGGCGTTGCGTTCAAAACGCGGATAACAAAATCGCCTATCCGGTAATTGCCGCGTTTCGGCGCAAAGGTAATAACTTCAAACTGGCCGCTGCTGCCGTCAGACTGCATATAATCCATGAAGTTGAAAACCATTTTGCCGTTTTTGATACCGTCATAGCGCAAATCATACCCCTGAACCGGCTTCGTCGATTCAACCGAAGTGGCCGTCACCGGAGAAAAATGGAAGTTTTCCGGCGACATCAGCACCGTATCATCCAGCAACACCAGCTTGTTATAGCGGATTTGGCCCAGCCGGCTGTAAACGCTGCCGTCCCGCGCCACCAGCATGACAAAACCATCCAGTTCTGTCGGCACCAGAACATAATCCTCATTGTCAACCCGCACCTGTCCGATAATTGGGCTTTCTTCATTGGCCTTAAACATCATCGGCGCCGAAACACCGACCAGCCCGCCGTCCATCGCAGCCTTGACCTTGTCGGCAATGTAAAAATCCTGGCGGAACATCTTCGTGCTGACCATGGAATAACCGGTATAGGTCGTCAGCACCTGATTGACCTTGTGGTTCTTCTCGGTAATATATTCCGTTTTCAAAAGCAGCGGCTCCTGATTAAAGAACTCAATCGGATAAGCGTTAAAACTCTCCACCCATGCCTTACGGCCATCCAAAACCGAAACCTCGCCGGCATAGACACAGGCTGTTGCCGCCCAGGCTCCCAATAAAACCGCTAATTTTTTCATTGTTCAAACTCTTAAATGAAATTAAAATATTATTTATTATTTTGCTATTATAATCATAAAGTTAAGATAGTAAACAAATCTTTCAAAGTTATGAGGAAAAAACATGCAAACCAACACCAAAGGCGGCAGCTGCTGGCAGCTCTCTTTCAGCCCGACGGAAACCTACCCCGAAAATTTCACAGATTTTATTGATGAATATTTTACCACCTCGTCTTTGGATTACGGCGATGACGGGCTGGAACGGCTGACCGCTTACGCCGACATAAACTTTGATGAAAAAGATTTTGCCGCCCGCGCCGAACTGGCAGGAATTTCTCTCCCTCCGTATAAAAAAACGCTGCTTGAAAGCGCCAACTGGCTCAAAGATTATGTCATAAAATTTGCGCCGGTAGAAATCGCCGACTTTCTCATTTACGGCATCCATGAAACCCAAGCGCCGCAAACAGACAAAATTCCCCTGCAAATATACGCCGCCACGGCTTTCGGCTCCGAACACCCGACCACACGCTGCTGTCTGCAGGCCATAAGCTGGCTCAAGCATGAAAACGTCCCGCACCGAAACATTCTCGACATGGGAACCGGCTCCGGTATCCTGGCGCTGGCCTGCGCCGCCCTCTGGCAGGAAAAAACGCATATTACCGCCGTTGACATTGATGAAGAAGCCGTCATCGTCACCCTCCAAAATGCCGCAACCAATCATTTGGAACAACACATTGACGCTGCCGCCGGAGATGGCTACAACACACCCTTAGCACAACACAACGTGCCCTATGATTTAATCCTTTCCAACATCCTCGCCCGGCCGCTGATTGAAATGGCACCCAGCCTTTACGCTGCCTTAAAACCCGGCGGATACTGCGTCCTCTCCGGTTTTGTAGACAATCAGGAAGACTGGGTTGTTTCCGCGCATGAACAACAGGGACTGAAACTCGTCAAAAAATATCAGATTGAAGACTGGCGCGCCGTTATCATGGAGAAAATATAATGTTTTTAACCAAATTAAAAACGCTGTTCAAAAAAGCTCCCGCGTCCCGCCGCCGCAAAAAAAACGCGCTGACCCTCAGCTGCCTGCAGCAACAGGTAAAAGAACGCGGCCTCAATGCTTTGGTTGTAACGCGCAACAACCGTTTCCTGGAAGAAGACATTCTGCCGGAAGAAAACCTTTTACGACATTTAACCGACTTCAGCGGCTCGGCCGGACGCCTGCTGGTTCTGCCGGAAGGCAACAGCATCTTGTTTGTCGACGGTCGTTACGAGCTTCAGGCCGCTTTGGAAGTCCCCTCAAAAGTCACTGTCAACTGCACGGCAACCAAACTCAGTTTTCCCGACTGGCTGAAATACAAACTTCCCGCTTACCCCGCCAAAATCGGCTTCAATCCCTGGTGTGTCAGCATCAAGGAAATTGAAAAGCTGCAACACGACGTTCCCCGCTGCCAATTCGTCCCCGTCACCGGTTTGGATGATGACAGACGCCTCAGCTCAAAAGCCTTCAGTGTCTTCGCCCATGATATCGAATATGCCGGCATTTCCACTGAGGAAAAACTCTCCGAGCTTTTTGCCGAAAACAGCTTTCAAGGCATTGACGCCCTGCTGATAACCGCCGCCGACAGCGTTTCCTGGCTTATGAACCTGCGTACGCGCTGCCTGCCTGACACGCCGGTTCTCCGTGCCTGGGCATTAGTCGGCTCTGACGGCAACATCACCCTGTTTGCCGACAACGGCGATTTTTCCCAAATTTCCGCATCACAGTTCACGCTCAGATCTTTTGCCGAACTTCCGGGAGAACTGAAAAAACTGCGCAAAAAGCGCCTCGGGCTGGAAATGTCCACCGCCCCTTATCAACTGAAAAGCCTCGCCGAACAATACGGTATCGCCCTGATTGACACGCCGGACGCCTGCGCAGAAATGAAATGCCGCAAAAACCCGATCGAATTGTCCGGCATCCGCCAAGCCCACATCTGCGACGGCATCGCCCTCACCCGCTTTCTCATCTGGCTCAATCAGCAAAAGCCCGAAAAGCTTTCTGAAAAAATTGTTGTCGACAAACTTCGCTCCTTCCGGGAAAAACAAAAACTGTTCTTCTCCGACAGTTTTTCCACAATCGCCGCTTTTGCCGAACACGGCGCCATTGTCCACTACCACCCCGGCGCCGAGGCTGAGTGTCCGTTTTCTGCCGGTTCTCTGCTCCTGCTTGACAGCGGAGCGCAGTATTATAACGGCACAACCGACGTAACCCGTACTCTTGCCATCGGCGAGCCGCATCAGGAACTGATTGACGCCTGCACTTATGTCCTCAAGGCGCACATTCGCCTCTCCTCCGCTGTTTTCCCCATTGGAACACCCGGCATAAAACTTGACGTTCTCTCCCGCGAGGAACTATGGAAACACGGCATGGACTACAATCACGGCACCGGCCACGGCGTCGGTTGTTTTCTAAATGTCCACGAAGGCCCTGTCGGCATTTCGTCTTCCTATTCCCAAACCGGTTTAGAACAAGGCATGATTCTATCAATTGAACCGGGATATTATGCTGAAAACCGTTATGGCATCCGCATTGAAAATCTAGTCGAAGTCGTTTCCGCCGCACCGGGAATGCTGACATTTTCACCATTGACGTTAGTTCCCTATGACCGTTGCCTGATTAACCCCAAACTGTTGGACACCTCGGAAATAAACTGGCTGAACGCCTATCACGAACGCGTCAGAGAAACCCTTTCCCCATTACTGTCAGTAAAAGAAAAACAGGAATTGGAAAAACTCTGCACCCGGATCTGACTGCAAATGCTTCATCTCCCCCCCTCTCCACTCAGAGAGGGGGACAAAATTGTAATAATTTCACATAAAAAATCCCCTGACATTTCCCCATGCTTCAACTACACTAAAAAGTACAGACAGGCGTGGTGCCTAGAAAATACCTCTCCATAAAAACATCTACCCTCCTTTGTCTTTTTTTTCTCCAACATATAAAATTAGTATTTGAATAAAAGCAAAAACTTTGTTATAATAATCAAAAACAAAGGAGCTTGATAATGAAACTCAAATCTTTACTCTTAGGAACGAGTCTGTCCTTAATCCCAAACTTAACTTATGCCCAATGCTCGCCGGCTCAAAGTTGTGCAGAGCTTGGCTATAAAGAAACCGCCAATAAAGGCGGCTGCTTGAAGTGTCCTTTTGGCAATGGCTGGTATTGTCCGCAGAAAAAATGTGATGCTTCTTATCAATATACTTGTACAGGAACCAACGAACAGCCGGGAACGGATAATTGCGGCGGCAAATATAAATCCTGTACCTGCGCTTCCGGTTATGAATGGAAAGACGGTAAATGCCAAATAAAAGGCGCCATTCTAGGACAATGCACCGGCTATGCCAAGAACTGCGCTATCGGTCAGATTCTTAATAGCGACGGAACTTGTACAACAAACAAAGAATCCGACAAGACACCAATCGGCGTGATTGTCTACATCGGCAGCGACAACTGCGGTTACGCAATGACGGCAAGCCCGATTGCAACAGGTATCGCATGGGGTAATTATGGTACGGATATTTCTTCTTTACCGAACTATACAAGCTGGAGTTCTGCTATCAAAGACTTTGATGTCAGCGGTAATACGACAAAGATTATTCAGGCAGGAAGTTCCAATAACTACCCGGCAGCCTATGTAGCTTTAAACTATGCTCCGAGCGCTGCTCCAACTTCTAAAGGTAAGTGGATGTTGCCGACAGCTGGTATTTTAAACAGCCTGTATACGAATCTGAATGCTATTAACAATACGATTTCTAAGCTTGGTGGCACACAACTTACGAACGATAATGAACATATCTGGTCGTCGTCCGAGTATGACCTCAGCAGCGCGTGGATCTTCTGTACAGGCAATGGCCGCAACGGCGTGAACTACAGCCGTAAGAGCGATACCGTTGAGCGCTATGTTCGTCCGGTGATTGCATTTTAATTTTGACGCGCTCTACATATAAAGCCTTTCCTTTTCTGGAAAGGCTTGTTTTTTCTCCTCAATAAATATCATGCAAAAGCCTGCCTAAAACTTCCCGGTAAGTGTTGATATCTGCCTTTTTGTTATATATATTACTAAAATGAGTTCAAAGAAGATTATAAGGAAAACAAAATCATGTCATTTCAAACCAAACGCATTATCAAAAAAATCATTTCCTGGTCCGGATTGTTTTTCTTCGGCCTCGCCGCTTACATGATTTATGTCCAGCTTTCCAGATACAATCTTTCCGACATCAAAAATGCCCTGCTCAGCATTCCTGAACACAATCTGGCCTTGGCTTGTTTGGCTTCTTTTTTTGGTTATGTCGCCTTGTCTTCTTATGACTATCTGGCACTAAAATACATCGGCAGACATTTGGCTCCCTGGAAATGGATATTCGCCGGCTTTATTGGTTTTTCCGTCAGCAACAACGCCGGACACGCCGTTGTTTCCGGCGGTGCCATCCGCTATCGTCTGTATACCCGCTGGCGCTTCCACGCTTCTGAAATTGTCCGTATGGTCACATTCTCCGGCTTTACTTATCTGTTCGCCTGCTTCTTCCTTGTCATTCTCGGTTATTTTCTGACCCCTGATCACGCTTTTGCCGGCGGTTCGGTTTCCAAAGCCACAACGCTTATCGTTACGATTATCTCGGCTATCGGCCTAGCACTTTATTTCGGCGCTACATTCTTTTACAAAAAACCGATTATCATCAAAGATATCGAATTTGACATCCCGAGTTTCCGCATGGCCTTGGCGCAGGTTTTTCTCGGCAGCGCAGACATCCTTCTCGCCTCTCTGGTTTTATATTTCTCGCTGATTGCCTTTGTTGATATTCCCTTTGACATTTTCATCGGCGTCTTTATCATTGCGCAGGTCTTGGGCGTTTTCAGCCAGGTTCCCGGCGGTCTGGGCGTATTTGAAGGACTGTTTATGCTCATTATTCCCGGAGAACACGATAAACTGTACCTGTTCGGAGCCTTAATCGCATACCGCATTATCTACTACCTGTTGCCGTTGGTTATCTCGGGAATTGTTCTCGTCAGTTACGAAACCTATCACAAAATATCCAAAGGACGCAGCATCCGGCGCATATTGAGCGAACGCCTGTAACAGCGTAAAGCTGAAGAACAAAAAGCAAAAAACTAAAAAAAGGCTCCATCCCGGAGCCTTTTTTATCAATCACACTCTTTATAATAACGATAATAAGCATGGGAAATGCCGCTTCCGCCACCTGTTGTTTTACTTTTTTCCCCAGTATAAGGATTAAGAACATACGCCTGATCGCTTGTATAATAAGTATTGGTCCAATACCAGGTATTCAGCAAATTAGGCTCTCCTATTTTATTAAGCTGCTGATTAATCAGCCCAATATTTTGCGATGCTTTCTGCATAACCATAAGTGAAGGAAACTTCCACCCTGCAGGTGTTGAGGCAAAAGCAAGATGTCCCCAATCATACCCCTGATATTTGCTGATGATAATACAAAAATCATCCTCTTGAATAATCACCCCGTCTGTATTTTTGCACATGGAGGCATCAGGAACAGAGGAACCGTCGGAACAATGGTAATTTCCGTTTTTGCTGCAAATCGTACAATACCCGCCACATCCGTTGCTGACTTGCGATGAACCGTATTTACAGTTTGTTTCGTTCTGACATATCGGTTCACAGCAGTCTTTACAGCTTGAATAAGTCGTCACGCCATTAACCGTACAAGACGTTGCGCCGGCGTCCCCGCCGCATTCGCAGGATTTATACGAACTCGGGCACTGGCAAGAGGCGTATTTCCCGCTGCAAGCCTCTCCCACACCCGTTTGCGGATAGGTGCAGGTGACAAGGTCGGAACGGCAGACGCATTTGTCATAATAAGCACTGTCATAAGGACATTTCTTGTTGGGCGTCTGCAAATCGGGACATGCGCCGCTTTGTCCGTAGCCGTCTTCTTTACAGGCCCGCGACGTATCTTTTTCACAGGAGGCATATTTGCCGTCACAAGACGGACCAACACCATAGTAAGGCTTATGACATTCTTTGAGGTTGTCATCGCAAACACAAATCTTAAAGTAAGAAGAATCGACAGGACAAAAGTTCTCGCCGTGGGCAAGAGAGGGACAGGAGGTCAGTTCATATCCTGCCTCTTCACAGGCCTCTGACGGTGAGGGCTGCGGCGGAATGGGGTTAACCGGGTCAACCGGATTTTCTCCGCTGCCCCTTCCGGAACATTCCCCCGTATCGGTGATGAAACAGACAGAGGCTGTTTTTAGTAAATCATCCGAATAGTCCCCTCCCTGAGTAGGGCTGGAGGCAGAAAAATGCTCCGGTGAAGCATTTTTCAACGACAGAGACAGAAATGTTAGCTCGCGCGCTAGCGAAGGCGACGCAAGGCGAGCGTTACATTTACTGGTGACCGACGCTGAGTTAGCGAGGGACGAGCTTACGAAGCTAGAGGTTAGGGAGGGTATGAGTCCCGTAAGGGACACATTATTACTTTTAGAAGAAAAGGAAATGCTCGCTCCGCTCGTCACACCCCTCCTAGCCTCCCCTACCTTAGGGGAGGAACTAAACAGTGCCCGCGGGTGTGCAGACGGCAAGTGTGGACAGTCACTTTGATGGTGTTGTGGTGTGTCTATGTGTGTTCCTGACTTAGGGATACCGGAAAAAACATTAACAGAAGCACAAACATTGTCCGCTCCGTACCAAATCAGGCAAGAAGTTGACAGTAATATTACTTTGGAAATATTTTTCATCGTATCCTCCACACTTGTCATCACAAAATTACTATATCATAATTTTTCTTAGTGTTCAATCACTAATTTTGATGAGATGAGAGAAAAATGACAAAGACATAAAAAAACGGAGCCGAAGCTCCGTCAAAAATTTAAAACGCCCACAGAATTCAAAGACACAACTCTGATCAGCCGATTAATATTGGCTTGAATTTCAGGATTTTCAAACGCACATTTGCTTATCCAATCGTAAAAACGACTGATATCATTTGAAACACTGCACTGCCGGCAAATATAGGCAATAACGGCATCACTGCAAAGAAGCTGAGACAGCGGCGGCAAATATTCCTTAAGATAAACCTTATCCCCGCTCGGACTCAAAATCTTATAAATATACTCAAAATAAGCAATCAGCCGATGTTCCAATCCCAAACACAACTCCGGATGCTTAAGCAAAAGGGCAAACAAAACATCAAACTCCTCTTTGCTGAGGCCATCGTTATTGACTTGCCACACTTCGGGAAAATCCGTTACAAAACGTTTAACAATCTTTTGTTTTTGTTGTTCAAGAGAACGCAGGGAACGCCTGATGTTTTTCCGCAACACTGTTTTTTCTTTAAGCATCTCTTTTTGTGCTGTAATTTGCTCGTTAAAAAAACAATACAAATCTTCAAATTCACTTGGTTTCATAATTATATAAGTTAAAAATTTCAATAAAAATAAATTATCGCATAAAGTTATAGCTGGTTTTGTCCATAATGTCAAAACAAAAAACAATCTTTTAATTACCACCTCAACATCACACTTTGTCATTTTTCTCTCCTCACATTAAAAATAATGATTGAACACTAAGAAAAATTATGATATAGTAATTTTGTGATGACAAGTGTGGA
>JAUNPO010000076.1 GCA_030536665.1 Pseudomonadota bacterium
GTCCGGATCACACTCTCAGAGTGACATCCGAACATGACAATTCAGATTCTTATTTTTGATTCATACCCACCCGTCTAGCTTCGTAAACTTCCGGCAACCCTACCTAAGCAACGCGCTTCATTATGCATCATCAACCCACAGCTAACTTGCCGCTCACCGCGCCGGTGCGGCAGGCACAAGGCGCACGCAGTGCTTCTTTACGCACTATCCCTCAACAGCAAACTTGTGCCCGCGGGGGCTCCCCGTAAAAAAATCCCCATTAATAATATTTTTGTTGTTTTTAATGCAAATCGGAGGTAAGAATAGGTAGAATTTGTGTAAATAATAAAGAGAGATAAAAATATGTTGGATCCTAAAATCATCAGCAGACTGGCTGAAATTGTTGAGAAAAGCAACCTCACCGAATTTGAATACGAAGATGAAGGCTGCCGCATCAGCATGAGCAAACATCATCCGCACCCGGCTGCGCCGCTTCCTCCGTTTGCGCCGGCACCGGTCCCCGCACCGCTCCCGCAGGCAGCACCGGCTCAGATTGCCGCTCCTGCCGCCGCTCCGGCTGCTCCCGTTGAAGAAGATTACAGCAAAAATCCGGGCAGCGTCAAATCTCCGATGGTCGGTGTTGTCTACCTCTCCAGCGATCCCAACAGCCCGAATTACGTCAAAGTCGGCGACACCGTTGCCGAAGGCGACACGGTCTGCCTCATTGAAGCAATGAAAACTTATAATCCGGTCAAAGCCCACAAGGGCGGAAAAGTCAGCAAGATTCTTGTTGAAAGCGGCGACCCCGTCGAATACGGCGAACCCTTGGTCGTTATTGAATAATAACAGATTCTCTGACTGCAATTTATTAGGATAACATTATGTTTGAAAAAGTACTGATTGCCAACCGCGGCGAAGTTGCCCTGAGGATTCATCGCGCCTGCCGCGAAATGGGCATCCGCACCGTTGCCGTGCATTCTGAAGCCGACGCCAATGCCATGCACGTCCGTCTGGCTGACGAAGCTGTCTGCATCGGCCCGGCCCGCTCCAGCGATTCCTACCTCAACAAATCCGCAATCATTTCCGCCGCGCTGATTACCGGCGCCGACGCCATCCACCCGGGATTCGGCTTTCTTTCCGAAAACGCCGACTTTGCGGAAATGGTTGAAGAACACGGCATAACCTTCATCGGCCCGACCCCGGAGCAAATGCGCCGTATGGGCGACAAAATCACCGCGCGTGAAGTCGCTGCCGAAGCAGGTATTCCGACCACACCTGGCTCTCCTGCTCTGGAAAGCGTTGAACACGCCATTGAATGGGCCAACAAAATCGGCTATCCGGTCATCGTCAAAGCAACCGCCGGCGGCGGCGGCAAGGGCATGAAGATCGCCTTTAACGACGAAGAAATGCGCGAAGCCTTTACCATGGCCAAAGCCGAAGCCAAAGCCGCATTTACCAGCGACGTTGTTTATATGGAAAAATACCTCCAGAAACCGCGCCATATTGAAATGCAGATTCTGGCTGACAAATACGGCCATGTTGTCCACCTCGGCGAACGTGACTGCTCCATTCAGCGCAAAAACCAAAAGGTTATTGAAGAATGCCCTTCTCCGGCTCTGAATCAGCAGCAGCGCAAAGAAATCGGCGAAATTGTCCGTAAAGCGATTGAAAAAATCGGTTATACCAATGCCGGAACGCTTGAGTTCCTGTATGAAGACGGAAAGTTCTATTTCATGGAAATGAACACCCGCCTGCAGGTTGAGCACCCGATTACCGAAGCCATCAGCGGCATCGACATTGTCCGCGAACAGATTCGCATTGCCAGCGGCGCCGAACTAGGCTATACGCAGGACGACATTCACTTCAGCGGCCACGCCATCGAATGCCGTATCAATGCCGAAAACCCGGAAACCTTTACCCCTTGCCCCGGCAAGATTACCGAATGGCATGCTCCGGGCGGCCTGGGTGTCCGCGTTGATTCCGAAATTTATTCCGGATACAGCATTCCGCCGTTTTATGACAGCATGATTGCCAAGCTGATTGTTCACGGCAAAACCCGCAACGCCGCGTTAATGCGCCTGCGCCGGGCTTTGGAGGAATTTGTCATTGAAGGTGTTCAGACAACAATTCCGCTGCACCAGGAAATTATTTCCCAGTCAGATTTCATTGACGGCCAATATAATATCCACTGGTTGGAAAATTATATGGAAAGCCGCAAAAAATAATTCTGACAAATCTCTCTCAGGCGCCGCAAAAACGGCGCCTTTCTTTATCCCTTTCAATCAATCCCCGGCTACGGCAAATGTCATTCTAACATCCCCGCCTTTATTGCCTATTTGTCATTTTTTTCTTAATCCAATAAAATTAGTATTTGATTTATTCTCTCATTCCTGTTATAATGGCAAAAAAATACAGGAGAGTTCATTATGAATATTAATTTTAAATTCTTATTTTTAGGGACGAGCCTGTCCTTAATTCCTAATCTTTTATATGCGCAATGCTCGCCGGCGCAAAGTTGCGCCGAACTTGGTTATAAAGAAACCACCAACAAAGGCGGCTGTCTGAAATGCCCTTTTGGCAACGGGTGGTATTGTCCTGAACCAAAAGAAGAAAAAGCGGTACTTGGCCAATGCACCGGCTATGCCAAAAACTGCAAAATCGGACAGATATTAAACAGTGACGGAACTTGCGCCACCGATAAAGTCAGCGGCAAAACCCCAATCGGCGTGGTTGTTTATATCAGCAGCGGTGCAGACAACTGTGGTTACGCGATAACCGCTGACACGTTACCCACACATTTTACCTGGGGAAGCTATGGTAAGGATACGCCTTATTTATCTAACTATCAGAGTTGGCAGGAAGCAATTACTGATTTTGACGTTAGCGGCAACATGACCAAGATTATTCAGGCCAGTGGCGGCAATAACAGCGCATACCCGGCCGCTTATGAAGTACTAAACTATGCACCAAGCGCCGCACCAACAACAAAAGGAAAATGGGCATTGCCGACAGCCGGTATTTTGAATAGCCTTTATGCAAATTTAAGCAGCATAAACAACACTATATCCAAACTAGGCGGAACAGATTTGACTGGCTACTATAGTCACATCTGGTCATCATCCGAGTATGATAACTACTTTGCATGGGGCTTCTCTACTTATGGAGGCAATGGCAACGGCGGCGGTGTAAGTTTCTATGAAAAAAGCAACCACTTCCCGATCCGCCCGATTATTGCGTTTTAACGGGATGGAAACTTCCTCCACAAAAAAACGATAACATTTCCGTTATCGTTTTTCTCTTTTTATTTTGCTTTTCCCGTCAGGCTTATTTCATCAAAAATCATCTGGTAATAATCTTTGTCTTCCTGAGTTTTGGCGGCATCACGCTTTTCAGCCGCCAGTTCCTTTGACATATCCGTATAAGCGTCAATAATCTCGGCAGACACGGCGCAGACATCGCCGGCAACATCAGCGACCCCGCTCTTGACAAAATAATGTTTCAGCGGCTGATTATCCTTGTCCAGCAAACGGATAACCCCGCGGCGCAGCATTAATGATGTCGGCGCCCGCCCGGAAATCACCGTCAAAGGCCCTTTCTCCGCCGGCAGAACAATTTTGTCCGCCTTCTCCGGATTATAAACCATATATGGTTTTGATAATTTTAATGTTACATCTGTCATAATATAAATTATCCTGTTCTAAATTCGTCAGCCCCAATACGAGTCTTCTCTCCTAAAGTTCGGAGTTTGCGGCTTATAATAAGATTTTAGGGCGGTGAAAGCGGAGTTTACATAGTAGTAAATGAGCATTTCGCCGACCCGCGAAATCTGTATTAGAAGCCCAAAATACGAACTTTTACTAAAAGTTCGGAGTTTGTACTAGTAGCCCTAAATACGAGTTTTTTAAAGTTTGATATGTGAGCCGAGTAGTAAGATTTTAGGGCGGTGAAAGCGGAGTTTACATAGTAGTAAATGAGCATTTCACCGACCCGCGAAATCTGTACTAATCGGCCACAGAGCAAGCTTTAAAAAACTTTAGAGCTTCTTTGCTTTCTCCAATACTTCCTCAATCGTCCCTACCATGTAAAAGGCCTGCTCGGGAATATCGTCATACTTACCCTCAAGAATTCCCTTAAAGCCTTTGATTGTGTCTTCCAGCTTGACAAACACACCCGGCGTTCCGGTAAAGACTTCGGCCACATGGAACGGCTGTGAGAGGAAACGCTGAATCTTGCGGGCGCGGGCAACCGTCAGCTTATCTTCTTCCGAGAGCTCGTCCATACCCAAAATAGCGATAATATCCTGCAGGGATTTATACTTCTGCAAAACTTCCTGCACCTGGCGCGCTACCTGATAATGCTCCTCGCCGACAACATCCGGCGACAAAACGCGGCTGGTTGAGTCAAGCGGATCAACGGCCGGATAAATACCCAACTCGGCAATCTGACGGGACAACACGGTGGTCGCATCCAAATGCGCAAAGGTTGTCGCCGGCGCCGGGTCGGTCAGGTCATCGGCCGGAACATACACGGCCTGAACGGATGTAATGGAACCGTTCTTGGTTGAGGTAATGCGCTCCTGCATGGAACCCATATCCGTCCCCAAAGTCGGCTGATAGCCCACGGCGGACGGAATACGGCCAAGCAAAGCGGAGATTTCGGAACCTGCCTGCGTAAAGCGGAAAATATTGTCAACAAACAACAAAACGTCCTGATGTTCCTGGTCGCGGAAATATTCGGCCTGTGTCAAACCGGTCAAAGCCACGCGGGCGCGCGCTCCGGGAGGTTCGTTCATCTGCCCGTAAACCAGAACGGTCTTGGAATTTGCCCCCTTAAGGTCAATAACGCCGGATTCAATCATCTCGTTATACAGGTCATTACCTTCACGGGTACGCTCGCCGACACCGGCAAAAACGGAATAACCGCCGTGCCCCTTGGCAATGTTGTTAATCAATTCCATAATCAAAACCGTCTTACCAACGCCGGCACCGCCGAACAAACCGATTTTACCGCCTTTGGCATAAGGCTCAAGCAAGTCAATAACTTTAATGCCCGTTGTCAAAATTTCGGTTTCGGTCGACTGCTCGACAAAGGACGGCGCTTCACGGTGAATCGGAGACATCTGCTTTGCCGTCAGCGGCCCGCGGTTGTCCACCGGTTCGCCGATAACGTTGATAATACGGCCAAGCATTTCCGGCCCGACCGGAACTTCAATCGGATGTCCGGTATTAACCACCGGCAAACCTCTGACCAAACCGTCCGTCGTGTCCATGGCAATAGTACGGACAACGCTCTCGCCAAGATGCTGCGCCACTTCCAGAACCAGACGCTGGCCGTGGTTGTCACATTCCAAAGCGGTCATGATGTTCGGCAACTCGTCAACATTTTCAAATTTGACGTCAACAACGGCGCCCATAACCTGAGAAACGTGTCCCAGGGCTTTGGGGTCAACTTTTGCCGCAGATTTTTTTGCCGCCGGCGCAGTCTTTGCCTTGGCAGCGGCTTTCGGCGCAGCGGTTGTTTTTGTCGCTGTCGTTTTCTTTACTGCCGCTTTGGCTGCAGGCTTAGTCTTTTTTTCTGCTGCGGCCTTGGTCTTTTTCTCAGTCATTATTGTCTCCAATTAATAAAACTATTATCAAACCTAATTATATTTATAAAATTGCATTAGACACCATTACAAGCGAACTTTAATTTGGTTTTAGGGAGATGGATAAAGTGATTTCTAGGTGTGAGAAAAATTTTAGCGTACACAGAAGTACGTGAATTTTTCGAACCACCGTAAAATTGCTTTAGACACTCCATAAAACAGAATTAAATGGCTTCGGCACCGGAAATAATCTCAGTCAATTCCGTGGTAATCGCTGATTGACGGATTCCGTTGTAGCGCAGAGTCAGCTTCGAAATCATGTCGGAAGCATTACGCGTCGCATTGTCCATGGACGCCATACGCGCTCCCTGTTCCGAGGCCTGAGCCTGTACAATCGCGTCAAACATCTGCGCTTTTGCCAACATTAATAATAAGGCGTCAAGCATTTCCAGCTTGCCCGGTTCATAATCATAATAAGCGTTATTCACGCGGTCAATCGGCGTGCCTTCCGGCGTCGCAATATCTTCCGGCAATGCAACCGGCAGAAAACGGCGGGAAGCAATCTCCCGGCTGATGGCGGAGCGAAACTTGCTGCTGACGATTTCCGCCACATCAAATTCGCCCTTTTCAAAACCTTCAAGAAAACGCTGCGTCAGGGTTGTCGCTTCGTCAAAATCAGCCCCCTTACGCGCCACGCCGTCAATCACGTTAAGGATGCGGTCGGCATAGCGGCGCTTGATAATATCATTGGCCTTTTTGCCGATACAGACAACTTTAACTTCCTTTCCGGCGCTTTCCAGCTCGTTGATACGGTTAATCGCGGCTTTGGCCACATAGGCGTTATAGCTGCCGCACAACCCCTTGTCGGAAGAAATCACAATCAGCAGATAGGCGCTGTCGCCGCCCTTTCCGGTCATAAGTTCCGGATAGGTATAAACAACGCCTTTGCTTTTCTCTTCTTCTTTCAGGTCATAAGCAACGCGCAGAGCCGACGTTTTAAGGCTGCCGTTATAGACTTCAGACTTGGCAATCAGCCCCTGTGCCCGGCGCAAACCGGCAGCGGCAACCATTTTCATCGCCGAAGTAATCTTCTTGGTCGATTTTATCGCCTCGATACGGGTTCTTAATTCTTTCAAGCCTGCCATAACTGTTCCTTACGCTGCTTTTTCTTCATCATGGAATTCGCTGGTGAAGCTCTCAAAGAAATCGCTCAGCTTCTTGTCAAGCTCTTCGGAAATAGCCTTTGTATTTCTGATTTCTTCAAGAAACTCAGGATGATTGGCCTTGACATCGGTCAACATTCTGCTTTCGAATTCCTTAATTTCCTTAACTTCAACCCGGTCAAGATAACCTCTCACACCGGCAAAGATGGAAAGAACTTCTTCCTCAACGGGCATCGGGTGATAAACCGGCTGTTTCAACAGTTCGGTCAGTCTTTCGCCGCGTGACAAGAGCTGCTTGGTCGCCGGATCAAGGTCTGAGGCAAACTGGGCAAACGCTGCCATTTCGCGGTATTGCGCAAGGTCAAGCTTAATCTTGCCGGCAACCTGCTTCATGGCTTTAATCTGCGCGGCCGACCCCACACGGCTGACCGAGATACCGACGTTGACCGCCGGACGGACGCCCTGATAGAACAGCGATGTTTCAAGGAATATCTGGCCGTCGGTAATTGAAATAACGTTGGTCGGAATATAGGCCGAAACGTCCCCCGCCTGCGTTTCAATAACCGGCAAAGCGGTCAGAGAACCGGCGCCCTCGGCATCACTCATCTTCGCCGCACGCTCCAACAAACGAGAGTGCAGATAGAAGACGTCACCCGGATAAGCTTCACGCCCTGGCGGACGGCGGAGCAACAGGGACATCTGGCGATATGCCGTTGCCTGCTTGGACAGGTCATCGTAAAAAATCGTCGCGTGCATACCGTTGTCGCGGAAATACTCGCCCATGGCACAGCCCGAATACGGCGCAATAAACTGCATCGGCGCCGGGTCGGAAGCCGTGGCGGCAACCACAATCGTATAATCAAGCGCGCCGTAATCTTTCAGAGTTTTAACCACCTGAGCCACGGTAGAGCGTTTTTGCCCGATTGCGACATAAATGCAATACATTTTTTCGCTTTCCGACTTGGCGGCGTCATTAATGGCTTTCTGGTTAATAATCGTATCCAGAATAATCGCCGTCTTACCGGTCTGGCGGTCACCAATGATAAGCTCGCGCTGACCGCGGCCGATTGGGATAAGCGAGTCAACAATCTTCAAGCCGGTCTGAACCGGTTCATGGACGCTGCGGCGGGCAATAATTCCCGGCGCTTTGACTTCCGAGTTGCTGTATTCCTTGGCCTTAATGGCGCCTTTGCCGTCAATCGGTTCACCCAGAGCGTCAACAACGCGCCCCAACAGTTCCTTGCCGACCGGAACGCTCACGATTTTATCGGTGCGTTTAACCTTGTCGCCTTCTTTGATAGTTTCGTCGGAACCGAAAATAACCACGCCGACATTGTCTTCTTCCAGATTAAGAGCCATCCCTTTAACGCCGGATTCAAATTCGACCATTTCATTGGACTGAACTTTATCCAAACCGTAAATGCGGGCGATACCGTCGCCGACGGACAACACCTGTCCGACTTCGGAAACGTCTAAATCGACGTCCGACTTGGCGATTTTGTCCTTAATAATGGAAGATATTTCGCTGGCAACTACAGACATTATTGTCCACCTTTCATTACTGTTTCTAAACGATTTAACTTTCCTTTGATTGAATCGTCAATCATGTCCGAACCGTAGGAGATAATCAGGCCTCCCAAAATTTCGGGCTTAATTTCATAATTAACCAACACCTCTTTTTTGAGGAACTTTTTCAAATTTGCCTTCAGCTTTTCGTCCTGGGTTTTGGAAAGCGGCTTAACCGTTTCCACCCGAACCTCGGCAATACCATGTTTCTCTTGATAAACCCGGCGAAAGCCGTCAAGGATGTCCGGCAGCTCGGCAAAACGGTTGTTGTCGGCAATAACCAACAGGCTGTTCAGCGATTCCGGCGCCAATTTCAACTTTACCGCCACAGCTTTCAGAGCCTCTTTTTTATCCTGAACTTCCCACAGCGGATTCGCCAAATATTTGACAATCATGCCGTCATCGGCAAGCGCCGCGCGCAGCTTCTGCAAATCTTCCGCCACACGCTTCAAATCGCCGTCAGCTTCCGCGGCTTCATAAATCGCCGTCGCATACTTGGTTGTTATTTTAATTTTAGATTCTTTTTTCACGAGCAAAATCTCTGTCTTGAAACTTTAAAAACTGTGGAAATCATATCTGATATTTATTTCTAATTTATTAAGATTCAAACACAAAATAAAGTTATTTGCACAAACCGATTTTGCGCGCCCAAAACCCTAGCGCCCTGCCTCGCCGCGCTGCCGAAAAGCCCGCTCCAAAGCTTCGTCATTTCAAAGCCCCCAAACCATCCATCCACTTGTCACCCTGAGTTTAGCTCAGGGTCTAAAACCCTCAACAAAGACGTCCCCCAACCACACAAAAGCCACTCTCGCTCTGCTGTCCCGGCTTCTTTGTCATTTTTCCCTTTATTTATCAAAAATAGTGATTGAACAGTAAATTTTTTTATGTTATAGTATCCTTGTGA
>JAUNPO010000077.1:0-1679 GCA_030536665.1 Pseudomonadota bacterium
CTAAACTGTCTTTAATACTTTGTAAAAATTCCTCTCTTTCCATAATTATATTTTTTTAAATTAATAATAAATTTCATACCCCAATATTACCACGCATTAGACAAAAGTCAACAAAAAAGCTACGAGCCAAAACTCAGAGCTTTTATTCTTAATTAAGATAAATCAGACAAATCCAGCACCGGACGAACGACGAAGTTTCTGTTATCGTAGTACTTACTGTAGAAGCTCACGCCGCCTTGACCAGCGCCTGTGTCCGTACAGAAGACCCACGCACCGTAGGTGTCATACTCGGACGACGACCAACGCCTTTTTACACCCAAAGCCGTACCGCCAAGCCTAATCAACAAACAATCAAGCGCTTCTTTCTGTTTCCAAGAACTATTCACCAGTTTCTTCCAGAATCTAAGCTTTCCGACACTGCAAGCGTGACCGTCAATCTTAACACTTCGACAATAATCTTTAGCCTTATACCAATCCACCTTATCTGGCGAATCTTTCAACGTAATCAGATGATTCTCAAAAATCACGCCCAAAGGCTTCTTACCTTCAAGCGAAACCCATGACCGAACCATGCCTTCATACATAACCTCAAAAGGAAGCCCCTTTTCGCAATACTGCACCAAATCATCAACTGTAAGATTAGCGCTTTCTAAAAGCTCTTTAGCCTGCTGTAAAACCTTTTCTATTTCCATAATTATATGTTTTAATTAATAATAAATTTCATACCCCAATATTACCGCGCATTAGACAAAAGTCAACAAAAAAATCAAAAACGGATAAGATAATCCGTTAAATCTTCATATTCACCGCAGTTTTCCGCTTTAAAGTAATAAACAACCGGATTCTCGCCCGGATTAAGCTTGTCCGGACGAACTTTCGTATCCCCCAAAACCAGACATCTTCCCGCCTCATCTGGACCGGCAGCAACAAACATATGATATGTATCATAATCCCCGTAACTCATATTGCCGTGTCGGCAGTGATAAACCACTCGGGTATCAAGATTTTGCAGCAAATCGCACTTCTTCGGCATCGTTCCCTTAAAAGTGATACTGTTCGGCCTGAGCTGCAGTTCCAGTTCGGGATTGTCAATACTGTACAACGTATCATAAAACCACAGATTTTTAAAAATTTCTTCAAACTGCGGTTTGGGAAAATCCTTTGCCGCCTGCAAACGGGAATATGCCCCGGCCTCATGCCCGGATAACAAAACCATCCCCAAAACCAAAAGAAAAACACCGGATAAATTTTTCATGCTTTTATCCTCACTCTGTGACTGTTCAACTCTCCTTCCCGACATTGCAGAATATACAAAACAACAAGTCCGGGAATAACCATAAGCGAAGTAATTATAAAAAAGACATCCCATGAAACCACAGCGGCAACCAGCCCGGACGTCGCGGCGCAGACATCGCGTGCAAAACTCATCAGGGAAGACAGCAAAGCATATTGCGTTGCCGTATAAGCCACATTACACAGCGTCGACATATAAGCAACAAACGCCGCCACACACATTCCCCCGGAAATATTGTCCAAAGAAATACAGCCGATTAACACATAAATATCATGGCCGGCATAAGCCTGAACAACAAAAACCAGCGTCGTCAGACCTTGCAAAACCCCGCAAATCCACAAAGATTTCATAATGCCGAAACGGCTGACCACAATGCCGCCGACAA
>JAUNPO010000077.1:1689-9122 GCA_030536665.1 Pseudomonadota bacterium
TTGTTGCCCCCATACCGAACAATTTGCTTATTGAAGCAATTTCCGCCGTAGAAAAGCCCATTTTAACATAAAAAACATTCGCCATCGGCCCCATATAAGCATCGCTCATCCGATAAAGAAAAACAAACAGCAATATCAGCTTCCAGTTCGGACGCTTCATAAAATCGGCGAACGGCTCAACCACCGCCTTGTCAATAAAACGATGCAGCCGCTGCTTAAAATTACCCTTCAGCGCCGGTTCCTTATAACGCCGGTCTTTTATCGGTTCTTTGGAATACAAAACCGTGACAACCCCGACCAAAGCGCCGAACGCCATGATAAAATAAACCTGATTCCAACTCATATACGCCGCCAGCCATAAAGCCACCGCTCCCGAAAATACCATGCCCAAACGGTACCCCAGCACAAAAATCGCCGCGCCGGCGCCTTGCTCGTTATCCCTGAAACTCTCAATACGAAAAGCGTCCAAAACAATATCCTGCGACGCCGAGGCTATCGTCACCAAAACGGCCATGGCCGCCAGCCAGCAGGTATGCTCCGCCGGACTGATTGTCGACATCCCCAAAATCGCCAGCATCATCACAATCTGCGTAAAAACAGCCCAGCCGCGGCGCCGGCCCAGCCTATCGAAAAACGGCAGCCGCACCCTGTCAACAATCGGCGACCACATCCACTTGAAACTGTACGGCGTCTTAACCAGAGAAAAAGCGCCGATTAACGCGTAAGATATCCCCGAAGCGTCAAGCCATAAATTCAATGTTCCGAAAACCAGCAGTAACGGAAAACCGCTCGAAAACCCCAGTCCCAGCATTATCAGCATTCTGCGGTCATAATATACTTTTAAGGCTTTTAACCACTTCCCCGGCATTTTTGTTCCAAAATTTCAAATCTTCACTGCCGAACAGTATAACCCCCAAGGCCTTAATAAATACTGAAAACAAAGAGTTAAAAAATATCATTTCATAAATATTTTTTTATGTTTACATACTTTGTTGAATCAATATATTGTATAAAGAACCAAAACAAAACACATTATATTGTATATTTTCAGAGGGTAGTTCTTATGCAAAATCAATCTGTTACCAAAAGAAGCGGCGAAAAGCAAAAATTTGACCTTAACAAAATCCAAAAAATCCTGTCTTTGGCTGTCCGGGGATTCAATCTGGACACAAACAAAGTCATCGAAAAATTACCGGATTTCGTAAAAGACAACATTCCCGCCTCAAAACTGATTAACGACTTGACTTTAGCCGCTTTGAATCTGACGTCGGTTGAAGAACCTGACTGGAAAAACGCCGCCGGCCGCTTAAAATTGTTTAACTTATACAAACAAACAGCAATCCTCCGCGGCGTAAATCACAAACAGTCTGCGCCTTATAACTATCCCGAATTTTTGGACTTTTGCATAAAGAACAACATCTACAGCAATGAAATCCCCAGCCATTACAGTGCTGAGGAAATCAAAACCGCGGCTTCTTTTATCAACCCCGAATATGACCTGCTTTACGACTATGCCGGCATCAACCTGCTTATCAAACGCTATCTCTGTGAATTCAACGACCACATTGTCGAACTTCCGCAGGAAATGTTCTTGAGCATTGCCCTGCTGATTGAACAAAACGAACCGCGGGACGTCCGTCTTGAAAAAGTAAAAGACACCTATCAAAAACTGGCTGACCGCAAAATCTCCCTCGGCACGCCGCTGTTAATGAACCTCCGCCGCCCCAACGGCAACTTAAGTTCCTGCTTCATCACCGTTATGGACGACAACCGCGATTCTATTTTTTACGTCATTGACCAGATTTCCGCCATTTCAAAATTCGGCGGCGGCGTTGGCGTCAACATTTCCCGCGTCCGCTGCAAAGGCTCCCGCATCAAAGGCGTAAAAAATGCGTCCGGCGGCGTAATTCCTTGGATTCGCATCATTAACGACACAGCGGTCGCCGTCAACCAGCAGGGAAAGAGAAAAGGCGCCGTAACCGTTTCTCTGGACATTTGGCACCGGGATATTGAAGACTTTCTTGACCTCCGCACCGAAAACGGCGACCAGCGCATGAAAGCTTATGATATCTTCCCCCAGGTCGTTATTCCTGATTTGTTCATGAAAAAAGTCGAAAACAATGAAAAATGGCTGTTGGTTGACCCGCACGAAGTCCGTGAAAAATACGGCGTTGAACTCGGCAACCTCTGGGGCGCAAAGTTTGAAGAAATCTACAACCAGCTTTATCTTGACGCCGAATTCGGCAAGCTGGAAATGGCCAAATTCTTCCCCGCCAAAGAACTGCTTAAAAAGCTCATGCGTTCGCAGATTGAAACCGGCATGCCTTACATTGCGTTCAAAGACACGCTTAACCGCTATAACCCCAATAAGCACGACGGTATTATTGTCGGCACCAACCTCTGCACGGAATCTCACAGCAATGTCCGCCCGACACAGTTTTCCGCCAAAACCTTTGACAAGGATAACAATATCGTCCAAACCTGCCATGACGGCCTGGTTCACGTCTGCAATCTCGTTTCCGTCAATCTGGCTTTCATTGATTCCGACAAGGAACTGGAAAGCGTTTGCGAAACCTCTGTCCGTATTCTTGACAACGCCATTGACCTGACGACCGTGCCAATTCTTGAAGGCACATTGCACAACCGCCGCTATCGGACAATCGGCATCGGCGCCATGGGACTGGCTGACCACCTGGCAAAAAATTCGATTCCCTATATCAAATCCGCTGATTATGTTGATGATTTGTTTGAAAAAATGGCCATCTACAATATCAAGGCCAGCATTGACGCCGCCCGCCGCAAAGGAACGTTTGAAGCCTATTCCGGCTCCGATTGGGACAGAGGAATTATCTTCGGCCACGGGCAACTCTGGTTTCAGCAAAATTCAAAATACAAAAACGAATGGAATGAAATTTTCGAAGGTCTGGCTCAATACGGCATTCGCAACTCTCAACTGTCCGCCATTGCGCCCAACACCAGTTCATCGTTAATTCAGGGCTGCTCGGCTTCCGTTTTGCCGGTTTACAGCAAATTCTTCATTGAAACGCACGGCAAAGGCTCAATTCCCAACTGTCCGCCGTTTATCCGCGACAAATTCTGGTTCTATCAGGAAAACAAAAACATCAGCCAGAGAACGGTAATCGATATCATGTCCCGTATCAACAAATGGATTGACACCGGCATTTCCATCGAACTGATGTACAACCTCAACCGCAATATCAAAGCTGTTGACGTCTATGAAACAATTATGGACGCCTGGAAAAAAGACATCAAAACCCTTTACTACACCCGCACCATTCAAAAAGACGGCTCTTCTGCCGAAAAAGAAGAATGTGTCAGCTGTGCCGGTTAACCAAATTTAGGAGAAAAATTATGCAGCGCAAACTCTTGTTCAACATCAAAGGCGATGACAACATCATCAACCGCCGGATGATTCGCGGTAATGTCACCAACCTGTTTAACCTCAATAACGTTAAATACCAATGGGCAAACAAGCTTTACCGCCTGATGATGGAAAATTTCTGGATTCCCGAAAAAGTATCCCTCTTTGACGACAAACGCGCCTACAACGAATTAACGCCGGATGAACAACGCGCCTATGACGGCATCTTGTCTTTTCTGGTTTTTCTGGACAGCATCCAAACCAATAACCTGCCAAACATCAACGAATACATCACGGCGCCGGAAGTCAATCTGGTTCTGTCCATCCAAACCTATCAGGAAGCCGTCCACTCGCAAAGCTACGCCTATATTATCGAAAGTATCATTCCTGCTGATAAAAGGGAAGACATTTACGAAAAATGGCGCAAAGACCCGGTTTTGCTGGAAAGAAACCAATACATCGCCGAAATCTATCAAAACTTTGTTGAAAACCAGACTGACAAAAACTTTGCCAAAGTGCTGATTGCCAACTACCTTCTCGAAGGCGTTTATTTCTATAACGGCTTTAACTTCTTTTACAACTTGGCCGCCCGCAGCCTGATGATCGGTACGGCTGACGAAATAAAATACATCAACCGCGACGAATTGACGCACTGCGTCCTTTTTGCCAACATCATTAAAGAAATTGCCGCGGAAGACGATACATTCTTCAATGATGAAGAAACCTATCAGATGTTTGAAAAAGCCGTTGAACAGGAAATCAACTGGAGTAACCACATCATCGGCTCAAACATCACCGGCATCACCCCGGCAACCATTGAACAATACACCAAATTCATCGCCAACAAACGCCTGAAAGACATCGGCCTGAAACCCATGTATGACGGTTTTAATACTAATCCTTACCAACAGCTGGAAAATATTGCCGACACCAACGGCTCCGGCAGCGTCAAAGGCAACTTCTTTGAAGCCAACGTGTCTTCCTACAATCAAAGCACGGCCATTGAAGGCTGGGATGAGATTTAAAACAGGAGCTTGCATTCCGGCGAAAGACTACCTACATAAGTCATAACAGCATAAGTTGCTTTAAATACCCAATAAAATTAATTTATTTATAGGAATAAGACATTATGACCACAATACTCTGCGTTAGAAAAGGTAGCGAAGTTGTTATGGCCGGAGACGGACAGGCAACGCTGGGAGAAGCAATCGTCTTTAAGTCCCGCTCCGTAAAAGTCCGCCGTATCGGCAACGGCGCCATCATCGCCGGTTTCGCCGGAGCTGCCGCCGATGGCATTACCCTGATTGAACGCCTGGAAGAAAAACTTGAAAAAAATGCCTATCAGCTCAAACGCGCAGCGGTCGCGTTGGCAAAAGACTGGCGCATGGACAAATATCTCCGCCAGCTTCAGGCCTTCATGATTGTTGCTGACAAAAACATCTCGCTGGTCATTTCCGGAACCGGAGAAGTCATGGAACCGGACGACGGCATTATCGGTATCGGCTCCGGCGGAAATTACGCCATGGCAGCAGCCAAAGCCTTGTATGACATCCAAGACATGACCCCGGAAGATATTGCCCGCAAAGCGATGAAAATTGCCGGAGATATCGACGTTTATACCAATCACAACGTAATTGTTGAAAAAATATAAGGAAAAGACAATGACTGCAAATTTCAGCCCGCGCGAAATCGTATCAGAATTAGACCGTTTCATCGTCGGCCAGCAGGAGGCCAAAAAAGCCGTTGCCATTGCGCTGCGCAACCGCTGGCGGCGGATGCAGCTGCCGGAACGCCTGCGTGAAGAAATTGTCCCCAAAAACATTCTGATGGTCGGCCCGACCGGCGTCGGCAAAACTGAAATCTCCCGCCGTCTGGCCAAACTGGTCAAAGCGCCCTTCATTAAGGTTGAAGCAACAAAGTTTACCGAAATCGGCTATGTCGGCCGGGATGTGGAATCAATCATCCGCGATTTGGTTGACATCTCCATTCACACAACCAAAAAAGAAATGCGCAAAAATGTCCGCGCCAAAGCCGAAACAGCCGCCGAAGAACGGGTTTTGGAGGCATTGGTCGGCCTGAGCGCCAGTGAAGAAACCAAACAAAAATTCCGTGATATGCTGAGAAGCGAACAGCTGAACGACAAAGAAATCGAAATCAGTCTCATCGACAACGGCAACAACACCATGCCGACCATAGACATTCCCGGAATGCCCGGCGCGCAAATGGGCATGATCAGTCTTGGCGACCTCATCGGCAAACCTTTCGGGGAAAAATACAAAACCCGCAAGATGAAAGTTTCGGAAGCGATGAAAGCCGTTATTGAAGAAGAAAGCGACAAACTTCTCGACAACGAAAAAATTATTGCCGAAGCAATCAAAGCGGTTGAAAACGACGGTATCGTATTCATTGACGAGATTGATAAAATCAGCGGCAAAGATGATCGCCGCGGCGGCGATGTTTCCCGCGAAGGCGTCCAGCGCGACCTGCTGCCCCTGATTGAAGGAACAACCGTCAACACCAAACACGGCGCTGTCAAAACGGATCACATCCTGTTTGTTTGCTCCGGCGCTTTTCACTTGTCCAAACCGTCCGACCTGCTGCCGGAGCTGCAAGGCCGACTGCCCATCCGTGTTGAGCTGAAAGCCCTGACCCATGACGACTTTGTCAAAATTCTGACTGAGCCGGAAGCCAACTTGATTGAACAATACGTTGCCCTGCTCGGCACTGAAAACTTCAAACTTGAATTTGAACCGGCCGCTATTGATAAAATCGCCGACATTTCCGTTGCCATCAATGAAAATGTCGAAAACATCGGCGCCCGCCGACTGCATACCGTTCTGGAAATCCTGTTGGAAGACATCAGCTTTTCCGCCACGGACAAAAGCGGAGAAACCGAGATTATCACCGCGGAAAGGGTCGAGGAAAAACTGCACAAGTATACCGAAGCGTCTGACTTGTCAAAGTTCATCCTCTAACCCCAACGCCAAAAAAGCTTGGAACATAATTCCAAGCTTTTTTGATAATGAATTTAAGATAGAAAGCACACCGGACGAACAGATAAACAGTGGCTGACATTAGAACTTTGCGTCCCACAACTGATCGGATAAACACTGTAATATAGCTCACCGTTATAATGACCGCTAAAACATGATGACCAAATAAGCCGATTATCAATCTTTTCAAGCCCTAATTCCTCCAAAACCTGATTAATCTGGCCTTGATAACGATACAATAATCCCCTTTCTGTCCAGTGTCTCGCTTCTCCTTCTGTGCAGAGATATCCTTTGACTTTAATTGAAGCACAGTATTTTGCACTCTCTGATTTCGTCATTCTCTTAGGCGCATATCTGGCGGAAATAAAAACTTCTTTAGCTTCAATGGTAAAAATAACGCCTTTAATTTCCTTTCCGTAGACATACTCTAAAGAAACACTATTATCGGCATAAACAATTTCATAAGAAATGTTTCTCGCGTTGCCTTTCAATAAATAAGCCATCAGCTCCCGATAACTGACTCCCTGTACCTCTAACGACTTAATCGCTTGTTTAATAATCTCTCGTTTATCCATAATAATAGAAATTAAATTATACATATTAAAATCTACCTTACCCTAAATTTAGACAAAAGTCAACGAAATAACAAAAGCATTGACTCAAGCCGCTTCATCACCTATAGCTTAACAATAAATCCATGACTAAAAGAATTATGAGCAAAATACAAAATAATCACAGTAAATACACAACAATCTCTGGTGATAACACGGAGCACAGACCCGCAGCGTACATACAAGTACGTGAGAACGCGAGCACCGGATTTTTGCCAGAGATGACCGTTAATACTCAAAATCACCAAATTTCGATCCCTGGCACGGGGAAAAATGCGATTAACGGAACAGATGAGGATGATAACACGGAGCGCAGACCCGCAGCGTACATACAAGTACGTGAGGACGCGAGCACCGGATTATCGCCGCAGATGACCGTTAAGCGCATTTTTCCGTTTGGGGTTTATATTCATTGGCCCTACTGCCTCTCTAAATGCCCTTATTGCG
>JAUNPO010000078.1 GCA_030536665.1 Pseudomonadota bacterium
AGCAATATTACTTGGGAAATATTCTTCATCGTATCCTCCACACTTGTCATCACAAGGATACTATAGCATAAAAATTCCCACTGTTCAATCATTATTTTCGATGTGAGGAGAGAAAAATGACAAAGAAGAAATGATATATGATGGTTGTCAATAAAAAAAGACTGCTCGTTTAAGAACAGTCTTTAAGAAACTGGCGCACTCGGCGGGGCTGGAGGCAGAAAAATTCTCCGGTGGAGGATTTTTCAACGACAGGGAGGTTTTGTTAGCTTGCCAGCAAGAGATAACGCCGCGCCGCAAGCGTTACAAACCGATTGCCCGCAGCGGAGTTGTTGAGCCAAAGGCGAAACTTACGCAGCCAGACGAACGCAGTTCGAACCCCTGGTCGATAACAAAAAAAAAGACCATTCATATAATGAACGATCTTTAAGAAACTGGCGCACTCGGCGGGGCTGGAGGCAGAAAAATTCTCCGGTGGAGGATTTTTCAACGACAGGGAGGTTTTGTTAGCTTGCCAGCAAGAGATAACGCCGCGCCGCAAGCGTTACAAACCGATTGCCCGCAGCGGAGTTGTTGAGCCAAAGGCGAAACTTACGCAGCCAGACGAACGCAGTTCGAACCCCTGGTCGATAACAAAAAAAAAGACCATTCATATAATGAACGATCTTTAAGAAACTGGCGCACTCGGCGGGGTTCGAACTCACAACCTTCTGATCCGTAGTCAGATGCTCTATCCAATTGAGCTACGAGTGCATAGTGCAACTTTCGTGTAATTTAATACAGCGGATTATTTTATTTTGCAAGCAAAATTTTCAAATAATTTAAAAGAATTTTAAAGTATTGCTTCTAAAGTGCTTTTGTGTGAGGTTAATTATTACAAAAAATATACATTAACACTTGTTTTTTATAAAAATTCCTTTACAACATAAGATAAAAGTGTAAAACAAGAAGAAGTTATATAACAGGTTTTTAAAAGGTACGTTTATGAAGAAAATAGCTATTAAATTATCTTTAGCCTCAATTTCAATGATGGTAATGAGCGGTTGCACATTCAGTTCAGACGCGTTATTCCCGTCATTAACGGGCTCAGATGACCAGGAACAGGTTGCAACAGCTTACCAGAACACCGGTAATCTGCCGACTCTCGGAACAACAAATTTTGAACCGATTGAAATTGAAGAGGGAAGTCAGACAGGAACTTTTGTCGGTCAGAAAGTTATTTCTTTCCGTAATGAACTCACACAACTGCAGTCTTCCATTAAAAAACATAATGAAGAACTGCAAAAAGTCCGTGCGTCTGTAATTAACAATGCTATGCAGTACCACAAGACAATCGGGACAATTGAAGCAAAACTGCAGGTTGGAACCACTCCAGGCAATCCCAATATGTATGCTTTGCTGCAAAGCGCCCAGAATAATGTTCAGACAATGAACGTCAATACAGATACTTTAAACCAGTTGTCTGCCCGTGTTGCTTCTGACGCAGCCATGACGACTTACCTGCTGGATTCTATCCGTGCGGCTTACGGCGTTTCCGGTGCGATTGACGAAGATCATCGCCAGTTGCGTATCCTGGAAAATGAAACAAACCAGACATCAATTCTGATTAACAGCTTGTTGTCTGAAGTCAATGCCGACATTTCCCGTCAGCAGCAGTATATTGAAGGCGCCCGCAGCTATATTGTTGACTTGAACAGCTCAATCAAAGTCGGCAGCTATGGTGTCGGCAATACGCCGTTGGTCAGCAGTACGGTTACGCCGGCCGCTAATCCGATTCTGATTGGCAATGCGTCCGTATCATCTTCAAAGCCTTTGTTTGTTGCCAAATTCAATAAGGCAAACGTTAACTATCAGGATGGTTTAAGACAGGCTGTCAGCAATGCGGTTTCCAAAAAGCCGAATGTCCGTTTTGATGTTGTTGCCGTAACACCGTCAAGTGCCGCTCAGCTTTCCAAGAGCAATGCTCAGAAAAATGCCGGTGAGATTTTCAAAGAAATCATCAGCATGGGTGTTTCTGCGGACAAAGTTTCTTTGTCGTCAAAAACCAGCGGCGATGCCACATCTCCGGAAGTTCGGATTTACGTAAAATAATTCTGAACCAGCCAAAATTAAAACCCCGCCAAAATTGACGGGGTTTTTCATAATAGTTCTAATCTCTGTTGAAAGCTTTTTCTCCCATCATCTTTAACGATGCAGAATCAATTTCTTTAAAACTTGTGGAGTTAAATGGAACTTGAGGATTATGAGAAAGCCTCTCATCTCTTCGGTTGATTTTTTCTTTCAAAACATCAACTCTGAACATATTTAAATCATGGCTGAATTGATGGAACACTTTCTGCTGCTGTTCTTCGGTAAGTTGTTTTTGTGAAAACTTCTCAATACTTGCGGATATCCAATTAAGATATTGGTAGTCAACTTCTTTCATACTGACGTTGGCTCCGGTAATTTTATTATATTCTTTTAGAGTTTTGCGTGCTAAATTTCGATCAACGGCACAAATCTTAATGAAGTCCACGCTTCTATCGTTAATGTCGGCATTTCCAAAGTCAAAAATACCATTTAAAACATGCTCCTTCTCCGGATCGATGGCTAAGTTTCCACCATGCAAATCATTATGACAAAAGACTTTGTCCTCAGTTATAGGTGTTCTAAACTCATCCAGATTAATGCCGAATTTATCTAAATGCTTTTTGTTTTTGACATAATCAAAATCCGGTCGTTTTTCGTAATCATAACTGATTTTTTCTGCCCCATAAGGCGGAATATCATTAAGGTTATCTAATGGAATTTGGTGAAGCTCTGCAAAAAAAACGGCTAAATCCCCAGCCAACAAGTTTTTTTGTTCCTCGGTAAGCTGAGTATAAAGCTCTTCACCTTTTTTCCCCTCCAGTATATCTCCGGGAACCATATCATGATAAGCAAATGAAATATCTTCATTAGAAAAGGTGTATACCTCGGAAGTTTTGGTTTGGAGATTTTGACTCTTGAGCATTTTTGATATTTCTTTTTCTCTCAGCAAATCTTTCCAAGACTGAGAATGAGTGTCTTTAGGGACTCTGATCAACTTAGCTCCGGCTTTAATTGCATAATTCTGTCCTTTATCACTGATTATTTTTATTTTTTCGTTATCAAAGGCAAAAGGGAGCTTTTTGTCATGGTTCATTTGTTGTAATTTTTCTATAACTTGATTATCCATGAATCATTCCTTAACTTTCTTGTGTGTTTTAATATTAACATATACCAGAAAACATTTAAATAAAAAACTCAGCCTAATTGAGGAAAGAATTTATTAATTAAGGAAACTGGCGCACTCGGCGGGGTTGACAGCAGAAAAATTCTCCGGTGGAGGATTTTTCAACGTCAAAGACAGAAATGTTAGCTCGCGCGCAAGCGGCAGCGCCGGAAAGCGAGCGTTACATTTATGGTGCCCGCAGCGGAGTTGTTAAGCCAAAGGCGAAACTTACGCAGCCAGACGAACGCAGTTCGATCCTCCGGCAACAAAAAAAGACCATCCGTTGAAGAACAGTCTTGCAAAATTGGTGGAGCTAAGGAGGATCGAACTCCTGACCTACTGATTGCGAACCAGTCGCTCTCCCATCTGAGCTATAGCCCCGAAATCTTACTTAAAAACCGCCCTCAGTAGGCGGTTTCTTAAATTGGTGGAGGTAAGCGGGATCGAACCGCTGACCTTTTGAATGCCATTCAAACGCTCTCCCAACTGAGCTATACCCCCAATGACAACGAAACTATAAAGAAACAAAAACAAAATGTCAAACAATTTTTTTATAAAAAACAGAGAAACGACATGAAAAATCCCCTCCGTAAGGAAGGGACTTTTCTAAAAGCAGGATATTTATTCTGCGGCAACATACTGCTCGGGATAAAATCCCAAAGCATCTTTTTCCCGCAACTCAAGGGCATAAATGCAACAGCTGTCATTATCGTTATAATATCCGGGCAAAACAGCCTGCAGTTTAAAACCGCATTTTTCATAAAAACGGCGGGTCGGCGCATATTGTTCCGTGCTGTCCGTTTTTACATAGAGTTTTTTAGCGCCTTTTTTGCGCAATTTGGTAATCAGTTTATTAATTAAATTCCGACCAATTCCCAAACCGCGATATTCGTTCAGAGTCGACAGCCAATAAATTTCATAAGTTCCTTCTTTGGCGTCAGTAAGCTCTCCGTAACAAACATAAGCAACGGTTTTGTTCATATAATCAGCGAACAAAAATTTGTGGTTGGAATCTTTTTTATTGAGTAATTTTTCTGCAATATCTACATTGATACGAATGTCTTGTTCATCAAAAAAACCTGTAGATGCCGCAATTTGGCGAATAACTTCGGGATCGGTTTTCGCAATTTTATTTCTGAAGGACAGCATAATTACACCCCCTTCAGAACCGATAAGCCCTCACAAAAACTTGCAAAAGAAAAATCAGAACGTTTAAATGTTTTTGAATAATTATAGTTTAATAACAAAGACGAACATCGGTCTAAATCATTATTATTACTTGACGCAGTAATATGCGTTTCGGTACTCATAAAATCTCCATACTTGTTAATCCAAATGTATAGAACATTACTGCCCTATACACTTATAATATATAATAAAATTAATTTTTTGGCAAGATGTCTGACCCAAAAAAGTGCGAAATAAAAGAGTTGATTTTCCGTTGAGAAAAAGTTATGAATCATTTCAATAACTTATTATTAAAAAATTATCAGATATGGAAAAATGTGTTATTTTTATTATTGGCGCGCCGTGCGCCGGAAAAAGTGCCTTGCGTCATTATCTTGTTGCTGAAATTGAAAAATGGCCAGGTTTGTCCGCAGAACAAATTCAAAGCTTTGCTGTTGGAGATCTGTTGCGGCAGGAAGTCGCTAACCAAACGGAAATCGGCCGGCAAATACAATCCTGTACGGATAAAGGATTACTGGTGCCGTATGAAACTTGGGTGCCGCTTTTAAAAGAACGTTTAAACCGGAAAGACATTGCCGTCACGGTAATGGATGGTTATTTAAGTGGACGAGAAGCATTAGAGGCTTTTAATGAACTTCTGAAAGAAAATAAGGCCTTTATTGTTCGCCGCCATACGCTGCTTGACTTGATTCTCAAACGTGAAGAACAATGCCGGCAGGAAAGGCAGGCTTGTTCTCGTCAGGACCTCAGTAATTTTCACGCCCGCCTGGAAGAATATCTGCGCTTTTCTGCACCGTTGTGGCCAAGAATTTGTAGAATGTTCGGTGACTATGCAATAAGCGTTTCCGGACGTAAAGAAGCCAAAGAAACCGCTGCCGAATTATCTGCAATTATTCAGGCGCGTTTAACTTCTGTTTATTAGGAAAAACCGTTCGCTGAAGCAAAGCGAACGGTCCTTTCATGAATCCCCTTTATATATTTTTACATGCCCGCTGAAACACCCCTGCGCCCAAGCCATTAATAACTCTTTTTCCTGTGTTTTCGTATCTGTTCCTTCGGAAACGACCTTAAATCCGCATTTTTGGTAGAAGCGCAAGGCGTTGGTATTGCGTACAAAAACACGAAGTTGCATATTCGGCCTCCGCCGCCGGACATATTGCAGCAGTTTTGTCCCGATACGCTGTTTTTGATGTCCGCGGCTGACAAATAATGCGGCAATGTAATTATTGTCTAACAGGCTGATAAAACCTTTTAATTGATGTTTGTCTTCAAAAACATAAGTTTGCGCGGTAGGAAGATAAATCGTTTTAATCTTATCTGCCGCTTGTTTCCAATAATCTGCGGCAATAAAATCATGTGCTTTCAAGCTGGCTTCCAGCCATAATTTTGTAAGTTTTTCATAATCCTGCTGTTTTGATTTCCTAATCATCCCGCCTCACTTCCGTAGAGTTCGCAAGATAACACGGCTTGGTTAATTAATCATAAAATTATATTTTTTACTTTCTTTTACAAAATATTTTTTCTTATTTCTTCTTATTTAAAAGTTGTTTGACAAAACTTTGGCAAAATACTATATTAAAACCAATAATATATAATTAAAATTTACAATTATGGATACGATTTCTATTATTTCAACCTGTGTACTGGCTTTATCTGTATTAATTGTCGATGATTATGCAAAATTAAAATCATGGCCAATGACCCTTTGGCGGGGATTAATGGTTATTTCTGTAATTTCTTTGCTTATTCATCCTCTTCCGTTGAGCATCACAATTTATGGTAAAATTGTTGCGCGTATCGGCTCGTTCGTATTTGTTTTGTTTGTAACGCTTGCTTTTTGGGCTGTTTTCCATATTATAGCTTGGATTTTTGCCATTAAACCGGAGAGTATAACCGATTTTCTGGCCGGTAAAAAAGAGGATTGATAAAAAAACACCGTTAGCTTTTGAGGTTAACGGTGTTATCATTTTAAATATCCAAATCATCCACAAATTTGGCGCGCTCAATAATAAATTTAAAACGCGTTTCAGGATTTTTACCCATCAGGCGCTCAACTTGCCGCCTTGTTTCAAAAGCTTCTTCTTTGCCTTCTTCCGTTGCGGTATTCGGAAGCAAAACGCGTAACAGCATTCGGTTTTTCTTGTCCATGGTTGTTTCTTTCAACTGCATGGCACTCATCTCGCCCAAACCTTTAAAACGGCTGATGTCCGGTTTTTGATTACCCTTAACAACTTTAGCCAGAATTCTGTCCTTGTCGTCATCATCCAGAGCATAATAGTTCTTTCCGCCGACAACAATTTTATACAATGGCGGTGTCGCAATAAACAAATGGCCGTTTTCAATCAGCTTCGGCATTTGCTGATAAAAGAAAGTCATCAGCAGAGAAGCAATATGCGCGCCGTCCACATCCGCATCGGTCATAATGATGATTTTTTCGTAGCGCAGATTTTCTTCCTTGTAGTTTTCCTTAATGCCACAACCCAGCGCTTCAATCATGTCTTTAATTTCCTGATTCTGGGTAATACGGTCAAGAGAGGCACTGGCAACGTTCAAAATCTTGCCGCGCAGCGGAAGAATAGCCTGCGTAACACGGTCACGTCCCATTTTGGCGGAACCGCCGGCGGAATCTCCCTCAACAATAAATATCTCAGTATTTTCGGCCGCCGCCTGAGAACAATCGGCCAGCTTTCCGGGAAGACGCAGCTTCTTTGTCGGCGTTTTGCGGTTTTGAACCTTTTCTTCTTTTTTCTTTTTGCGGGCTTCGGCGCGCTCAATCACATATTCTAATAATGCTGTGGCATTTTCCAAGTCCGACGTCAACCAGTGGTCAAAAGAGTCTTTAACCGCTTGTTCCACCAGACGGATGGCCTTGGTGGACGTCAGCTTGTCTTTTGTCTGTCCCTGAAATTGCGGGTCGCGAATAAACACCGACAACATAATACAAGCATTGCTCAAAAAATCATCGGCAGTAATAGCTGCGGCTTTTTTTACATTGGCCATTTCGCCATATTCTTTCAAACCGCGAATAAGTGCGGCTTTAAAGCCCATTTCATGCGTCCCGCCCTGCGGCGTGACAACCGTATTGCAATAAGAATGGCAAAAACCGTTTTCATCTTCCGGCCAGGTAATAGCCCATTCAACCCGTCCCTCATCGTTAGCCAAGTCAGAGTCACCCGAAAACATTGTCCGGTTAATTGTCGGACGGTTTCCGATTTGATAGTTCAAAAAATCACGCAAACCGTTAGGAAAATGCAGCTCGGCTTCTTTGGGCGTCGGGTCGTCTTCACTGAGAGCTTCCGGAGCACATTTCCAGAAAATATGAATCCCCTTAAACAAAAAAGCTTTTGAACGCGCCATGCGGTAAATGCGATTGGGAATAAAAACCCGCGAACCGAAAATTTCGGGGTCGGCATGAAATGTAATGGAGGTTCCTCTGCGGTTTGGCGCATTGCCAACCAGCTCCAAGGCGGTTAACGGTTTTCCTTTGGAATATTCCTGCCGATAAAGCTTTCGGTCACGCGCAATCTCTACAACCAGTTTATCGGAAAGGGCATTAACAACGGACAGGCCGACACCGTGCAAGCCGCCGGATACTTTGTAAGCGCCGCCGCCAAACTTTCCGCCGGAGTGTAAAACAGTCAAAATAACTTCCAAAGCAGACTTGTTTGGATATTTAGGATGCGGGTCTACCGGAATACCGCGCCCATTGTCACTGATTGTAACAGAATTGTCTGCATTAAACCTGATTTCAATATGGTTGGCATAACCGGCAACGGCTTCATCCATGGAATTATCCAGAATTTCCGCGACCAAATGGTGCAGAGCCTGTTCATCCGTACCGCCGATATACATACCCGGACGGTGGCGAACAGGTTCCAGTCCTTCAAGAACTTCAATATCCTGGGCGGAATATTCTGTTGTTTTAGGGGCGGTTGATTCAAATAAGTCAGACATTTTTTACCTTAATTCCTTAAAATTTATCCCTAAACTAATTCAAAACCCCTTATTTTTCAAGCCTTAAAAGCAATTCAGCCACAAAAATTTTAAATATCGGCAAAACACAAATATTATTTAAATTATGTCAGAAATTATTGCCCGGGTCATTCCCAAAGCCATATCAAGCCATGGAAATAAAAACAAAAATTTGGCAATTTTCGGATGGTTGCGCATATTGCTTGTTGCCAACAGAAAAAGCAAAACGTAAATAATGACCGCCAACTTTAGACTTTCAACATAAACCTCCTGATTAACATAGTTCCATGCGTCAAGCGTTGAAACTGAACCAAATATCGGGTCATCTTTAGCGGGAGGATTTAAATATTCAAACACGAGCAGAAACAAGTAAGCCCCATTAAAAATCATATACCATCTAAAAGGCCGCATTAATTTTATAACGGATAAAAGATATTGCCGTAAATTGTTTCTGCTCATTGTTAATTTCCTTTACTACCATTAATAATATCACTTTTTTGCTAATAAATTGTATACTTTAATGTTTTTTCGTGTATATTTTAACATTGTATAAGTTGTATTCAAAAAGGTA
>JAUNPO010000079.1 GCA_030536665.1 Pseudomonadota bacterium
ATTGCGACCCGGACACCAAAGTCGGCGACGGCAAAACCTGCACAACCGCCGACGGTACAACTTACTACGATAGATGCCTCGTCAAGGAAACTTGTTTTAGTTATGATACAGGGAAATTTCAAAATGAAAAAGGGACATGCAATAAATCGTATAAGAATGTAGCAGATCCTGGCTTTTATCGTGTTGGCACAAGGTGCATAACACAATCTGGAACAATCTATGCCTATGTTTGGAAATGTGGTTCAACTGAACCTGATTGTTATGGAAATATGCCGTCTTGCGCCGGCAAAAAAGAATGCAAAAATGACTTGGGATATGGCGAACCCTGTATCTGCGGCAAAAAAAAATATTTTGATGATTGTGATCCTTGCCAAAAATTATTTGATGAAGGTCGTGTGTACGAAAATGGAGGAAGATGTTTTCAGGCTGTTTTAGCTCCCGGTCAAGAGTTTAATTCAAAGGGATATTTTTTTGTTAAAGAAAGATGTATATTTCAAGATGGCAGTAAGCTTATTGGTTATGAGGCCTGCGATGCTACATGGAGTGGGGGGAAAGATTGTAACGGCAATCCCGTTCCATGTCATGGTATGATGCTTTGTGAAAATGATGAGGGAGCTGATGGTGAAATTGCTTGCGAATGCGGCGGTAAAAAATATTTTAATAAATGCAAAGAAATGTGTATGCACACAGCTAGCGGAACATCAAGCGCATATCATTATCAATATTTGGAAGATTCTAAAATATTTCTAAAAGACGGTAATTATCCTGTTAAAGAAGTTTGTACACGTCTTGATGGCAGAAAAGTCTATACATCATATGGATGTAATAAAACAACCCCCGACCAACTCGGCAATATGCCGCCTTGCGCGGGAATGAAGGAATGTTTGTCCGGTACCTGGGGCAGCGGCGACGGATGCTCCTGCGGCGGACGAATGTTCTTCAACGAATGTATTTCAGGATGTTCTTATGAAGACACTGCGGAAACATGTGCTGCCAAAGGCCAAAGCTTTGAACAAAAATGCTATGGTTCGAAAAATGGACAGCAAGTCTGGTTCGGAGAGTGTAAGTAAAACAAAAAGGCTCTGAATTTTCAGAGCCTTTTTGTTTTAATGAATTGTAACGGTAACAAACGGTAAGTCAACATTATCGCTCTTCACATCAACCCATAAACGTTCTCCGACCGAATAAGCGCATACAACACTGCCGACTACTTCCCCTTCCAATTCCGCCGGTTGTTCTTTAGCTAAATCGACAAGCTCCGCATCAACAACAAGATGATAATCGTCAACGCTGAGCTTACCAAACACCCGACCCTCAATAACTTTGGTAATTTTAAAAGGAAAAAAACCACTGCTCATACATTCCACAAAGTAACGTTTTAGCATCAAAATGCCAAACATCGCCGGCAAACTGGAAACGATGGCAACAATGACACACATTTCTTTTGACAAAACTTCCGTTCCGTTGCAAAACGCCGCCGCCAAAACATTCAGCAGCATCACACAACCCAAAAACAGAATAATCTTCATTCTGCCTTTGTAAGACCGCACCGGTTTTTTCCACAAAATCACACCCATACTGCCCCAGCAAATGACGCTGCACAGCACAAAAATAATAAAAAATACCATACAAAAAATATTTAAGGATTAATAATAACTTTTGGCTTCACCACACAAACCGTCAATTCCGGTTTCAGCGTTTCAACTCTGACCTTATTGACCACCGCGCCGATTTTCATCTGTTTAAGGAACTCCGGCTCTGCAAAACAGACAGCCTCAAAAGACATATCCCGGTTAACGCCGATTAAATTGCCTCTGACATAACTGCTGCCGAATTCCTGAACCTCAAACGAAAATTCTCTGCCCAGAATCTGTTTGGCAAAAGTTTTATGAACGTACTTAATCGCCTGATAATCCCAAAACAAAGCAGTCCCGGTCAAAGCCCCAAACACAGCAGAATGTTCGGCAATATCCGGCCACGCAAAAACAAGCGCCGCAATCAACAATCCGGCCAGTTCACCGACAAAAACACACCAGCCCTGACGCATCCTCTTATTCCACAACGGTTTAAGAAAGAAAATCAACGGCCAGGTCGCAAAATTAAAAAAGAGCATTACGCCCACAATCCAATAACTTCCCATAATTGTAATATTTAAAATTCATAATAATAAAGAAACACATTAGATGTACCGCAAATGGACAAAAGAGTCAACGACAAAAAAGACCGGAACATCCGGTCTTTTTTATAAAATCAAATAACAACGCCTAATTGATAGATTTCATCAAATCCCAGTACCTCGGCGTCAACTTCAAGATGTTCCGCGCCTTGCCCTTTTGACAAGTCCAGAAAATAGCCATGGCATAAACAGTCGTCTTTATAAAAATCCGCATGCCAGCCGCGTTCCTTGGTATAATAAGTCAGTACGGCAACAACACGCTTCGGCTTTTCTTCCGGTTCCGTTTGAATTTGCAGCGGTTTAACATACTTTTTATACACATAGTCGCCAACATAAACAAGTACCAGAAAAACAACCAGAGTCACGACAATAATAATAATTTCTTCTGTTTTCATAATTATGTATATTTAGAAATTAATAATTAAAATATCTTTTATATCATACCCCTTATAGACAAAATGTCAACAAAAAAGGGCGCTCTGAAAAAGCACCCCCGTTAAAGACAAAATATATCTTTTTATTTTTCGAGATCTTCACCGGTTTCCTGATTAACTCTCTTGGCAGAAAGTTTAATCTTACCGCGGTTATCCGTCCCCAGACATTTAACCCAAATCTCGTCGCCTTCCTTGTAAAAGTCAGAAACAGAAGCAATACGTTCGTTCTTAACCTCAGAAATATGAACCAATCCTTCCGTCTGTCCGAGGAAACGAACAAACGCACCAAAGTCCATAATCTTGGTAATCACGCCATGATAAATCTTTCCTTCTTCCGGTTCGGCAACAATACCCATAATCCATTCCAAAGCGGCATCGCCGTCTTCCTTCTTCATGGATGCAATCTTGATAACGCCGTCATCGCTGATATCAATTTTGCAATGGGTCTTTTCGGTAATTTCACGAATAACCTTACCGCCGGAACCGATTACTTCGCGAATTTTATCAACCGGAATCTTAATCGCAACAATACGCGGCGCTTTGTCTGAAACATGTGGCCGCGGCTCGGCAATAACTTTCGCCATTTCGCCCAAAATATGAATACGGCCTTCATGAGCCTGAGCCAAAGCTGTCTGCATAATTTCTTTGGTAATGGAAGTAATCTTAATATCCATCTGCAAGGCGGTAACACCGTCTTTTGTTCCGGCAACCTTAAAATCCATATCACCAAGATGGTCTTCATCACCGAGAATATCAGTCAAAACGGCAACCCGGCCATCATCTTCCTTAATCAACCCCATGGCAATACCGGCAACCGGCTTGGCCAAAGGAACACCGGCAGACATCAAAGACAATGTCGTTCCGCAAACGGTAGCCATCGAAGAAGAACCGTTTGATTCCAAAATCTCGGAAACAACACGAACCGTATAGGGAAAAGTATCCTTATTTTTCGGCATCATCGGATGAATAGCGCGCCATGCCAGCTTGCCGTGGCCGATTTCACGGCGTCCCGGAGCGCCGGTACGACCGCACTCACCAACGGAAAACGGTGGAAAGTTATAATTCAGCATAAAGTCTTCTTTATATTCTTCCATCAGTCCGTCAATAATCTGCGCGTCTTCACCGGTACCCAAAGTTGTCGCAACCAGAGCCTGTGTTTCACCGCGCGTAAAGATAGCGGAACCGTGAGCCATTGGCAAAACGTCAACTTCACACCAAATCGGTCGAACAGTCTTTGTATCACGGCCGTCAATACGATGTCCCGTTGTCAAAACTTTTTCGCGAACAACCTTGTGCATTAATTTTTCCAACGCATCCTGCGCATATTTCTGCTCAAACTCATTTTCAGGATCAAGCGTCGCTTTAAATTCTTCGGAAGCTTTGCCAACCAGTTCACCGCGTTTCAGTTTGTCTGTTTCTTTGAAAGCTTCTTCAAACTTAGCTATAAAACCTTTCTCAAGTTTATTGTAAAGCTCGTCAAATTCCGGCGGAAACTTCGGCGCTTCCCACCGCGGTTTACCGGCTTCAGAAACCATTTCATTAATCATTTTGATAACCGGTTGGAAGCTCTCAAAACCAAACATAACCGCACCGAGCATTGTTTCTTCAGACAATTCCTGGGCTTCAGATTCTACCATCAGCACACCTTCTGATGTACCGGCAACAGCCAGTTCGAGTTCGGATTCTTTACGCTGATCCATTGTCGGATTCAAAATATACTGTCCGTCTTTATAACCAATCTTAGCCGCACCGATAGGCCCTAAGAACGGAATGCCGGAAACTGCCAGAGCAGCAGAAGCCGCAATCATGGCAACAACATCGGAATCTGTCTGCTGGTCATGAGAAAGAACTGTACAAATAACTTGAACTTCATTTTTAAAAGCATCCGGGAACAGCGGACGAATTGGACGGTCAATCAGGCGAGAGATAAGAACTTCACGCTCGGAAGGCTTGCCTTCTCTTTTCATAAAACCGCCCGGCACTTTACCGGTAGCGTAATATTTTTCTTGATAATTAACTGTTAAAGGGAAGAAATCCTGATCGGGAGCAGCTTCCTTGGCTGCGCAAACTGTAGCTAAGACAGTGGTTCCTCCATAAGTTGCTTCCACGGCGCCGAGAGCCTGCTTAGCAATTTTACCTGTTTCTAAAACTAATTTTCTGCCGCCCCATTCCATTTCTTTGCGGCAAATATTCAATTCGACCATATTTCTATACCTTTCATTTCATCTTTTCAAACATCTTTATAAAACCTCACCCGAATTGGTCAAACCCGGGATTTTTAATATAAAGCACAATAATTACAATAATTGATATCGTGTAATAAACTCCAAGTGCAAAAAAAAAACAGTATTCTCAAATTCTCCAGCACCTTCTTCAAAAAACTTGGAGTTTGAGGTCAATAGTAAGAAACTAGAGAAAATGTGAGGGAGTGTACATAGAAGTACATAACCGAACATTTTACTCGCAGTTTCTGTACTAGTGACCCAAAATACGAGTTTTTCAAAATTCACTTTTAGGAGAGCAGATAGAGTAGTTTCCAGGTGCGAGAAAAATTCTAGTGTACAGAGAAGTACATGAATTTTTTGAGACACCCTCTCCTAAAAATGTTTTCAAAAAAACTTGGAGTTTGAGGTTAATAGTAAGAAAACAGAGAAAATGCGAGGGAGTGTACATAGAAGTACATGACCGAACATTTTACTCGCAGTTTCTGTACTAGTAACCCAAAATACGAGTTTTTTTTACTTACGGAGATCCAACTTCTTAATAATTTCCTGATATCTGTCGTTGTTCTTGGCTTTCAAATAGTCAAGAAGATGGCGACGACGGCTGACCATTTTCATTAAGCCCAAACGGGAGTGCAAGTCTTTGTTATGAACATTGAAATGGCCGATAAGCTTATTGATTCTGGCTGTCCAAATAGCAATCTGAACTTCCGGAGAACCTGTATCATTCGGATTCAAACCATAAGTATTTACAATTTCTTTTTTTTCTTCATTCGTAATAGACGACATCTGTATTTCCTTATTTTAGAGATTAAACACACGAACCGGAGCAATTTTCCGTTCTTCGATTCGCACAATCGCCGCCAGTTTACCGTTATATGTTGCCACAGCGTCTTCTCCAATGTGCTTAGAAACATCATAAGCGCGCGGAGACAGCCCCTGCCCCATTTTCAGTTTGGCAGCATCTGCTTCCGAAACAGCAATAACCGTGATGTCGCACAGAAATGTTTCTAACGGAAGCAAAAACTTATTAAGGTCTTCACCGTACACCATATTTTCTAAATTTTCCAGTAAAATTTTCTGACTCAGATCAAAATTTCCGCATTTTGTCCGCCGCAGCTCCTGCAAATATCCTAAAGTTCCGAGTTTTAAAGCAATATCTTTGCCCAAAGTACGGATATATGTCCCTTTGGAACAGCGGACTTTAAACCGCGCCTGCTGATTCGGCAACTCTTCAAGCAATTCCAGAGCATAGATTTCCACCTCGCGTTTTGGAATATCGACACAGATTCCCTTTCGTGCCAAATCATAAGCCCGCCGCCCGTTAATTTTAATCGCGGAATAAACCGGCGGCACCTGAACAATTTTCCCTAAAAAAGCCGGAATAACCGCTTCAATCTCCGAACGCTCGGGAATTTTCTCACATTGGGCAATCACCTCTCCCTCGGAATCATCCGTATCGGTAGAAACACCCCAACGAATAATAAATTCATACTCCTTGACGCCATCTGTCACAAAAGGCAAAAGCTTTGTCGCCTCGCCGAATGCAACCGGCAAAACCCCTGTTGCAAAAGGATCCAGCGTCCCGGCATGGCCGTTTTTCCTGGCCCGGAACAAGCGTTTCGTCCGGCGCACCACATCTGTCGACCCCAATCCCCGGGATTTGTCAACCACCAGCCAACCGTTAATCTCTTCACCTTTGTTATGTTTCATCAACCTTCCCCGTTCATAATTTTACATCTTTTTAACCGATAAGCACCCGTCTGTCAATGGATACAAAAAAACCTGAATCCGTTAAGGGATTCAGGCCAGAATTAATACAGCAACGACTTTGAATAATAAAAACCAAATCTTTCACGCACAACAACCCAAAAATCATAGCACAAATCCGCCACACTCCTGGGAGCGCAAAACCTGTCCGCCGCCGAACGGTTACCGAAACAGCTGTTTCGTGTTTTGAAAAAACGTTCCGAGCGCCGAATCAAACTGGGATAACGCAAATCCACCCGCATAAAAATACATTTATACATCAAATATCTGAGAACAAACATCTCTGTTTTGTTTTCAACCAGCAGCAAATCGCTTTTGATTGGAAACAGCAAAGAAGCGTTAAACATACCCTGTTCCCAAACATCATAGGCATTTTCTCCTGTCCTCTTGGCAATAATCTGTTTGGAATTTTTAGCATTGCAAAACACGCTTTCATAAATTACCTGACAAAAACACCCGCTCCCGTCAAAAAAAGACATGATATTTGCACCATAAAAATAACAGCCAAAACTTTGCCCCAAACAAATAACTTTTCCTTGCTGCAGCGTATACCAAACATTCTCTTTCTCAAAGAATATCATTTCCCGATAAAAATAAGCATTGGCAACCTCATCTGCAACAAGCATCATCGCCGCCGCATTGACAATCAACAGCGTTTCGGCATCATCAGAAATCAATATCAACAACTCTCCCTGCCGCTCGGCACGCCCGTTTTGACAATCAATGACAACATTGCCGTCTGATTTTTTTACAATTTGTAATCTCGCATTGCCGTTTTTAAAAACTTTTTTATTTCTCATAAAAATATAACAATAATAATTAAACATATAAATAAACAAACTTCGGCAACATAATCCCGCTTTAAATGAAAATCAACCTTTTTTTTACATTTTTTTCTTTTTCTCCTAACCGCTGCTTTCATGCAACGTCTTTTGCAATAAAAAAACCGCCCGAAGGCGGCAGTCTATTAATCCTTATTATCTAAATCCTGTCTGACTTTGGGATTTCTCAGCAATTTCTCAATCTTGTCAACTTCTTCAAATGTTTTATCAATACGGAAATTTAGCTCCGGTACATATCTCAAATCGGTTTTGGAAATAATCACCTTGCGCAAATAATTGGCAGCCAACTGTAAACCGCCGATAACTTCCTGCTCCTTGCTTTTGTCAGAAGTAATGACATAAACTGTTGCATATTTCAAATCAGGAGAAACGCGCACTTCCATAATCGTCACCAGCGTATTAACCCCTTGCAAATTACGAATTTCATCCCGTTCAACCTGATTGGCAATAATCTTCTTAATTTCCTGTCCAACTCTCAGCTGACGTTGCGACGGCTCTTTCTCTGCCATAAAACTTCTCCTTAATCACGTTAACACGGCTATATATAAAGCTAAAAACAATGATAATCAAGAAAAAACAAAAGGACAGGATAAAATCCCGCCCTTTTTAACCAACTCAGAACAAGCCCGGCGCACTGTAAACTTCCAAACTTCCGTTTTTCCACGCCAATCTTGCCTTTTGACATCTTTTCCCGGCAAAGACAGTGTCTTGAACAAATTCGGTTTTTATTTTCCCCGAACACAGACCTGTTTCCTCCCAGGAATAAGCAACACCCCTTCCGGCTCGCACGCCTCTTCCCGGAACACAATGCAAACCATAAGTATTATCATGCGGTTCCAGGTAAGTCAGAACAATTCCGTCTTTCTGTTGCAAAGCAAAAACCCAGAAATCAGGACAGTCAATAATTCTGCTACCCAAACTTTTTACTTCTCCGGGCTTCTGTTCGTCAGGTTCAATGGTAAAAAACGTTTTTCCTTCTGAAAACAAAGGCTTTTGCCCCACAAAACCATAAAAACAAAATATGCCCTCAGACGGCTGATAAGAAGAAAGTTCATTTTTATCGCTGCTGAGCCAAAACAAACCGCCTTCTTCAAAATACAACAGATTTCCCCGCGTTTCAAAACGCTTGTCCGTTGAAATGACAACATCATACAATCCGCTTGCGGAGTTAAACTTTCTTAGCCACACTTTTTTACCATACCGGCACAAATCATAAGTTTTAATTTCTCTGACATCCATAATCATAAAAATTTAATAATAAAGAAGTATTTCAAAAGTTCGTTAATATCGGACGGATAAAGGCTTCATCCGCGGAAAAGGCATCATCTTCTTTAGCCAAATTCCAATAATATAAAAACGCCCCCAATCCCTTTCGGGAAGTCCAATAGTATCTAAGAACTTTCAGCGGCTGCCCGCCGATTTCCCTCATTGCGGCATTAATACCCCCAAAATGCGCATTAATGCACTTCCAAATATCCCTGTCTGCCAAAATATCGTTT
>JAUNPO010000080.1 GCA_030536665.1 Pseudomonadota bacterium
AGAACAATTAATCTGCGTTTTTAGCTTCTTCACGCGCTTTTGCAGCTGCTGCCAAATCGTCGGCAATACGAGCTGAACGGCCGCGCAGAGCACGCAGGAAGTACAACTTTGCACGACGTACTTTACCAATACGGGCAACTTCAATTTTTGCGACGTTCGGAGAATACAACGGGAACACACGTTCTACACCTTCACCGAAAGAAATTTTTCTGACTGTGAAAGAAGAATTTAAACCGTCGTTTTTACGAGCAATGCAAACGCCTTCATAAACCTGAATACGTTCTCTGTCGCCTTCCTTAACCTTTGTGTGAACTTTCAGAGTGTCACCCGGCTTAAACGAAGGGATGTTTTTGCCTTCAACGAGCTTAGAAATCTGCTCTTTTTCAATATTTTCAATAATGTTCATCAGTTTTACCCTTTTTAATTTTTTTAACCTTATACACCTAAACCTTTTTCAAATCAAGATATTTTTGATAAAGGTCGGGGCGCCTGTTTTTTGTAACTTCTTCGGCTTTTTCCAAACGCCACCTGGCAATATTTTGATGATGCCCGCTCATGAGAATTTCCGGAACTTTCCGCCCTTCCCAATCAACCGGCCTCGTATACTGCGGATGCTCCAGCAACAGGTTTTCAAAACTTTCATCGCTTAAGGACTCCTTATTTCCCAGAACGCCGGGAAGAAGCCTTATTACCGCATCCAGCATAATTAAAGCTGCCTGCTCGCCACCAGTTAAGATATAATCGCCAATGCTTATTTCTTCGACGTCATACGCCTCCAGCACTCGTTCATCCACGCCCTCAAACCGACCGCAGATAATGGTGATGTTTTCTTCCTGACTTAACTCATGGACTTTTGACTGGGTGAGAGGCTTCCCTCTCGGGCTCATGTAGATTATGCGTCCGCCCCGGTAATTGGCTTTTACAGCCGCTCCCAAGACATCCGCCCGCATAATCATTCCGGCACCTCCACCGCAGGGTGTGTCATCCACGGAACCATGCTTATCAAAGGCATAATCCCTGATGTTTACCGTTTCTATCGACCATTTTCCTTCGCTCAGGGCTTTGCCGGTTAAAGAATGCCCCAAAAATCCGGGAAAAATCTCCGGGAATATGGTTAAAACCTTAACCTTCATCAGGCTCGTCCCCATTGCTGTCATCATCGATAAAATTCAGCAGAACAGACTCAACAATAATATAGCCATCTTTAATATTAACTTCAGGAACATACTGCCGGTTAAACGGTATCATCTCCAGCTTTCCGGTTGTTTTATCCTTGATTTCAAGAACATCACCGGCGCCGAAATTATAAACCGCAGCCACTTTTCCGGCTTCAGAACGATTGGCTTTCAGAAAAACTTTCAATCCGACCAAATCCTCAAGATAAAACTCGTCTTCTGCCGGCTCCGGCAGGACATCGCGGGAAACATAAAATTCCGTTCCCTTTAAGCCCTCGGCCACCGTGCGATCATCAACGCCTTTTATCTTGACACGCAGCAATTCCTTAGAGTGTCCGGTAACTTTAATCTCAAAACGCCTGCTGCCGTTTTTGTTTTCGACCGGGCCATATTTGTCAAGGTCGGTATCAACTTCGGTGAAGCTTTTAACTTTCACTTCGCCTTTGATGCCGTGTACCCCGACAATAACGCCCAAGCAGACTTTTTTATCTTTTGACATTAAAATTCCTTAATTCAGAAAAGCCTCAAGGCAATTATTCAGCAGAAGCTTCTTCTGATGAAGCGGCAGCTGCAGCAGCGGCTTTTTCAGCCTTTTCTTTCATTCTTTCCTGAGCTTTTGCCTTCGGAGCAGATTTTTTCGGCTGTTCACGGATAACCGGAGCTGCGCACAGGCCGAGAACAGAAAACATTTTCTGCAGTCTTTCAGTCGGCTGAGCGCCTTTTGCCATCCATGCTTTTACTTTTTCAGCATCAAGAACCAGTCTTTCTGCGTGATCTTTAGGCAACAACGGATTGAATGTGCCTAATTTTTCAATAAAACGACCATCGCGAGGTGCTCTCTGATCAGCTGCTACGATACGATAGAACGGACGTTTTTTAGAACCGCCGCGAGATAGTCTAATACGAACTGCCATTTTTATTTCCTTTCGTTATTAATTAAACAACCGTTTCCGCTTTATGGCTTAAAACGGAAACTTTCTTCCGCCGGGCAGACCGCCAAGGCCGCCAAACGGGCTTTTATTCATCATCTGGGAAGCAAGGCCTTTCATTCCGCCCATTTTTCCCATTCTTTTCATCATGGTTGACATCTGCTCATAAGATTTAAGCAGCTTGTTCACCTCATGAACTTCCACTCCGGCGCCGGCCGCAATCCTTTTTTTGCGGGAGGCCTTGATAATATCCGGGTTTTTTCTTTCCTGACGGGTCATGGAAAGAATAACAGCTTCCTGTTTTTTTATCAGATTGTCACCAACTCCGGCCTGTTCAATCTGACTTTTAAATTTGGACAATCCCGGTATCATACCGATAATGCCGCCGAGGCTGCCCAATTTCTGAACTTGTCTGAGCTGAGAAAGCATATCTTCCAAATCAAAACGGCCTTTCATCATCTTTTGAGCCATTTTTTCGGCTTCATCCTTATCGACTTTCTCAATAGCCTTTTCGACCAGGGAAACAACATCCCCCTGCCCTAAGATGCGGCCGGCCAGACGATCGGGATGAAACTCTTCAAACTCATCAATCTTTTCGCCTGTTCCCAAAAACTTAATCGGAACATTCGCCACCATTTTCATAGAAAGCGCGGCCCCGGCACGGGAAGAACCGTCAACCCGGGTCAGGACAATTCCGCTGATGCCGACTTTTTCATTAAATTCACGGGCAACATTGCAGGCATCCTGCCCTATCATCGAATCGGCAACCAGAAGCGTTTCGACCGGATTGGCAATTTTCTTAACATTGACGACTTCATTCATCAATTCTTCATCAATATGAAGACGACCGGCCGTATCTAAAATAATGACATCATAACCGCCTTTTTTACCTTCCGCCAAAGCACGGCGGGTAATCGCTTCCGGCTTTTCACCTTTTACAACAGGCAAAGCATCAACGCCGATTTTAGCGGCAAGCATGGACAGCTGTTCCTGTGCTGCGGGGCGATAAATGTCCAAGGACGCCAGCAAAATCTTTTTCTGTTTTTTTATTTTTGCGGCGATTTTTGCTGTGGTTGTCGTTTTACCGGAACCTTGCAAACCAACCATTAAGATACAGGCCGGCGGCACGGCGTTTAAATTCAGCCCGCAGCTGTCATCGCCCAACAGTTTAACCAGTTCGTCATGGACGATTTTGACAACCATTTGCCCTGGCTGAACTGATTTGACCACTTTTTCGCCGAGCGCCTGCTCTTTAACCTGCGCGATAAACTGTTTGACAACGGGAAGAGAAACATCAGCTTCAAGCAAAGCAATGCGGATTTCGCGCATTGCCTCATCTATATCTTTTTCATTAAGCACGCCCCGGGAAGTTATCTTCGCAAAAGCGGAACTTAATTTATCGGTTAAAGCGTCAAACATTTTACCTCAGTTAATTTTGCCTTGTGCCCAAAATGACCGCAATACATACAACGCATTGCACGACAGTGGGCGAAAACTCGCTGACTGCCGGCACCCCGCAGAAGTGTAAACATACTTTCAGTATCGGGAAACACGTATTTTCTTTGTTTTATATAGAGAAAAAGCTAAAGAGTCAATGCTTTTTTGTTACAAATTTATGAAATTATGCCATTTGCTGAAAATGCTGCTTGAAACATTATTCAGCCGGTGCTAAGATAATAATTGATAAAGTATTATTAACCTTAAAAAAATGTATTATGGATGCTCTTATTATTTCATTTGTTATTTTATTCGTTTTGTTTTCTGCAATTATCTTTCTGTTATATATCGGCCTGAAAGGCAGAGCAGAACAAGATAAAGAGAAAACTTATTTAGAATATATTGAAGAATATTGAAGAAAAATATCAATAATTATAAATTATGGACGCATTATTACAAATTTCAGCAACAGTAGTTTTTGGCATTCCTTTCATTGCCATGATCGGAGTTGGATTAGTTAACATGTTATCCCCAAAAACTTTTGAATGTGAGCTTAATTAAAAACTTAATGAAACAGGGATTGTTATTTATCGGATTTATTTTCGAAAAACTTTACAATCCCTGTTTTTTTGTGTTTTATTTCAGAAAATAATCCCGCAGATAATTCGGCAAATCAGCAACATTAACACGGGTTTGCGTCATTGTATCGCGGTCGCGGACAGTTACGGAAGCCGGCGCCTGCTCAATCGTTTCAAAATCAACCGTCAAACACAACGGCGTACCGATTTCGTCATGGCGGCGATAGGCCTTACCGATGTTTCCGGTATTTTCCAGCGCAACGCGGCCAATTCCCAGCTTCAACAGGCTTTGCTTAATTTCATGACACTTATCCATGATGAGATCATTATTCTTTTTCAAAGGAATAACCGCAACCTTAATCGGCGCCAAATGTTTCTTCAACTTTAAGACGATACGGGTATTGCCGCCGCCGAGATCTTCCTCTTCATAAGCCTCAGTCATAACGGCCAGCACACCACGGTCAACGCCCATTGACGGCTCAATAACAAAGGGAATTTCCCATTTTTTGGTTTCATCATCAAAAATCGCCAGTTTCTGCGTCGATTCAGGATTTTTATGAACGTGTGACGAAAGGTTGAATTCCTCCTGCCCTTTGGTGTGGTTTCCAAGGTCATAGTCCGTACGGTCGGCGATACCTTCCAATTCTTCCATACCATGCGGGAACTGATATTCAATATCATAACAGGCTTTGGCATAATGGGCCAAATCATCTTTCGGCGTGGTATATATGTTAATATTTTCACGTTTTAAGCCTTGCTCTTCCCACCATTTGACACGTTCGTCTTTCCAATATTCGTGCCAACGCAAATCATCTCCAGGCTTTACGAAATATTCAAGCTCGGCCTGTTCAAATTCACGAACGCGGAAAATAAAGTTGCGCGGCGTAATTTCGTTACGAAAAGACTTGCCAATCTGGGCAATACCGAACGGCAGCTTGCGTGATGTTGAATCGACAACATTTTTGAACTGGGTAAAAATTGCCTGTGCCGTTTCCGGGCGGAGATAAGCGATATTTTCCGCATTATCAACCGGCCCGACGGTTGTTTTGAACATGAGGTTAAACGGGCGAGGTTCCGTCAAATCGGTTGAACCGCAATTCGGGCATTTACCGTCAGGAATATGGTCAGCCCGAAAACGCCCTTTACATTTGCGGCAATCAACCATCGGATCAGAAAAAGTGTCTTCATGCCCGGAATAATGCAAAACTTTACGATTGGTCAGAATCGAAGAATCAAGCCCTTCAATATCATCGCGTTCATAGACCATGGAACGCCACCAGGCAGCTTTCAGGTTATTTTTCAGTTCGACGCCCAACGGACCATAGTCGTAAACGCCCTGCTGTCCGCCATAGATATCAGCGTTCTGAAAGATAAATCCGCGGCGTTTGCATAAAGACACCAGCTGGTCCATTGTTTTTGCAACCATTTTATTTCCCTCATTAAATTATAATCAAATTTTAACCTATTACTTCTATAATGATTTTTCCAAAAATGCAAGCGGAGATAAAAGAATCATGGCAAAAAAAACAGGCAAAACAACTAAAGTCGCTTTGATTTATGACTTTGACGGAACATTAAGCACAACAGATATGCAGGACTATGGTTTAATTCCGGAATTCGGCATGACGCCGGAAGAGTTTTGGCCGATTGCCAATCAATGGTCTGTCGACAACGGTGCCGACCAGGTTACCGGTTCGATGTATTTTTTTGTTAAGACCGCCCGCGAAATGGGCATAAAACTTACCCGAAAAAATTTTCAAAAAGCAGGAAAAAACATTATCTATTACGACGGCGTTGAAGAATGGTTTAACCGAATAACCAAGTACGGCAAAGAACTGGGGCTCAAAATTGAGCATTATATTATTTCCGCCGGCTATGAAGAAATTTTGGAAGGATGCAAAATTTATAAATATTTCAAAAATGTTTTTGGCTGCAGTTTTGCTTATGACAAGGACGGAAATCCTGTTTGGCCAGCCCGTGTCGTCAACTATTCAACCAAAACACAATATCTGTCAAAAATCAATAAAGGGCTTGGAAAATACGAAGACCGTGCGGTTAATGAGTTTATGCCGGACGAAGACCGCCCTATTCCGTTTCGGCGCATGATTTATTTCGGTGACGGCGGCACGGATATTCCGTCAATGAAATTAACCAAAGAGCGAAACGGAACGGCTATTGCCGTTTATAACCCGAAAGACCACAGCGCCGCCGCCGAAACCAAAGCGCTTAAGCTGTTGCGGGACGGCCGCGTTAATTTTGCCCTGCCGGCGGATTATCGCGAAGGAAAACAGATTGACAAGGTGATTAAAACAATTTTGGATAAAATTGCCAAGGAACGCGATCTTGAAATCCTGCAAGCCAAAGAAGAAGCTAAAAAGAAAAAAATCCAGTTGCAAAAAACTTTAGAAAATGCCCAACAAAAATTTTGCAGCGCATTTAATTAATTTCCTCGGGAAATAAAAAAAATGCTTGCCAAACGATATTTTTTAGCATAAACATTACTGTGTTAAAAAATATATTGGGGTGTCGCCAAGTGGTAAGGCATCGGTTTTTGGTATCGACATTCGTAGGTTCGAATCCTGCCACCCCAGCCATTATTTGTTTAAGTCTTTGATTTTCAAAGATTTTTGCACAAAACACAAGTCAGTAAGTTGGCATCTGCTAATGGCAGGTGCTAATTTTTTTTGCAAAAATTGCTAATGTTTCGCCCCTAAATTAGTCTTTGGAAAAGGACTGATATGAAACTTTACAATCGAGGAAGCTCTTACTATACTATCATTACTATTCCCAGGTGCTTGATTTCCGAATATGGTAAAAAACAGATATGGAGATCGTTAAAAACCAAGGATTATAAACTGGCGAAACTGCGAGCGGAATTTGAAACCATGGCTATTCGACGTAAATTATTAAATGACGTAGAAAGCAAAATAAAGGCTAAAGCCTCTATACCTGACCTTATTGATGATGACGATGAGGAAACAGACGATATTCAAACGGCGGATCAAATGGATTTTAGCCATTTTACCGATCAGGACTTTTTAAATGCCGATACCGCAACAATCAGCCTCATGGGAACCGACACCCTTCATAAGTATAACGCAATTAAATTTGCATATAATAAAAAAGCAGCTAAAATTAACCATATTCGCAATTCAGCCTATAATTATGAGCAACAAGAAGCCGATGAACTGGCATATGATTGGCTGTTGACCAAAACCAAACATGAAACAAAACGCCTGCAAAATACGGCAAATAAAACAGAAGAACGTAAATATTACCAAGACCTGCTAAACGCATTTGAGTATAAATATACGCAGTGGGATTATCAGGAAATTGAAAACGAAGTCAAAACTTACTTCCACGAACACGTTATTGCCCAACCGACTTCCGAAAGCAAAGATATTGTGCTGAATGCCTTTATGCGGGCAAAAATTCAGTTTCTGCGGTATATTATCGAATATATTAAAGGTTATCGCGGTGAAATTGATCCCCAGTTAATTAATACGGTTTATTATAATCAATTAGAAATCAATGCCCGACTAAAAGAAGAAATGAACCGCAAGCCCGATGTAACCCTAATGCAAGTTGTCGAATATTACAACAACACACCAAAACGCGACAATACATCTCCCGAAACCAAAGAAAGAGTTGCCGCCAAAATGAACATAATGGCGGATTTATTGGGAGCTGACAAACCGATTCGCAAAATTACCTCTGATGACATTCAAGAACTTTTATATACTGTTTCTTACATTCCCAAACATTTTGGTATTGGCAAAACCAATGGGAAAACCATTCAAGAAGCCGTTAAAATGGCTCGTGCCGATGATACTCTTCCCCGCATATCAGTAAAAACTCAGGGCGATTATGTTCAAACCCTCAGCTCTGTTTTCAAATGGGCTTTAGCTAAAGAATTTATAGATAAAAACCCAATGATCGCGGCAGAGGTTCCCGCTCAGGATATTAAAGCACAAAAAGGAGAAAAATATTTACCGTTCAATACTGCCCAACTGCAAGCAATATTTAACCTTCCGGTTTACCGCGGTTGTTTAAATGAAAAAAGAGGACGTTTCAAACCCGGCAAAAGGATTATTCGGGATACTTTCTTTTGGATTCCGTTAATTGCTTTATATACCGGAGCCAGACTTAACGAAATTTGCCAGATGACCACAGATGATATAATCACCAAAGAAGGCGTTGATTGCTTTAGTATCAATGACAATGCCGGTAAAAGAGTCAAAACCTTTGCCGGTATAAGAATTGTCCCCATTCACCCTGCCCTCAAAAAAATGGGATTTCTTAAATATGTTGAACAACGCCGCTTAGATAAACACAATAAAGCACAAGCCTTATTTCCCCAGTTTAATGACAACAAACGCGACGGTTTGTCCGGATATTTTTCAAAATGGTTTAACCGAACATTGGATAAAGTTAATGACACAATTTCCAATCCCGATGACAAACTCCAAAAACATCACGTTTTTCATAGTTTTCGCCATACAGTACGAACCGAATACCGAAATCATGGCACAGCGGAAGAACGCGTAGAAATATTATGCGGTTGGGAACGTGACACCAAGAGCCTGTCAAAACACTATGGCAGTATATCAGTCAAAGAGCTTTATAAAACCATTTCAGAAAATATAGTTTATGACGGTTTAGATTTA
>JAUNPO010000081.1 GCA_030536665.1 Pseudomonadota bacterium
AACTACTACAATAAGGACTACTACAGCTATGTTCGCCCGGTGCTGGATTTGTCTGATTTATCTTATTAAAAACAAAAGCTCCAAGTTTTGTCTTGGAGCTTTTATCGTTTTTTCAGTCGGGAATTATTTTCTGCCTTTGGTAACGACGACCATGGCTTCGCGGAGAATACGGTCGTTAATCATATAGCCGGTTTGAAGTTCGGCAACGACGGTTCCCGCCGGTTTTTCCTTGTCTTCGACTTCTTGGATGACCTGGTGAAAATTCGGGTCAAATTTAGTATTGAGAATATCCATTTTTTTGATGCCGAATTTATCAAAGACTTTCATTAATTCATTGTTGGTCAGCTCAACGCCGGTCAGCAGGTTTTTGAGGTGTTCACAATCGTCTTTTTTGTCTTCCGGAATTGATTTCAGCGCCCGGTCAAGGTTGTCGGCAACGCTGAGCAGGCTTTTGGCAAAAGAGGAAATTGCATATTTGTTGTTTTTTTCAATTTCCTGCGTGCAGCGGCGTTTGGTGTTTTCCGCGTCGGCATAAGCACGGAGAAAATCTTCCTTCAGTTTTTTGTTTTCAAGTTTTAAGAGTTCCAATTCATCATCTGCCGCATCGTTTGCAACAGCTTCCGCAACATTTTCGGCAATGTCTTTTTCCGCCGCTTTTTCTTCGTTTAAAATGCTGTCTGCGTCTTTGGCTGTTTCGGCAGCGTCATGGTGGTTATTTTTGTGGTCTTTCATGTTTTTTCCTCTTTAAATCTTGCGTGATTATGATAATCTGGCATTGTTATATAAATACTTAGTTATTAATATCTGACAAGTCAAGAGATTTGATGATAACGCGTTGAAAAGGAAGTAATGATGAATGGTTGTGCCGGCCGGGCAAATGAGGGTAATTTTAAAATGCTGTCGGAAAATTTTAACCGGAAAAAAACGCCACTTCATTATTCGCTGCCGATAACGCAAAATATTAAAGAAATTCAAAATCTGGGAAAAATTCAATGTTTGGGGAAAAATCTGTGGCCGGAGCTGGATAAGGTTCACGCCTGGATGATTTCTGCCGAAACCGCCGTGTTTATGAAAATGGGCGGGCTGGGAATGATTGCTTCCGAACTGCCAGAGGCCTATAACCGGGTTTACGGAGAAAAAGGCGATGACATTAAAGTCGTTACACCGCTTTATGTCGGCAATACCGGAAAGAAAAAGGCCGTTTTTGAAAATGGGGAATATACGGGCGCGGAAGGAAAAACTTTGCGGCTGAATAAAAAAGCGGCGATAGAAGTTCCGTTCTGTAATGCTGGTGGAAAGCTGGTCAACTACCGGGTTAATGTATATTTGTGCGCTTATGAGGGTGTGGATTATATTCTGCTGGAGAATAACCATTTCTTTTCAATTACGCCGCACGTTGATAATCCGTCGGCACAGGACGGCTGTTATGTTTACAATGCCAACGGCGTTAATGAAGTTGAGCGTTTTGCCTTTTTTACCAAAGCGGTTTATGTTTTGTTGAAAGACGTTTTTGAAAATTCGCATAATCCGCTGGAAAAGCCGAATTTGATGATTGCCAACGACTGGCACAGCGGTGAACTGGCCGGGCTGTTAAAATATTTTACCCTGGCGCAGGAGGAAGAAGGCTTTCTGGACAGCGAGCTGGCGTCCCGGCTGCGGCGTGTTCCGGTGGTTCACATTGCGCATCATATGGGATATCAGGGGTGGGATTATAAGAATTCGCAGAGAATTATGAATTCAATGTATGAATATGCCGCCAATCTGGTTTATAAAAATGCCAAAGCGGTCAAAAACAGCAATCCCCGGACTACCAACACATTATTGGTGTTTGACAGTTATAATCAGGCCAGCTGCAATTTGCATCTTGCGGACCGGATTGTTACCGTGTCTAAAAACTATATGGAAGAGGTTTCCAAGTTTTTGGATTTTGGGCTGGACTTTCGCGATATTTTGAAAATCCGCAAAGACCATCGCACTTTTTTTGGTATTGTCAACGGTTATGACAAACATAAAATTTCACCGAATGCCAAGAAAATTGCCGCTATCAATGCTTTTTTCGGCGGAACGGATTTTTGCGTTTATGACGAAAGCTGTCCGGAACGGAAAGATCGCAACAAGGCGGAATTTATCAGGCTGCTTTCCAGGCTGATTGGCGAAGAGGGATATAAGCGGGAAAAACTGCCGCTGATTGATTTTTACAAATTTGATGATATTGCCGGGGATATCCGGGACATTTCCAAAACGCCTGTATTTTGCGCGACAAGCCGGATGGTGGAGCAAAAAGGATATGATATTGCGGCAAAAGCCATTCTTAATTTGATGGAAAAATACAAGGATTCCGATTTTGCCGGAGAGCTGCCGGTTTTTATTATGGGCGGTGCCGGAGATGTTAAATACTTCCGGTTTTTGAAGAAGCTGAAAGACGATGCCATGAAAATTAATCCCCGGGCGGCGCGGCGGATATTTGTGTTTCGTGGTTATAAGGACGAGTTTGCTTATGCGATTCAGCTGGCCGCGGATTTTTATATGATGCCGTGCCGTTTTGAACCCTGCGGTTTGACCCAGATGGAGGCGATGGCGAAAGGTTCTTTGCCGGTGGCTATGTCTACCGGCGGTCTGGTTGACACGATTGCTGACGGGGAAGACGGTTTTCGGACAGATGTCTTTTTTGTGGACAAGACCAGAGTTTACGGCTCAAATTTAATGGCGGCGCGGTTGAAAAACAATGTTAATGCCTATGCCGAAACCTTGGAAAAAGTATTGGACGCCTTTTATCAGACGCCGGACAAGATTATCGCTATGAAGAAAAAAGCCATGGAAAAAGATTTCAGTTGGAAGGAGGGCGGCATGCTCAGGGAATATTATAATCTGTTTCATTATGGCGCCTGATTGTAAGAAAAGGAGAAAAGTAAAGAGATGTCCAGAAATTCAGGTCGGAAAGACGACGAGAAGCGTCAGGTTGAAATTGTAACGGGGTTTAATCCTTTTGCCGAAGGATCGTGTTTGATAAAATGCGGCAATACGCATGTTGTTTGCACGGCAACGGTTGAAGACAAGGTGCCGTCGTGGCTGAAAGGGCAGGAAAAAGGCTGGGTGACCGCGGAATATGCCATGCTGCCGCGAGCGACACTGACCCGCGTTCCCCGCGAAACGAAAAAACCATCCGGCCGTTCGCAGGAAATTCAGCGGCTTGTCGGCCGGGCTTTGCGCGCCGGTGTTGATTTGGAAAAAATGCCGGAGATTTCCGTGACGATAGACTGCGATGTTTTGCAGGCGGACGGCGGGACGCGGACGGCTTCCATAACCGGCGGTTTTGTTGCTTTATATCAGGCGTTGCAGAAAATGGTTGCGGCGGAAAAGCTGCCGGAGAATCCGGTTCGGGAATTTGTGGCGGCGATATCCTGCGGCATTTGCGACGGAGCAGCGGTTCTTGATTTGGATTATGCCGAAGACTCTTCGGCGCAGGCCGATACGAATTTTGTTTTGACCGAATCCGGCAAAATTGTTGAAATTCAGGGAACGGCCGAGGGACAGCCTTTTGACGAGAGCCAGTTTGCAGAATTAATGCGTTTGGCGCGGAAGGGGATTGGAGAGTTGATTGCAAAACAAAAAGAAGCTTTGGGAGTTTAGTCACATGAACATGAAAAAACTGGTTGTCGCCAGCCATAATGCCGGAAAAATCCGTGAAATAAAATCAATGCTTGAGCCGTTTCAGGTTGAGGTTGTTTCGGCGGCGGAACTTGATTTGCCGGATGTTGAAGAAACAGGTTCGACTTTTGAGGAAAATGCCCGTCTGAAGTCGGAAGCTTTGGCGAAGGAAAGCGGCTGTTATGCCTTGGGAGATGATTCCGGGTTGTGTGTCAACTGTCTGTCCGGCCGGCCGGGGGTTTACTCAGCCCGTTATGCGCCGAATCGTGATTTTGACAAGGGAATGGATATGTTGCTTGAGGAGATTTCGCAAAGCGGCGCGAAAGACCGTTCAGCTTATTTTGCCTGTGTTTTGTCCCTAACTTCGCCAACAGGAGAAACCAGGATTTTTGAAGGTCGGGTTAACGGCCGAATTGCTTTGGAAAAATCAGGCAGCAACGGTTTTGGCTATGATCCGATTTTTATTCCCGACGGGTTTGACAAGACGTTTGCCAATTTTGACAAGGCGGAAAAGAACCGGATATCGCATCGCGGCCGGGCTTTTCAAAAGATGATAGAAGAAGTTTTCTGCTAAAGTCAGGAGGCCTTTCGTTCTTGAAAGTAGTTTTCGGCAATGCTCCGGGCTTCCGGTGTTCCGACGTGAAACCACTCGCCGTCATGGATGAAATATCCAAGGCGGTTTTCTTTTTCCAACCTGTCGAAAATGTCTATCAGCCAATAACGGCCTTCAGGCTCGTTGTCAAAAACACGGGGATGGACAATCATCACGCCGCCGTAAATGTATGGCGCTTTGGTTTCCTTGTTATGCCGGCGTTTGAGAATGGCGTTGTTTTCCAGCAGATAATCGCCGTTTTCTCCGGCGCCGTAGGTTTTTTCCAGAGGAACCAGCATCAACATTATATCATACCGGGAATCGTCCCAGGCTTTCCTCATATTGTCAATCAGTGATTGCCCGTTTGGTTCGGTCCACAAAGCGTCACTGTTGATAACGATAAAAGGACTGCGTTTCATTAACGGGAGGGCGTGCTTGATTCCGCCGCCGGTTTCCAGGGCTTCTTTTTCTTCAGAAAAGATAAAATTAAGCTGCGGGGCGTTTTGTAAATGAGATTTTATCATTTCACCCTTATAACAAAGGTTTACGACGCAATCCGTTATACCTGCCGCTTTTAGGCGGTCAACATTATAATCAATCAGGCATTTCCCGGCAACTTCGACCAACGGTTTGGGCTTTTCGTCCGTAAGGTGCTGCATTCTTTTGCCGCGTCCCGCCGCCAGAATAAAACCTTGAGAAATTGCTTCTGTCATGACTGCTCCTTATGTGTTATCGGACGGCTTGCGACAATCTGTTTGTTTGAATGATAAAGACGAAGCCGTTGTGATTTTGCGGAATATGTTTCTTCAGGTTGAAGGTATCGGCAACAATCTGTTCAATATCGATATTGTATTTTTTATCCAAATAGTCACGCAGCCGAAAAGCCTTATTTTCGTAAGACAGTTTACTGATTTTGTAAAAACTTTTATTGCGGTCAAGGCGCTGCCTGATGCTCATAATTTCACGGCCGCGGGAGAAGAGGTCGGCAATTTGTATCAGACGGTCATAATCGTTATATTTTACGCTGCGCAGAAAATTTTTGGTCTGGTAAAACTGGTCATCGGAAAAAGTCGGATAATCCGGGCGCTGGATGTTTTTATCAATGAAGCAGTGTGTCAGGCAAATTGCCGCGATATCGCCATGGCCTTTTTGGTGAAGATAATTGTATCCTTCAATGCTGTGCGGCACTTTTGTAACCGTTTCGTCTTTGACACGGCCGATATCATGCAACAGACCGAGAACATAGGCCGTATTCGGATTAAGGGCGCCGTTGGTTCTTTCTGCGATTTTTTCCGCGATTTTTGCGACATTGTAGATATGGACGCCGTGATCAAAGATAATCTGCGGGTTGGAACCGTTGAAAATGCGCTCCTGCAAATAGCCGTTAGCCAGTTTTACCGCTTCCTTGCGGGAAGGAACGGCGGCATTATCGTAATCATTTATGGCAAAGTCTATTTTCATTCTTGAGTCCTGTTGTTTTTTGCTTCTTATTACACTGATATTTTATTTAAAACAACCTCTATTTTGCTTTGCAGGCAAAATTTTGACAAAGCTTGACTTGCCGGGAGATAAAATGTAAAGTTTTTTTATGGAAAAAAAGATTTATAATGTTCCGGCAAGCTGCGCTTTTGCCGATGTTCTGGCCAGAAAGTTTTTGGACGAGTATGCCGGTGATTTGCTGTCTTTGACAAATGTTTTGTTTTTGCTGCCCAACCGCAGGGCGTGTCAGACGCTGAAAGAGGCTTTTGTCCGGGAAAGGGGGCTGTCGCCGACCTTGCTGCCGCAGATGATGCCGATTGGCGATGTTGAAGAAGACGAACTGTTTCTTCGCGGTTTTGATTTTGAGGAGATTTTGAGAGAACTGCCGCCGGCGATTGACGCCAAAAGCCGTTTGCTGTGGTTTACCGGACGCATTATGGCTCAGCCGGGAAAGTTCGGGCTGGAAAAGTTTTCCGCGGAACAGGCCTGTTATCTGGCTCAGGAACTTTGTTCGCTGATTGATACGGTTTATAACGAGCAGCTTTCTTTTGACAATTTGAAGAATCTGGTTCCGGAAGAATATGCGGCCCATTGGCTGGAAACGCTGTCTTTTCTGGAGGTTATTACGCGGGAATGGCCGGATTATCTGCGGGAGAAAAAACTGGCGGATCCGGGATTCCGGCGGAATCTGACATTGGCGTTGCAATGCCGGGTATGGCAGAAATCTCCGCCGGACAAGAGAATTGTCATTGCCGGAACAACGGCGACTTTTCCGGCGATGAAAAATCTGGTTAAAACGGTTTTGTCTTTGCCGCGGGGAGAATTAATCCTATACGGTTTGGACAAGTTTTTGGATGAAACAAGCTGGAATGCCGTTGATGAATCGCATCCGCAGTTTGAGTTAAAGGATTTATTGGAATTTTTACAGGCAGACCGGGCGTCGGTGCGGGATTTGGTGCCGTCTGAAAATGTTCAGCGCGAAAAACTGATTTCTGAGATTATGCGGCCGGCAAAAACGACGGACAAATGGCGGGATATTGCAGTTCGCAATATCTTGCCTGAGGCTTGGGCTGGATTGAAAACCGTAAGCTGCCGGGACATGCGGGAAGAGGCGATTGCCATAGCCCTGATTATGCGCGAAACATTGGAAACGCCTCAAAAAACGGCCGCTTTGGTGACGACTGACCGGAATTTGGCGCGGCGTGTGGCTGCGGAACTGGAACGCTGGGAGATAAAGGTGGATGACTCTGCCGGCAAACCTTTGTCGTTGACGCCGCCGGGAATGTTTCTGCGCCTGATTTTGCAGGCCTGCCGTTCAGACTTTGCCGCGGTTGATTTTTTGGCTCTGCTGAAGCATCCGCTTTTGGCTGCGGGAGGAGAATACGGTTCTGTCCGCCGCCGGGTGCGGGATTATGAAAAATCGGTTTTGCGCGCCGATGTTCCGGGAGAAGAGGATGTTTTTGTCGCGGAAGTCAAGGAGAGTTTGCGCGCGCTGCATGATTTGCTGTCTGTTCAGGCGGATTTCAAAAAGATTTTGGAAGTTCATATTAAGACGGCGGAAAAACTGGCGGAAACTTCGGAAAAGTCCGGCGCGGATATTTTGTGGCGCGGCGAGGCCGGAGAGGCCGGGGCTTCCTTTATTGCCGGTTTGTATGCCGCGGCGGAAATTCTGGGAAATATTGCCGGAGAGGATTATCCGGGATTGTTGGACGCTTTAATGGCCGGGGTGACGGTGCGTCCGAAATACGGAACGCATCCGCGTTTGAAAATTTTGGGACCGATAGAAGCCCGCCTGAATGACTTTGACGTTGTTATTATCGGAGAAGTCAATGAGAACCTGTGGCCGAAAGCGGCGGAGGCCGATCCCTGGATGTCCCGGCCGATGAAACGGGATTTCGGTATGCCTTTGCCGGAAAAAGCCATTGGAGTTTTGGCTCATGATTTCAGCTGTCTGGCAGCCGGAAAACAGGTTTTTCTGACGCGGGCGGACAGGGTTCAGGGAACGCCGATGGTTAAATCCCGCTGGTGGATGCGTTTGGAAACGGTTTTGAAAGCTCTAAATTCGGATATTGATAAAATCGATTGTCCGGCATATCGTAATTGGGCCGGCTTTATTGACCGGGCGCGGGTTTTTAAGCCTCTGTTGCCGCCGGAACCAACACCGCCGGTTTTTGCACGGCCGCGGGAACTTTCCGCCAGTGCCGTTGAAAATCTGATGCGGGATCCGTACATCATTTTTGCAAAATATATTCTGCGTTTGAAAAAACTAAATGATTTGGATCGGGAGCTTAGTTTTGCCGATTATGGGAATATTGTTCATGCGGTTTTGGAAGAGTTTAACAATAAATATTCAACTGCCTTTCCTGAAAATGCCAAAGAAGAATTGTTAAAAATCGGTGAGGCGTATTTTGCCGCCAATCAGGTTTCGCTTGAAACCAGAGCGTTTTGGTGGCCGAATTTTGAGAAAACTGTTGACTGGTTGGTTGGTGTTGAGCAGGAATATCGCAAAGATGTTAAGAAAGTTCATAATGAAGTCAAAGGGGAACTTGTTTTTCAGGCGCCGGAAGGGGCGTTTAAAATAACCGCCAAGGCGGACCGCGTTGATGAAACGTCTGACGGGCGGGTTAATATTATTGACTATAAAACCGGGCAGGCACGAACCAAAAACGAATTGATTAAAGGCTATGCGCCGCAGCTGCCGATTGAAGGCCTGATAGCGGCTCACGGCGGTTTTTCAGGAATTGCAAAAAAAGAGGTTGCTTCGCTGATTTATTGGCAATTAGGTAAAAAGGCAGCGGTTTTTGATGATAACATAGAAGACATTCTGCACAACACCTTTGAACGCATACACGGTCTTGCGGCAATTTTTGATTTGCCGACAACCCCCTATATTTGTCAGCCGAATCCAAAGCATGCTCCCAAGTACTCGGATTATCAGCATCTGGGTAGGGTGGCGGAATGGTCTGTTACGGGAGAAGAGGGTGAATAGCGGGTTATTAATACAGAAATTGCGGGCAGAAAGTGTCCTCTCGTACTTTATGTGTACGCTGCGGTACTTTCTCCCT
>JAUNPO010000082.1 GCA_030536665.1 Pseudomonadota bacterium
TTAGCAATTTTTTCCAGGCGGCGGCGACGTTTTGTTCGGGAAGCTTTACGGTGATGCCGTGTTCAATGTCGTCAAGAATGAGGTTCCAGCGGCGGCCGGATATGAAACTGGCGACTTTGACGCGTTTGAAGACAGGCGAATCCGTGTCTATTTCGCTCAAAAGTTTATTGATGTTTTCGGGGGCGCCGACGCCGACAATGAGCAGAAGCGGTTTGTCCGGGACATAAGGCGCGTCAATTACCTTGCCGTCTTCGTCAATGGGGTGAAAAGTTTCGTTTATCTGCCACAGGCTTTTGACCTGATGTTCGCGCAGGGATATTCTGATGACGTTGGGGTAGTAGCTGCGGCGGACAACGGCTGACCTGACCCAGGGCAGGCTTTCGATTTTGTCTTTGAGGTCGTAAAGGTCGAGGCGGAGGATGTTGGTACCGCGGTCGATGCCCAGGGCATTAAGGAGCTCGGTTTTTGAGGTGTGGCGGCGGCCGTCGACAATGATGTCGTCAACCGTGAAGCCGAGTTTTGACGTCATCATGTAGTACGAATCCTGCAGGCTGAGGAGTTTTTGATTGATGAGGTCGGTTTTGACAGTAATGGCGATGGAGGCGAGAAACAGGATAAACCCCAGAATCAAGGCATTGCCGAGCAGACGGTACGGCCATTCGACCGGCAGGCTGACGCGGTTGTCGGTTTTGGGCTGCGGCATTTGCAGCTGCGGGATGATTTCCGGGGCGGCGGTTGTCATTGTTTTAGTTTATTCCTACGCGTTTGATTTCCCATTCCAGCGTGATTGAGGTTTTGTCGCGCACCTGTTTGATGATTGTTTCGCCCAGGGTTTCAATGTCTTTGGCGGTGGCGCCGCCGGTGTTGACAAGAAAGTTGCAGTGAACTTCGGAAACTTTGGCGCCGCCGACGCTGAGTTGGTCGCAGCCGGATTTTTTGATGAGTTCCCAAGCCTTCAGCCCTTCGGGATTTTTGAAAGTGGAACCTGCGGTTTTGACGTTATGCGGCTGACTTTTCATCCTTTTGTTTTTCTGGTCGTTGATGATTTCCATGATGTGTTCCGGCGTGTCGGCATGGGTGCGGAAGGTTATGGCAGTGATAATCCAGTCCTCGGGGAAGAAACTGCTGCGGTAAGACAGCATCAGGTCTTCAACCGGAATGCTGCTGATGTCGCCTTCGCCGTTGACAACCTGTGCGCTGATGATGACGTCTTTGGCCTCATAGCCATAGCAGCCGGCGTTGGTTTTGACCGAGCCGCCGATGGCGCCGGGAATGGAAGATAAAAATTCCAACCCGCCGAAACGGTGCTTTATCATGATTTTTTGCAAGTCGATGTTGCGCATGCCGCAGCCGCAGGTGATGGTGTTTTCGCCGAGCTGGTATTTTTTGAACGCCGGGGAATCGAGTTTGATGACAACGCCGGGAATGCCGCCGTCGCGCACGAGGAGGTTGGAGCCGCCGCCGATGACGTAAATCGGAATGTTGTGCGGGCGTTTTTGCATGAAGCTGCTCAAGTCTTCAATGTCTTCGGGGATGAACATTACTTCCGCCGGGCCGCCGACGGCGAACCAGGTGTGTTTTTTCAAGGGTTCGTTTTTCTTATATCTACCGCGGACTTTGGGCAGGAGGTCGATGATATTTTTGGAAAAAAGTTTTTTAAACATGGCGCCTCCTATTTTTGTTTGCGGATGATTTGTTTTTCAATGGCGTCGGCAAAAAGCGCGGCGGCGTTGGTGATGCCGGCTTTGCGGCTTTGCGCTGCCATTTTTTCAAGTTGTTTGGGTTGGGTAAAAAGTTCGGTCAGGGTTTGGCTGAGCTGCTCTGCCGTGAAGTCTGCCTGTTTGATGAGAATGGCGCCGCCGTTTTCGGACAGTTCGCGGGCATTTCCGGTCTGGTGGTCGTCAGCCGCGGTAGGCAGCGGGACGAGAATTGACGGAATGCCGACTGCGGCAATTTCGCAGACGGAAGACGCGCCGGAGCGGGAAATTATTAAATGTGACGCGGCATATAATTCCGGCATGTTATTGAAAAAATGTGATATTGTGATGTCGGCGGGGCAGCCCTGGTAAGCTTCCCGGAGCTTTTCGACATCATCGCGGCGGCACTGCTGGCAGACAGTCAGATTTTTTTGCAGCTTTTTATCAAGCAGTTTGACGGCTTCCGGGATGACGTCGCCAAAGACTTTGGCGCCCTGGCTGCCGCCGAGGATTAAAAGGCTGAATTTTCCCGAAGCCGTTTCCGGGCGCGGCTGTTCGCGGACAGACACAATCGCCTGACGAACCGGCATGCCGGTCAGAACCGTGCGGGCGGCAGGCGGCGTGTATTTGACGTTACGGAAGCTTTGGGCAATCAGCTCGGCGTATTTGCTGAGAAAACGGTTGGTGCGGCTCATAACCGAGTTTTGCTCGTGGATGACCAAGTCGATGCCGAGTAGAATGGCGGCCATGGCACAGGGGAAGGAGGCGTAACCGCCGAAACCGACGACGCAGACGGGTTTTTGACGGAATAAAATGATTCCGGCCTGCAAAATGCCGATACAGATTTTGAAGAGGTTTTTGATTTTAGTCCATTTGCCTTTGCCGACCAAGCCGCCGGCCAGAACGGCATAGTTGGGAATTTCCGCCAGCTTGCCTTTGTAATTGTCTTTGCCGCGGGAGTCCGTCACCAAAGCCAGGCGGTAGCCTCGCTGTTCCAGCTCGGCGGCGAGGGCGTCAGCCGGATAAACATGGCCGCCGGTGCCGCCGGCCGTGAGGATGATTAAGGGGCGGGTGTCTTTTTCAGTCGATTTCATCTTTATCCTCCGCGGTAACGTTTTTACGGGTAATGGCCAGGAGCATACCGACGCCGAGCGCCGTTGCCAGAAGCGATGAACCGCCGTAGGAAATGAATGGCAGGGTCATGCCTTTGGTCGGCATAAGGTGCATGGTGGAGGCCATGTTGATAATTGCCTGCAGCCCGAACGAGGCCGAGAGAGCCGAGGCCGAAAGAATAATAAACAGGTTGTTGTCTTTCATGGAAATAACCATGGAGCGAATGACAATCGCCGCGTAAATGCCGATGATAATCAGGCAGAGGAACATGCCGAATTCTTCGCCGGCAACGGCAAAAATAAAGTCGGTGTGCGCGTCGGGAATGTTAAGCTTGACGACGCCTTCGCCGGGGCCGCGGCCGAAGATGCTGCCGTTGTGAAAAGCTTCAAGCGATTTGCGAACCTGATAACTTAACTCGCCGCCGGAAGCCAAAAACTGTTCGACGCGCGTATGGACATGGCTGAAGGTAAAATAAGCCAAGACCAGCAGCAGGATACCGGCAATTCCCATGACGGCAACCAGCACGATGGACAGGCCGCTTAAGAAAAACTGGAAGCCCCAGATAACGGTGACGACAATGCTCATGCCGACGTCAGGCTGGGACAGAAGCAGAATCAGGGTAAAGGCATAGAGGCCGGTGGAGAGAACGTCGCCGGGAAAATCCTGATGGCGTTTCTGGCCGTCAAAAAGCCAGGCCGCGACCACGGCGAAGACCGGTTTGACAAATTCGGACGGCTGCAGCGAGAAGCCGAAAATGCGAATCCAGCGGGTGGCGCCTTTAATTGACTCTCCCCAGAACAGCGTCATAAACATCAGGCCGACAACGACAACATAGCCGATGATGGCTATGCGGCGGATGGTTTTGAGGTTTTGCATGGAGAGCAGAATCATCAGCCCATAGGCCAGCGGGATGAAAAACAACTGGCGTTTGACAAAGTGAAAGGTTTCGGCGCCGATACGGTTGGCGACCGCCGGGCTGGCCGAGAAGTTCAGAAAAATGCCGATGAGGAGGAGAACCGTCACCAGTCCCAGCAGGACTTTGTCAACGGTCCACCACCAATTGCTGATTATGCTGCGGCTGTTGCGGGAAAAGCGGAACACGGCGTTATGCTCCTATCAGGCGGAGCGAAGCCAGGCCGAGCAGCCCGAGAATAAAGGCAATTATCCAAAAGCGCAGGACGACGGTGGTTTCTTTCCAGCCGAGCTGTTCAAAATGGTGGTGAATCGGCGCCATTAAAAAGACGCGGCGTTTGGTGCGTTTGTACCAGAAGACCTGGATGATGTCGGACAGGGCTTCAATGACGAAAATGCCGCCGACGATTGCCAGAACGATTTCGTGTTTGGTAATGATGGCCACGGTGCCGAGCAGGCCGCCGAGTGCCAGAGAACCGGTGTCACCCATGAAAATTTTGGCCGGCGGGGCGTTAAACCACAGAAAGCTGACGCAGCCGCCGATAACCGCCGCGCAAACAACCGCCGTTTCGGCAGCGCCGGCAACCGGCAAGATGTAAAAATATTCAGACAGGCTGCTTCCGGCGATGTATGCGATAATCATGAAAACGAAAAAGGCAATGACACACAGGCCGCCGGCAAGGCCGTCAAGCCCGTCGCTGAGGTTGACGGAATTGGCGGTGCCGACCAGAACGAACATGGCAAAGGGGACGTAGAACCAGCACAAGTCAAGCGCCAGATTTTTGAAATAGGGGATGGTCAGGGCAAAGCGGGCGTTTTCCGCGGTAAAATATGAGATGACCAAAATGGCGGCAAGCGCGGTTGAAAATTCGAGCAAAAGGCGCATGGGGCCGGAAATGGCGTTGGAACTGTGTTTTTTTACTTTGACATAATCGTCGGCAAAACCGATTAAGGCATAAATCAGATAAACGGCGAGGCAGGTCCAGACAAAGGGATTGGACAGGCGGCACCAGAGGAGCGCGGACAGAACCGAAGCGCCGATGATGAGCAGGCCGCCCATGGTCGGCGTTCCCTTTTTGGTTTCAAGGTGAGATTTTGGTCCGTCTTCACGGATGGGTTGTCCTTTGCCCTGATGGCACTTTAGAAAATTTATCAGCTTTCCGCCGCAGGCAAGCCCGACGACAAGCGCGGTGAAAAACGCCGCAAAAGCTCTGGCAGGAACGAAATCAGCGAAATTGAGCGTGCTGAAAAGATAGTTAAGCATGGTTTGTCCTCGCGTTGTAGGGTTCTTTTTTCATTTAAGATAAACAAAATATCTAAAATAATGATTAAAAACACGCAAAAATTCCGCCGTTAATTTTGCGGCTATTCCCTTGACAAAAAAAATGCGGCGTGTAGTATGGGGGCGTTATTTTATTATTAATTAAATCAAATAATTATGTTTTATTCAAAAAAATTTGAAGATGTAAATGTTGCTTTCAGCCGGATTGTCAAAGTCTGCCGCGATGTTTACGGCGAGGTTATCAAAAGAGCAGATGCAAAGGCCGTTAAAGCGACTTTTTCTCTGGAAAAGAAGATTCTTCCTTTTAATGCCAATCGCAGGTATCAGGCGACGGCCGTTGTCTTTTTGACAAGCGGCGGCGAAGAACGGATTGCCGTTTGTGATTTGAAGGGGAATGTCGGACTTTTCAGACGTTCTGATTTTGCAAAATTAACATTTCAAAATTAAAAATTATCATTATGAGAAAATTATTGCCTTTAACTGAAGAGAATCTGGGTTTATTGGATAATAAACCGGCAGAAAAAGTTCGTAAAATTTTTCCCGAACTTCCGTTGAACGATGATGACGGGTGTTGTCTGTTGTATGAGGATGATGCCAAGAAGTATTATTACGCATACAGCTTTACGATGAATGAGGTTTTTTGCGGTGGTGAGGTTTTTATTCCTCTGGAAGAGAATCCCAAAGCCGCTTATATGCGCTTTAAGCCCTGTGCCATGGTTGTCAATAAGCTGTATCAGCTGGGCGATGTTCAAATCGACAAAGGGGATATTGCTGACATTAACCGCAATATGCCGATTGATGACAATATGTATCTGCCGTTGGTGTTTGGCGAGTCCGGCGCGTGTGAAGTGTATCTTCCGGTTTTCAGCGATCAGGGGCGGGCACTTATCTGTAATGCCGCTTTGAGCCAGCGTGCCGGTGCCGGAGAGGTTCATGTCGCTTTTAAGGAAGGCGAGGCGTTTCACAAGATTTGTTTTCTCCGAGGCGGTTTATGCGGTCTGAGCGGGCAATTCTAAGGTGACACACTCTCCGAACTTTTGCCAGTGCCATGGGGCGTGCAAAAGGGCTGTCATGTTTGTTGTTTTTCTTTTTATGTACTTCTGTTGTACACCGCATTGGAAAACAACGGCGCAGCACAGCCCTTTATCCTACCCGAGGATGATTTGTTTTTAAAGCTCGCATTTGCGAGCTTTTTTCTTGATTTTTGTCCAGCTATATGGCAGAGTAAAAAAGTTAAGACTATTATTAATTTATTAAATATATTTATTATGAAAACAATTTCCAGAGATTTGAGAAACGAATACATGCTTTCTAAGGATGAGGGCATTGCCAGAGCAGCTTTGTACGGCGCACTGAAGCAGATTTTTGTTGCCGGCGACCTTTCCTGTTATACTTATGACAGCGTATGGCTGGCTTGGGAAAAACGTTTGGAAAAATGCGATTTGCTGCAAAACGGCGTTACTTTTGCCTCCGTGCGGCAGACGTTTAACGAGGTGTTGGACGAGCTGATGCGATGCGAGGCAGTTTCATGGAAAGCAGCCTTGGAACATATCGGCGGCCGGCTTGCCGGGTTTAAGGAAGACATTCGGCAGACATCCGATGTTCATGAGCAGGTTTGTATCTGTAAAGCGGCGGAGCAGTATTTTGAAAATCTGGTTCTGCTTTTTTCCTATATGCAGGAGAAAGGCGCCGCGGTTGATATTGTCGGGGAATATGAAGCTGAAATCAGCTATTGGCTGGGATATCGCAGCACTTGTGTTTTGGCCGGGCAGGCGATGAAGTACAGTTTTCGTTCCGACAGGCTGTTTGAAATGGCTCGCGCATTTATGGCGTCGCAGCCGGAAGGATTGTTTCTGTTGCTGCCGCACATAACTTATGCCGCCGTTCGTCTTGATTTTCAGGCTCCGGCTTTGGAAGCTTATCTGCAACTGATATATTTTGCGGCGACAGCCAGGACGGACCGTCATTTTGACATTAAAGTCTGGGACAGCATTTATCAGGTATTGGACGCACAGACGAGTTTGGGCGTGTGTGCCAAAGATAAGGAAGATGAGCTTGTCATCAAAAAATGCGAGCATTATGCGCGTTTGTATTTGAAGGTGCAGAATCATACCGTTCTTGCCGATTTGCCGGTTTTGAGCAGGATGTTTCGGGATTGCGCGCTTTTTTCCGTGGCTTTGAAACTGCGGGCGTTTGAGGTGTTGATGGCGCCTTTGGCAGTTCCCGGCATGGACAAGATAAGGGCCGTCGAATATATTGTGAAAGCTGACAAGAAGTGTCCGCAGAATGTTGACAAGTATCTGAAGGTCTTTGACCGGATTTATGACAAGGTGCCGTTTTATGAACGCGGCTGCTGGGATTTTCTGATGCTGCTGGCGTCAAAGGTTGCCGCTGTTCCGGTTAATGAGCTGGTGCCGCGCGTGATGTCCGTTACCTGTGATATGTCCCGCTTGGGAAATATCGTGTTAAAGCTTATGGAGATTGGCAACAGGTTCAGTCTGGAAAACAAAGCTTTTGACATTTGCCGTCTGGGGTTGGGGCTCATTGCTTACAGCAAGTATATTCCCTGCCGGGAAAAAGCGGCGCGTTATTTTGAGGAGGCCGTAGGCAAACTGCCGCCGATTTCTTCGGAAGAGGCTGACGCGCTGCTTGAAGATATGCATTATCCGGCGCGGGTGAAATATACCAAGCCGCTGGCGGCCGCATTGCTGAATGTTTTGATAAAGCAAGGAGCTTTTGCGAAAACCGAAAGGCTGGAAGAGTGGAGCAGATTTTATCATATCGAGCTTGCGCTGCCGGATAAAAAAGCGGCAAGAACGTTTGCAAAGGCGGCGATTTTCTCTTATGATGAGCTGTTAGCCGCGTTGAGAAGATAAAACACTGTTAGAGAAATGTGTCTGACCAAAATGTCAGGCACTTTTTTTTGCGTCAAATTTTTTCACTTTTTATCAAAATTCATAATTGAATTTTTCTTTTATATGTGTTATATTAGATTCGTGATGATAAGAGCGGAGGATGTAGAGATGCGTATTTCCAGAGTGATATTGATGTCCACTTTAAGTCTGATTGGTCTTAAAGTTGATTTAGCTTATGCCGATATTCACCTCTCCGTCCCGGTTGCAGGTACCCACACACGTCACACACACAACACCTTGACCCTAAACCATCCGCTCTTGCCAGCACGGCTGGCCGCGGAAAGTTCGCCGCGGCTTGCTCCTTTTATTGAAAGCGCGATGCTCAGATTGTGCCTGCCACAGGCACAATCAGGCAACCGGCACAATATAGCTCCCTCCCTGAGTAGGGCTGGAGGCAGAAAGAATTCTCCGGCGGAGAATTTTTCAACGACAGGCGAGAGTTTGTTAACTGGCGAGCAAGTGACAACGATGCAACGCCAGTGTTACAAACCGAGTGCCCGAAGCGAAGTTGCCGAACTGTTAAGTGAGGCTTACGAAGCTAGACGCAAGAACTCCCCGGACTTTGTCCGGTTGGAGTTCTCGAGGGGGTATGAGTCCCGTAAGGGACAATTGGGAATTATCACACCCCTCCTAACCTCCCCTACCTTAGGGGAGGAATATAAGGAAGCCTCGGTGTGTTTTATTACTGATACGGGGGAGTGTTCGGATAATAAATTCGGGAATGGTGAGGATTTAAACAATG
>JAUNPO010000083.1 GCA_030536665.1 Pseudomonadota bacterium
TTGCTCCAGTCGATCTTGTAACCGAAAGTCTGATTGAGCGACTGTCCGGTCGTACGATACTGGTAATAATAACCGTCCGCATAAGGCACTTCATCCCAGAATTTCACTTTATTGTGGTTATAACTGAAATTACCCTTTACAGAGAGGAACAGATCCTTGTTGAAAGATTTGTTGTAATTAATTTCGAGTTCATAACCCGAGTTATCCACCACGCCGAGGTTCAAGTAAGGCCACTGGGGCACACCCACAAACTGCGGAGCCATTCCCTGGGTCTTCAGGATCTTCGAACGTTGTTCGATAAAGTAATCGAAAGTGATCGACCAATCGCTCCACAACTGGAGATCGATACCGTAGTTCTGTTTCTTGGAAACCTCCCACTGCAGGTTGTAGTTACCCGGACGATTCTCATTGATCGTACCGTAACCGCCGACGGCAACGCCGCCACTTGAAGAATAAGTATGATTGCTCAAATAAAGGAAACGGTTGTTTCCGATCTTATCGCTACCTACTTTACCATAAGAAGCTCTCAACTTCAAATTGGTGATGACTTTATTGCCTTTCAGGAAGTTTTCATTGGAAACAACCCAACCCACTGCGAAAGAGGGGAAGAAACCGAACCGGTTTTTCGGAGAGAACTGCTCGGAACCGTTGTAACCCATATTGGCGTCTAACAGATAACGGTTATCGAAGCCGTAAGTAACGCGGGCAGCCATACCCATCATATTATAAGGCATGTTAAGCGGAGCGCCGTTGGTTTCCCAAAAATCGCGCTGTACCAGAATCATGGCGCCTACGTCGTGCTTGCCAAAAGTTCTGCTATAATTCAACGACCCTTGCAGGTTGACCGTATAATTGGTATAACCGCTCTTGCTCAGGCTCAACGTACCGTTCAATTCGCGGTCGGCCGCAAAATAGATCTGGTCGTTATCTTCATCAACCGAAGTTGCGAAAGACATTTCCGTGATGTCGCCGCCCAGAATCGTATTGGCTACGGCGTCGAACGAAGCCATACCTTTCAAAGACAAACCTTTGGTGATAAAGGTCATATTCCACTCGCCTCCGATAGACGCATTCAGGTTCGTTCTGGTTTCATCCCGGTAACCTTTACGGTTTACGGATTCGAAAGGCGAACGGTCGGTTTCGACCGGACGGATCACTTTATCCGGAATTACATCGTAGCCCAGAGACGCATCGGGAGTGGTAGGACCTACGGTCATCGGCTTCATCCCTACCGTACAGTGGATAAGGTCACGGATCATCCATTTATTGTCTCCGCCGTAAGTCGTAGTACCGGGCATGCCCACTTTTTCAATGTAACTACCCAAATTCAGGAAAGCCTTGAAGTTTTTCGTAATATTATAGTCCAAGTTCGAACGGAAGCTGTAACGGGTCATCCTTGCCTGAGGATCGTAGCCGAGCTTGCTTTTCGGCTCTGTATGCAAGTTACCGCCCTGATGCAAATAGCTGGCGTTCACAAAATATTGCAGCTTTTCGGTACCGCCGCTGATATTGATGTTCACACGGCTCTGAGGCGACCATTTTTTGAAAATTTCACGATACCAGTCGTGGTTAGGATACATATAATTCCTTCTGGCCGCTTTCAATGCATAATCCGGATCGTTCGGATCCAGCCCCATCAACGGATTCAACGAACGGGAAATCATCTTTCCGGAATATTCTTCGTTCATACCGTCGTTCCGGTTCGCTTCGTTACGCAAAGTCATAAATTCCCACGAATCAACCCTTTCCGGCTCGCGCGTGAACGCCTGGAAACTCTGGTCGAAAGAGATATCCAACTTAGTCTGTCCTACTTCGCCACGCTTGGTCGTGATCAGGATCACACCGTTCGCGCCACGCACACCGTATACGGCGGTAGCCGCGGCGTCCTTCAGCACGGAAACCGTAGCGACCTCGTTTGCATCCAACGTACGGATATTGTCACGAGGCACACCGTCGATCAGGATCAGCGGTCTCGTACCGTTCGTAGTGGAAGCCCCACGCAGATACAGGTCGGCATCGTCGAAACCCGGCTGAGAACCGCCGGACTGCAACGAGGTCAGACCGGCCAGACGTCCGGCCAACGCGTTGGCCAAGTTCGGCGAAGAACTCTGACGAAGTTCCTTGCTGTTAACCGACGATATGGAGGCAACCACGGAAACTTTCTTCTGAGTCCCGTAACCGACCACGACTTGCTCTTCGAGCTGCTGAGAATCGCTTTCCATCTTCACGTTGATCGTGGTACGAGCGCCAACTTTCACTTTCACTGTCTTATAGCCCAGATAGCTGAATGTCAACTCGGCTCCCGAGGGAACTTTGATCGTAAACTTACCGTTCACGTCGGTCACCACGCCGTTCGACGGACTCGAAGTAACCGTCACACCGATCAGGGGAGTGCCATCCTGATCCTGAACGGTACCTGAAACAGTCTGAGTTCCAGCCTGCATAGACTCCGAAACTTCAGATAGGCTCCCATTGCCAGAGAAAGCCGCGTATGGAACTGCCGACAACAAAACAACCAGGCTCAGCACCTTCGCACTGACCAGATTGCGTCCTGTTGCCTTCATCCATGTCTTGAAGTAAAGTAATGTTTTGTTCATAGATAAAAATTTAGGTTTAATTTTCTTGTTTTACCAAATTTTCCCCGCGTATTTTTATAGAAAATTCCGATAGCACGAAATTCTACAAATATTAGCTAATAATAGACTCATTTGTTTCAATTTTTTTCAAAAACTGTTCATTCTTGTACCCATGCGGGCTATATTCATTTAAATTCTGGTCAAAAGCATAATCCATAAAACTCTTATTAACAATAATATATAAAAGGATAAAATGTTTTTTGAAACAAAAACGAAAAAATTATCAAAGAATGATTATTTTTGTGCTATCAAGAATATGAAATTGCCGAAACCTTCAACGATGAATTGCAGATACATTTTATTATTTACGTCCGTTTTTGCTTTTATAACGTCAAAAACGGATGTAAAAGCCCAACAAAATTTTCATTTTTCACCCCGGATCTCAAACCTTCAGATACGGGATATCTGTCAGGATTCCTTGGGGTATCTCTGGATTGCGACGGCCCGCGGTGTAGACCGGTACAACGGCTATGAATACGCACAATTATTCCGGGACGAATCGGCTCCCGAAACGTCTATCCAATCCAGCCGGATCAACAGGTTGCATTTGGACAAAACGGGAAATCTATGGATAGCGACATCCAGGGGATTAAGTAAATACGATCTAACCATCGACAAAATAACACCCTATACCATCAGTAACGGACAAGACGAATACTTCGTAACCGATCTCGCCGAAGATTCCACCGGTAATTTATGGATCGCGACTTACAGCAACGGAATTCTCAAAATGAACCGCACGACGGGCATTTTGTCTCCGATGCCCCTTCCGTTCGGCAACCGGGCTTCCCAACGGGCGCATACCCTGTTTATAGACGACTTACAGAATCTATGGATCGGATACTCTACCGGATCGGCGCTCGGCAGATACAACATCGACGACCAGACGGCAGAATTGTACACGCTCCCGGATTATATCGAAATCAACTGCCTGTCCAAATTCGGCGATTCACAGATATGGATAGGAACCGACCAGGGAATACTCGCTTACAGTATCAAAGGAAGGAAACTGACCTCCGTTCCGCCATCCATACGGAAACACCCGGAGCTATCTGCCGCAAAAATAAACAGCATTAAACTGATAGACAAGAATAATTACATCATCACCTCAACGCATTGTGCATATAAATATTGCATCAGTACAGGCGAAATAGCCGTCATCCCGGTAAAAAGCGAAAAAAACGATCAAAACAACGACATCACCTGTGCATTGAAAGACAAGCAGGGAAATCTATGGCTCGGGACTTTCGAACAGGGCATCGTCAAAGTCAACGCCGCGGAAAATACGTTCAACCATCCGGAAATATCTTCGGTCACACTGAACGGGAAATCGGTAACCGTCGTTTGCGAAGACAAAAGGTTCGGCCGGATCTGGTTCGGCTCCAAATACGACGGACTCTATTGCTATTCGAAAAACGGTTCCGTAAAAAATCTCACAAAGAACAACCATCCTGCGCTGGCTTCAATCCGCAACAACTCGATACGGGCCCTGTTTTGCGACTCTCAAAACAGGATATGGATCAGTACGGGACGTAACCTGATCGTGGGACAGCTCAACGCGTCCGGATTTTCGGAAATTACGACGCTGCAAAATTTCGGGCCGATCACGGCGATCGGACAGGATCTGTCGGGCAATATCTGGGCGGGGGGATTCTCCGGACTTTATTTTTTCGGTCAAAATGTGACGGCCGAGCCTTCGCAGGTCGTAAAAAATGTGACGGTCACCACGATCCAGCCCTATAAAGCCGATCAGATCGTTTACGCCGCCTACGGGCAAAATGTTTTCACGATCGATCACCGCGATTTCGAACCGGAACCGTTGATCCCGGAGGGTCAGTTCGCCAACATGCACGCGTTGAACGCATGTACCGATATCCGCCGATCCGAAAACGGCTCCCTATGGATCGGAAGCTACAACAAAGGGCTGCTCGAATACGATCCGAAAACACGGAAAATCACAAAGTACACCTACACGGAGGGACTTCCGAGCAACGACATCCTGGCCCTGACCGAAGACGGAAACGGACGTATCTGGCTCGCCACCTCCAACGGGCTGTCACGGTTCGATCCCAAAACGAAACGGTTCCGTAATTTCAACGAAACCGACGGACTGAACAACACCCAGTTTTTCGAACGAGCGATGCTGACCGCATCCGACGGGCTGATCTACATCGGTGGAAATTTGGGAACCGACTGTTTCAATCCGAACGACGTCAAGCAAAACGGATACCATCCATCCGTCGTATTGGAAGACATTAAGATTCAGAACCGGAGCGTCACTCCGGGCGGCAAGCACGCTCCGATCGGCAAAAGCATCGCTTACGAGCGGAAGATCACGTTGAACCACTGGCAAAATTCATTCAGTATCGACTACGCAGGCATCGACTACAATTACTCGGACAAACTTCGTTATGCGTATAAACTGGACGGTCTCGATAAAGACTGGGTAGAGGCGGGAAACAACAAGCGGGCCTCTTATGCGAACGTTCCGCCGGGAGAGTACCGGTTCAAACTCAAAGTGCAGAACGGGGACGGGGAATGGAGTCCGGAAACCGGGATCGATATCCGGATAAAAGCTTCCCCATGGCTGACGGGCTGGGCCTACGCCCTGTATATCCTGCTGGTTATGGCCTTCATTATTACGGTCACCAAGCTGTATTTCAGGACGAAATACAATAAAAAAGCGCTCGCCCTCTCCGAAAAACAGCGACTCCACGAACAGGAGATCAACCAGCAGAAAATCGACTTTTACGGAAACATCTCCCACGAATTACGGACTCCGCTGACCCTGATCAACGGAAACATCGAACTGCTGGCGCATGGCGCGCTGAACGAAGACAACGAGCATAAACTGATAACGACTCTGTCCTACAACTCCAACCGGCTGCTGCGACTGGTCAACCAATTGCTGGATTTCAGCCGGATGGGTAACGAAACGATCCCGTTGCACGTCATGCAAACGGATATCGTGCCGCTCATCCGGAATGTGGCCGGCTCGTTCCGTTTCAGCGCCCATACCAAAGAGATCGATTATTCGCTGCACCTGACGGAAGACTCCCTGCAAATCTACACGGACGAAGACGTGCTCGAAAAAATACTGACCAACCTCGTTTCGAACGCGGTAAAATACACTCCCCGGCAAGGTCGTATTTCGATCGACTTTCGGAAAATCGACCGGAACACTGCGGTCGACCGGTATCCCGAATTTGACGCCCCCGGTTCCGAATGTCTGGAGTTTCGAGTCGTGAACTCCTGCAAAACAATCGATCCGCAGCAATTGGAACACATCTTCGACCGGTTCAGGCGGTTGGAAAATACGGAAAGTACGGAAGAGACTCCGGGAAGCGGCATCGGCCTCCACTACACCAAAATGCTCGTCTGCCGACAGAAAGGATCGATAAAAGCCGTCTTCTCCGAAACGGAAGGTCTGATTATGAGTTTCGTGATCCCAATCGGTAGAGAGGCGTTCCCGGCCGACGAAATTTTCGAACAGCAGACGCCCGGAAACCTTCCTGAAAATACAAAATCCGACGGAGCGGATTTCGACACGCCCGTCGTTCAAACGCCCTCGCCCCCCAAAGGACGCACGATACTGATCGTGGAGGACGACCCGCAGATTCACACGCTGCTGCACGAAATTCTGCACATCGAATACGATCTACTGCACGCCTATAACGGAACGGAAGGCGTCCAGATGGCCAGGGAACAGATGCCGGAAATGATCATCAGCGACATCCGGATGCCCGAAATGGACGGGATCGCCCTGTGTAAAACCATTAAAAACGATCCGCAACTCAGCCATACCATTTTCATCCTGCTGACGGCCAAGAACCGGATCGAAGAGCGGACCGAAGGATACAACTGCGGCGCCGACGCCTATATTAACAAACCGTTCCGCGCCGACCACCTGATTTCGGTCATCCACAGCCAAACGAACAACAGGGACCGGCTGAAAGCCTATTTCAGCGACAAAGGTCTGCACGCCGAGCAGGAGGAACCTTTCGGGGACAACGACCGGATACCGGGAAACCTGCCGGAGATCGACCAACGTTTCATGGAAAAATTGCATTCGTTCATCGACAAAAGCATCGAAAATCCGGATATCAACATCAACGTGATCGCCGTCGAATTGGGTTTCAGCCGAACCAGTTTTTACCGCAAAATGAAAAGCCTAACCGGCCTGGCTCCGAACGATTACGTCCGGAATTTCAAAATGAAAAAAGCGGCCAAACTGATCCTCGAAGGAAATCTGAGCATCGCCGAAATTTCCGACCAGACCGGATTCGGCACACAGTCCCATTTCTCGACCGCATTCAAAAAATATTTCGGGGTGAGTCCGAAAGACTACAAAGAGAAATGGAAGGAAGAGCACAAACGATCCCATGCGAAATAATTTGCAAATAAAACGCATAAACCGCCGGGAAAGTCTGAAAAATTTGTTTACTTTGTCTTTATTGAGGTATTTGTAGCTCAAAATATACGTAACAGGACGATTTTTGCCTGCAAACGCAGACCGTTTTCAGGCAGAAAATGTTGTGTTTGCAACAAAAACCAAACCGATCGGGTGTCCAAACGACTGATTATGAAAACCTATCTGCTTTGTGTCACGCTATGCGCGGGAATCTGTCTCGCACTTGCCGGCAACACGGCGGCCCAATCCGTAAACAGCGATTTCTGGGCGGCGACCGATGCGCTCGGACGCAAAGTTCGGGAATACGGGGAAACCGGGGAACGCAAAAAAGATAAGTTCGTCGCCATGTTCTACTGGACGTGGCACATCTACGACATGCCCCCGGGCAGCCAGGTCAACAACACGACCGAGATACTCCGCGAACACCCGGAAGCGATCCGCTCGTTCGACGATCCGGCCTGGAATAATCCGGGCCGGTACTACTGGGAGCAACCCCTTTTCGGATACTATAAAACGACCGACCCGTGGGTGTTGCGTAAACACGCCGAGATGCTGGCCGACGCAGGGATCGACGTCGTTTTTTTCGACTGTACGAACCTGACACTGACCTGGAAAGAATCCTACGACGTACTGATGGAGGTATGGTCCGAAGCGCTAAAAGACGGCGTCAAAGCCCCGAAGATCGCATTCATGCTGCCGTTCGGTTCGCCGGAATACGGCGGCCCGCAGTTGCACATGCTCTACGAAGACATCTATAAACCGGGACGGCACCGGGAACTGTGGTTCGTCTGGAAAGGAAAGCCGTGCATCATGGCACGGCCGGAAGACCTCGGCGATACGCCTGAAGACCGTGAAATCGCCGATTTCTTCACCTTCCGTCCCGGACAGCCCGACTATGTGAACGGCCCGCAGCGAAAAGATAACTGGGGATGGCTGGAGCTCTACCCGCAGAACGGATATGCGCCGCTACCGGAAGGAGGTTACGAAGAAGTGCCCGTCGGAGTGGCCCAAAACGCCTGTTTCGCCAGCGGAGGCCGTTTTTGCTCTTTCAACGAGCCGGAAACTTTCGGGCGGAATTTCAGTATGCTGAAAGGATTCGACCCGCGCGTGGACGGCTATCTGTACGGATGGAATTTCCAGGAGCAGTGGAACCGCGCGCTTGAGCTCGACCCGGAACTGGTGTTCGTCACCGGATGGAACGAATACATCGCCGGCCGGGTCGCCGATTGGCCGCCCCACAGGCCTTATTATATGGGATTCCCCGATCAGTACGACTGGAATTGCAGCCGCGATATCGAGCCGAACGCCGGATGGGGCGACGTGGCTCCCTACTTCGCATCGTACAAAGGCAATACGATGCACCGGCGGCACAAAGGATACGGAGGAAACGTTTATGAAAATAATTCGGGCCGCAACGACATCGTCGGAGCGAAAGTGGCACGCGATGCCGACAACGTCTACTTCTACGTCGAAACCGCCGACAAACTGACCCCGGCGACCG
>JAUNPO010000084.1 GCA_030536665.1 Pseudomonadota bacterium
GCAATATAATTGATAATCGCTTCCGGCAGATAGCCTTTGGCGACTAAATCCTGAAAAGAGGCATCACCGTTGCGCTTACTCAGCTTGTGCTGTGCGTCTTTCATAACCGGCGGCACATGGACATAATACGGCGGCGTCCAGCCGAAAGATTCATAAATCAGGTTATATTTCGGGGTGGATGAAATATATTCATTGCCGCGGACAACATGGGTAATGTTCATCAGGTGGTCATCAACGACATTGGCAAAGTTATAGGTCGGGAAACCGTCTGATTTCAGCAAAACGCCTTCATCCAGTTCATCATAATCAATTTCAATGTCGCCGTAAACCTCATCATGATATTTTGATTTTCCCTTTTTATTGATTGTCTGGCGAATGACATAAGGTTCGCCGGCGGCAACGCGCTTTTTGGCTTCATCCAAAGAAAGGCGTTTGCAGGGGTCTTCAAATTTGATGTTCTGCTCTTCGTCCTTTTCTTCATCCGCGTCGGCCTTGGAGCAGAAGCAATAATGCGCGCCGCCCAGTTCAACCAGCTTGTGAGCGTATTCCGCATATAAAGGTTTGCGTTCAGACTGCACATACGGCCCATAAGCGCCGCCGATATCGGGGCCTTCATCCCAGTTCATGCCGACACGCTTCAAGGTGGCATAAATAATATCCGTCGCCCCTTCAACATAACGTTTTTGATCCGTGTCTTCAATACGCAAAATAAATGTTCCGTCAGCATCCGCCTTGGCAATCAGATATTCATACAATGCCGTGCGCAGGTTGCCGATGTGCATATAACCGGTCGGGCTCGGCGCAAATCTGGTTCTTACAGTCATGTTTTCAATCCTTTAACATACAATTTGAAATCTGGGATGAGAATAGCTGTATTTTTTGTTTTTAACAAGAGGTTTTTTGAGAGTTATCTGCCGGAAAAATCCAAATACACAAAGCAATATCAGGCCGTGAGGAGGACTTTGGCGGCAGCGCGGGCTTCATCGGTAATGGTTTCGCCGGCAAGCATCCGGGCAATTTCTTCCTGACGTTCCTCGCCGTTCAGTTCGCGAACAGAAGTTGTCGTTATATTATCAGAGGTTGTTTTTTCAACCTTATAATGATGATTACCGCTGGCGGCGACCTGCGGAGAGTGTGTGACGACCAGAACCTGAACATCTTTCGCCAGACGCGCCAGACGTTCGCCGACAGCCTTAGCCGTTGCGCCGCCGACCCCTGCGTCAACCTCGTCAAATATCATTGATGAAACGCTTGAGCTTTGCGCCAGGTTAACTTTTAATGCCAGCATAAAACGCGCCAGTTCACCGCCGGAGGCAATTTTGTTCAGCGGTCCTTGCGGCGAGTTGGGATTGGTTGACACCGTGAAAGAAATACTGTCAATGCCATGTTCAGACCAACTGTCTGCTTCAAGCTTTTCAATCTGCGTTACAAAGCGGGCTTTTTCCATTTTGAGCGGTGCCAGTTCAGCCATGACCCGGCTGTCTAAAATCAGCGCCGCGGCTTTGCGTTTGCCGCTCAGTTCATTAGCGGCTTCGACATACGAAAGTTTGGCGCGTTCCTCGGCCTGGCGCAGTTGGTAAATACCGTCTTCGCCCAGTTCTATTGCGTTTAACTGCTGATGAAATTTTTCCAGAACTTCAGGCAGTTCATCCACATTTACCTGATGTTTGCGGGCAACGGAGCGCAAAGCAAAAATACGCTCTTCCACGCTATCAAGCTCATTTTGATTCAAGCTGATGTTCTGACTGGCGGCTTCAATTTCGTTTACCGCCTCCTCGGCATTTATCAGCGTTTGTTCCAGCATGTTGATAATATCATCATACTTGCCGTCAACAACCTGATTGGCCTTGTCCATTGCCGCCTGTGCCTGACGAACGGCGGCAATAATGTCAAAATTCCCATTCAGGGACGCATAAGCGTAATTAAGGCTGTCCAACAATTTTTCGGCATTCATCAACTCTAAGCGTTTTTGCGACAGGGCTTCTTCTTCCCCGGCGAAGGTATCCAGTTTTTCCAGCTCGCCAATCCAATGGCGAAGGTCTTCTTCATCGCTTTTGGCGCGGGCGATATTTTCTTCGGCCTCTTTTCTGGCTTTTTCCGCCTGTTTATAGGCTTGCCAGCATTTTTTTACTTCTTCCGCCGTCGTTTTATAATTGCCGAACGCGTCAAGGACATCCCGGTGGTTGGCGGGATTGAGCAAGCCCTGATTGTCAAACTGTCCGTGAATTTCCACCAGATATCTGCCGATTTCTTTCAGAAGCCTGGCGCCGACCGGCTGGTCGTTAATGAAGATTTTGCCTTTGCCGTCACGGTTCAGCGTCCTTTTAATCAGCAGTTCGTCCGACGCCTCGATTTCATATTCGTCAAGCAACGCGGCCAGTTCCTTATTCTCCGCAGAGAGTTCAAAAACTGCCGAAACACTGAGCTTATCAGCCCCCTGCCGAATCATTGACGCTTCCGCCCGGTTTCCTAAGACCAAGCCGAGAGAATCGAGCAGGATAGACTTTCCGGCGCCGGTTTCGCCGGTCAGGACGCTTAAACCGGACTTGAATTCCAAGTCCAGTTTATCAATCAATACAACATTATTTATTGACAGCGCCGTGAGCATCTTTTGCCTATTTTGCCTTTATCAGCCTTTGAGCACGTGCGGACCATTTGCTCTTGGGATAGTTATGCTGCAAGACCTTTGCCGAAAGCTGTGCTTCGTCCGGCAGGCCGATAATCGTATAAATCTCGGTCTGGCGATACAGGGCTTCTTCAATATGGGTTGTGGTCTGATAATTATTCACGACACCGGAGAATCTGTTCAAAGCAGAAAGGTAGTTTTCCTGCGACAGGTAATAACGGCCGATTTCCATTTCATGCCCGGCCAGGTGGTCGCTGGCCAACGCCATTTTGAACTCGGCGTCTTTGGCATATTCGGTATTCGGGAAACGGATGACAACCTGGCGGAAGGCTTCCAGCGCGCGTTCGCTGTTGCTTTGGTCCTTTTCAACCGGCGCAATCTGGTCATAATAACACAGCGCTTTCAAATAGTAGGCATAAGCGATATCTTTGTTGCCGGGGTGAAATTTAATGAACCGGTCAATATTGATAATGGCGCTGTCATAATCCTTGTCTTTGTAGTAAGCATAAGCACTCATGATTTTTGCCTGTGTCGCCCACTTGGAATAAGGGTGTTCCATTTCGACTTTTTCAAATGTTTCGGCCGCTTTTTTATATGAAGTGCGCTCCAGCAATTCATAAGCCTGATTATAAACCTGTTCGGCAGTCGGATTTTCAACGGTTTCTTTTGTCGACGAGCAGCCGGACAATAATCCCAGCGCGACAAACAGACCTAAAACAAGTGATGTTTTTTTCATTATTTTCAACCTATATCAATTTATAGTTAGATTCATCAGAGAACAAAATTTTCAACAGTTCGTTGTTGTGATAGTGGCCGGTTTTTGCGGCGTTTAAGCGCCCCTGAACACGGTATCCCGAAGTATATAAATCACCGACGGCGTCAAGCACTTTGTGATTGACACATTCATTTTCAACGCGAAAACCGCCGGGATTGAGAATCGTTTCACCGTCAAGGACGACGGCATTATCAAGGCTGCCGCCTTTTATCAACCCGATTGACTGCAGATAGTCCACCTGGTACTTCTCGCAGAAAGTGCGGCAGGGGGCAATTTCATTTTCAAAAATATCCGGCGTTATTTTGTTGCTGAATGTCTGATGTCCGACGATTTTTGAAGGGAAATCAATTTCAAAATCAATATAGAAATCATCTGCCGGCGACAATGTCACTTTATTGCCTTTAGCGTCAACAAATGAAACTTCCTTCATTACCTTTAAGATTTTTTCCGGCGCTTGCTGTTCCACGATTTCAGCATTTTTCAGCGCATCGTAGAAAATTTTGCCGCTGCCGTCCATAATCGGCGTTTCCTGGTTGTTGACCTCTATCAGCGCATTGGTTATGCCGCAAACGGAAAGAGCTGCCATGATATGTTCAATGGTCGAAACGACAGCGCCGTTTTCCGCCGCAATGCAGGTGCAGTTCTGCGTATCCTTAACATTTATGTACAGCGCCCGGACTTCCGGCTTTCCCGGCAAATCGACACGTTTGAAGACAATACCGCTGTTTTCCGGCGCAGGCCGGATTGTCAGCGTGACATCACAGCCGGAATGCAGGCCGATACCTTTTAATTCAACGGGATTTTTCAGTGTTTTCTGCATTGTACATATCCTCTAAAAAACTTCAGGCGGCCTATAAGCCGGGTTCTGTGCTTCAGTAGTTTTGCCAAAGCAAAAGCAGAAGCGATAGCTATTCATCTAGGCTGATTATCGCTAAGCAGCTCAACGCGACCTACCTCTGGAGCGGATTAGGAACTCTCCCTATAACTTCTAAAAAAAAGAAGCTCTCCTAACTTGGTCTTGCTTCAGACAGGGTTTACCTTGACCACAGACATTGCTGCCTGCGCGGTAAGCTCTTACCTCACCTTTTCAACCTTACCGAAAAACATTTCGGCGGTAATTTTCTGCGGCACTTTCCCTTGGATTTCTCCAGCCAGACGTTATCTGGTGTCTTGTTCCCTTGAAGCCCGGACTTTCCTCACCAACAGATTTTCCTTTCCGCGGCGCAGCTATCCGGCCACCTGTTGAATGAGTTTATACGCATCGCTTTATTTTTGCAAGAGGTTTCATCTTCCCGGAGGATTAAATATCCGGAAAGATGAAAACAGCCTTTTACATGGCTTTTCTAAAACTCAATCACCGGACGAACGGCAAACACACCATCACTAGCGTTACCGGTTCCTCTTTTACCATCTTTACCGTTCAGGACTAAGCCAATGCCTGAAGCACCGCCACTCGGCCAGTAAGCCCAAGCTGTCCAAGCTTCTCCTTCTGTAGATGACCACAAAAACTCTTCTCCATCAATATACTCTCTGATTTGCGTTCCTCCCAGTTTATATATTCCGGCATTAACCGCATTCAGGTTTTGAGAAAGCGATGCCAAGACACCAACTGCCGGCAAACACCATTTGTCTTTTGTTGCGGCAGCATTATCCGGAACATAATTTTTGGCAGCTCTTGCAGCCGGATAATCCCAACCAGCATAAATAATTTTTTTCGTATTTTGACAACTGTCATAATCATTTATATCTTCATGATTTTCAAGTTCTGGAATATCAACGCCAGCCTCTCCCCAATAGATTTCTTGTGCAATGCTTTTGGCTGTTATCGCCTGACCACACCCTTCGTTACTTATATACACGACAACAGCTATCGGCGTTTTTCCTGCCGTTACATCATTTGTACAAGTACCGTCATTGTTTAATATCTGTCCGATTTTACAGTTTTTGGCATAGCCAGTGCATTGTCCGAGAACAGCTTTTTCTTCTTTTGGTTCTGGGCAATACCACCCATTGCCAAACGGGCATTTCAGACAGCCGCCTTTGTTGGAAGTTTCTTTATAACCAAGTTCGGCACAACTTTGAGCCGGTGAGCATTGCGCATATAAAAGATTAGGAATTAAGGACAGGCTCGTCCCTAAAAGTAAAAATTTAGAGTTAATATTCATGTCGAACACCCTTTGTTTTAAAGTTAAAACAAAACCCGCTTCCAAGAGAAAGGCGGGCGGATGTTGACAACCGTAGTATCTTAAAACGGCTCAGCGCTTTCGTGCAAAGCCTTATAACGCTGACATCCGCTCTAGCACTGTAGTCAGATATCAGCATATACTTATTTAAAGTCGCAATTATGCTTGACGACTAAGATACAAAAGGGTTGTCACGCCCTCGCGGCAAACTCTGCCGCTTAAGATAAGAGTAACATAGGGGGGGAGTTTTAGCAAGGGGTTTTTGCGTTTTTTGATGAGGCGGTGTTTTGGGATGTGAATCAAAAACAATAATCTATTTGTCATGTTCGGAGGCACTCTCAGAGTTGACGTACGCGGCATCCGGGGATGACGTTCTTTGGGAGGGGGGGTACGTTTTTGTTGAGAGTTTTAGATGCTGAGATAAACAAGTTCGTGATGACATTTTTAGGATAATAGATTTATCTAGAAAGAAATAAAATTTACTTCAAAATTTCCCGAGTCGTGGCTGAGAGGGACTGGTATCATGAAGTTTTTAAAAAGCTGTTAAAAAAACTACATTTTTATCCTCAGTTTTTTATTTTTCGCCAAGCAAGAGTCAGCGCAGGCTTTGAGAGAATCGCCGAACACGAGTACAGAACAAACCTTGAACAGTTAATAAAATCCTAAAATTTCCCATTGATTCCCATAAAATCCCATGTTATACCATAGACATAAGGTTAATGATTTATGAAGGAAGTATGGATTTGAGAAAAAATTTTCTCTTTATCGACACCATCATCAACAAGGTAGACGCTAAAGGACGCGTTTCCCTTCCTTCAGATTACCGCGCAATTCTTAAAGAATTATCTACCGAAATCGTTTGTTACCGCAGTTTGACGGCTCCCTGCATTGAAGGTTGCACGGAAGACCTGCTTGACAAGCTGGCCGCTGACATGGAAAGCTCCATGGATTTTTTCTCTCAGGAACAAGACGATTTGACCAATCTTATCTTTGGCGACGCCAAGCGTTTTCCCTTTGATTCCACAGGCAGAATCAATCTGTCGGAAAAGCTGATGAAGCACGCCGGCATTACCGATACTGCCGTTTTTGTCGGCAAAGGCCGTAAATTTCAAATTTGGAATCCCGAGAACTGGGAAAAAGAAGAAGCCCGCATTCGTGCGGAAGTTATGAAAAAGCGGCCGACATTGAATAAGACTGCGGAGGCCGGACAATGACTGATGTTAAGCAAAAACATATTCCGGTCATGTTAAAAGAAGTACTGGAGAATCTGGCTCCCCGGGACGGTGGTTTATATGTAGACGCCACTTTCGGCAACGGCGGGTACAGCGAAGCTATTTTGAAAGCCGCCAGCTGCCGTGTGATTGCCATCGACAGAGATCCTAACGTCAAAGCCAGAGCTGACGAACTGAAAACCCTTTACGGCAGCAGATTTGAGTTCAGAGCCGGACAGTTCGGCGATTTTGCCGACCTTATTCCGGAAGTCGTCGACGGTGCCGTTTTTGATATCGGCGTTTCTTCCATGCAGCTTGACCAAAGCGAACGCGGTTTCTCTTTTTCCAAAGAAGCACCTCTGGATATGCGGATGTCTTGCTCAGGGGAAACGGCCGCCGATTTGATCAACACTCTGTCGGAAAGAGAACTGGCCAACCTGATTTACAAATACGGCGAAGAAAGAAAATCCCGGCAAATTGCCGCCAGAATTGCCGAATACCGAAAAAGTAAACCGATTGAAACGACCAAGGAACTGGCCGAAATTATTTATACTGTTATCCACAAAACGCCAAACAGCATTGATCCGGCAACACGGACATTTCAGGCACTGCGCATTGCCGTGAACAACGAGCTCGGCGAGCTGGAAAGCGGTTTGTCCGGCGCAGCGGAAAAACTCAAAAGCGGCGGACGTCTGATTGTTGTTACATTTCATTCTCTGGAAGACCGGATTGTCAAAACCTTTTTCAACGAAAATTCGGGAAAAAAGCGTGCCGTTTCCAGATATATGCCGGAACTTCCCCAAAACAGCGACGCTCTGCTGGCGGAGTGTTCCAAAGCCATTGCACCAACAGAAGAAGAAATCATCCGCAATCCCCGTTCACGGTCAGCAAAGCTCCGTGTGGCGGTGAAGCGTTAACCAGAAAGGATAAAGTCGATGAACAGCACGAAAACAGCTACTTTGAGTTTATGGATTACCTTAACCTGCCTGGTCGGGTGCGGTATGTTTGTTATGAAAAACAAAGTACAAACCCTGGAAAAAGAATTAGCGCAAATCAACAGAAATATCCAGGATGACGTGAAGACAATTCATGTCCTCAACGCAGAGTGGAGCCACCTCAACTCCCCGTCCCGCCTGAGAAAACTGGCCTCAAAACATATTTCTTTAAATCCGGTTCAAGCTGAACAAATTATTAACTATTCTGCGTTACCATTTGACTATGAGGCGGACGAATCTAACAGAAGATTAATCGCCCAGAAGAATATCAACACTCAGGCTGAGCAGAACAGACTAAAGAAGATGGTCCGCGCTCAGCATTAATATGCAGGGCAGAAGCGGAATATGTTGGGGAAATATTTTTCCAGAAAAGAAGAAAGTTTTTATCTTCCGGGTGAAGAAATAAAAATCGGCAAAAGTTTCTCTTTTATGAATTATACATGTGAGAAAGATCCCCTTTCCACATGCAAAAACAGAGTAACATTTGCCATTCTCATGTTTATGCTTGTTTTTGGCGTTTTAGCCGTCCGCCTGTTTAACATTTGTATCAGTTTTGACCGTCCGGCAGTTACCGTCGCCGATGCCGACAGTTTTTATGCCCTCCCTGCCAGCCCGATTAAAAGAGCCGACATTATCGACCGAAACGGCACGATTATCGCAACTTCCCTGCCAACAGTTCATTTGTTTGCCAACCCG
>JAUNPO010000085.1 GCA_030536665.1 Pseudomonadota bacterium
CAATCGCCAACTATTCATCCGATTGTCATGCTGAACTTGTTTCAGCATCTAAAACCATCAACAAAGACGTACCCCAACCAAGCAAAAGAACGTCATCCCCGGAGGAGCGAAGCGACATCCGGGGATCCAGGTAAAAATAAAGAATCTTTATTTGACCTAGATTGTCGGATCAAGTCCGACAATGACAATTCAGATTCTCATTTTCGATTCATACCCCCTCTCACTCCCCCTACTCAGGGGGAGAATAATTTGCCTTTTTATTTTTTAATTATCTTTAAACCGGTACAATCTAGTCCTCCCCCTGAGTAGGGGGAGTGAGAGGGGGTATGAAAAACTATCGGCAGCCCCTATGCGCACGCAGTGCCTCCTTATGCACGGAACAACCAGCGGCAAACCGATGGGGTGAAGCTGCCTCAGCTTCCCCGCGGGTGTTCCCCAGCTTCAGGCAGCTTGGCGCGTGGTCAGGATTTTTGCCAGAGCGCGGTCATATTTGCGCCACAGGGTTGTGCGGTCGGCGCGAAAATCATAAGACAGCACTTTCCACGGCACTCGGCAGGCGCGTTTCCACACCAGTTTGGTTTCAAAAGCGTCAAGCGGCTTGAGCCAGTCCAAAATCCGCTCCATTTCCGAAACTTCCTGACTGTTGGCTTGCAGGCGCGACGGCTCCGGTTCCTGTTCAATAATTTCCGCCAGCGTGTAAAGCATTTCCGGCCAGCCCGAGCCGTAACCGTTGGCTCTTACGCTCGGCAGACGCTTCATGATGTCGGCGGCAAATTCCAATTTTTGTTTCAACTCCTCGATTTCTGTCACAGCTCCAAATCCTTTTTCTAATCTACACCATAATTATTGATTAATCCCTTGAGAAAACGCTTGCGCGCTTCCGTCCCGTATTTGCGGCCGATATCATTTGCCCGGCGGCGAACCTCCGCGGCCGCTGCAAGCGGGTCGGCACTGTCTTCGCCGGCAGATATGCCCGGCGGCTGATTCCGCTCCCAGAAGCGTATGGAAGCCCGCCAGTCTTTCATCGGCACGCGCCCTGTCCGCCAGCCGTTGGCGGTGTAATAGTCAAACCATTTGGCGGCGTCGACCTTATTACCTCTTTCCTGACAATAGCGGGCGACTTCTTCCGGCTGCGGCGGTACAAAACGTTGGCCGCGGCTCTTGCCGCTCTTTCCGCTTCCCTTTTTCCTGCCTTTGGAAAAATATCGCCCTTTTGTTTCTCCGGCGGGGGAAGATATATCTGTCTTTATGACAGATATATCAGGGGGATTTATTATCTTCTTTCCTTCTTCCTCTTGTGGCTGGGGCGCGGTGGCTTTCCGGTTGGACGTTGGTTTTAAAAGGGTTTGCGGTGAAAAAGACGCGTTGTCCGACTCTCCCGGAGCAAACGAGTCGTCGTCCGCATCCTCCCCGGTTGCCTGATAACGGTTATAATTCATGACTTTGATAAGCGTGAAATTGCCCTTGGCGGCGGTTTCAATCTCGCCGGTGCGCCGCAGTTTTTCGAGAGCGGTACGGATTTGCTGCTCGCTGAGGCCGGTTTCTTCCGCCAGGGAACGACGGGACGCCGCCAGCGAACCGCGCCGGATTTCGCAGCCGCGAAAACGCAGGTCTTTGTAATTTGCCCGCAGCAGCAAATGTTCAAACAGCACGCGCACCGGAATGTCGCGGTACCATTCCCACTCGACAATCCGCCGGTGCATTTTTATAAAACCGCTCATGTAAACTCCTTTTGTTTTTCAGCCTGCCGTTACCCCTTGGCGACTGAAACATAAGTTTTATACCAAAATGGTATATAGTCTGTCAAGAGAAATATACCGTTTTGGATATTGTTTTTTATACCCGAATGGTATTAAATGGGCGCATGGATAAAATACGCATAAAAAACAGGGTCAGAGAACTCCGGACGAAATCGGGGCTGACGACAGAAGAAATCGCCAACCGCGCCGGCACCAGCCAGCCGCAGATTTTTCGTTTGGAAAAAGGGGAGCGGGATATGACTTTGGAATGGATGGACCGCCTTTCCAAAGCCCTGAACTGCCGCCCTTATGAGATTTTGCCGCTGGAGTGGCAGCCCGCCGCCGAGCAGAAAATGCCGGCGCCGGCTCTGGATTATATCATGGAAATCATCGAAACCGTTGAAACCTGGCTCAAAGACAACAAAAAGGAACTTTCCCCGAAGAACAAGGCCTTGCTGATTAAGGCTTTGTATGAGGAAACAGCCGACCTTCCGGCCGAGGAGCGCACGGAAAACATCATCAGCTTTACCAAATTTCTGATGAAGAACAAAGCCTCCTAGCCGCCTCCCTCCCGGATCACACCACATACAAGAACACCCGACTGAGGATATAGACATGACTAAGGAAAAAATCCTGGAAATCCTTCGCAGCGCGACACCTGCAAATGATGACAATAAGACCAACCCGCAACATACCGCCGGCGCCCCGCAGCGCAGCGGCCCGAACATAAAGATAGCCGCCCGGGATATCAAGATAAACAATAACCGGGTCATCATCAACACCGGCAGCCTCATCCTTTCAATAATCCTCGCCCTGACAATGGCCTGGATTTTTTTTCAACACACATTACGATAGGTATTAATACTTCCATTGCCGGAAGCGATTCAACTAACAACAATACCGCCGGGCGTATATTAGCTATTAATAATAGGGGCTTGGCGGAAGTTTCGAACATATCAGACGTTGCTAAAATACAAAACGGGCAGAAAAATTTGCAAAATCTGCGTTCGCGCGGGGAGAGTAATGTTGAGGGACGCCGGTTGGACGAAGCATTTTTGCGCGCGATTGAGAGGGCTGTTTCCTCAAGTTCCGGCGAGCCGCCGGCTTCCTGCATTACGACACGGCAGGCGCGCCTTTTCCGCGAGCTTGTCCGGAAACAGGCGCACTGTTTGGGCATCAGTCCGCAGAAACTGCATAATCGTTTGAAGCGGGCGTTTAATTATCATTCCTATCAAAACCTGACGCCCGAAGCTTATGAGAAAATTACTGCTTACTTACGGGATATTTGCCCCCGCGAAGGAAGCTGCGGGGAGCCCCCGCGGGCGCAAGTTCGCTGATGGAAGCTGTGGCAGCTTCACAGGCGCGGCCTGAGCGGAAAGTTAGCTGCTGGTTGTTCCGTGCATCAAGAGGCGCGGTGCTTAGATTGTGCAGACGCGGCCTGAGCGGAAAGTTTGCCGTTGGTTGATTGTGCGTCAAGAGGCGCGTTGCTTAGATTGGGGGCTGCCGGGAGTTTTTCACACCCTACCGTTTAGCTTCGTAAGCTCGTGCCTCGCTAACTCCGCTTCGGTCACTCGGTTTGTAACGCAGGTATCGCGTCGTTATCACTAGCTCACCTGCTAACAAACTCTCGCCTGTCGTCAGAAAATAATTCACAGGATTGTTTTCTTTCCTCCAGTCTCCCCTACCTTAGGGGAGGGATAATTTGATTTTTGTTTTTAAATTATCTTTAAATTGGCACTATCCGGTCCCCTCCCTGAGGTAGGGAGGGTTAGGGTGGGTATGACGAGCGAAGCGAGCATTAAAACCAAGCACCCAACGCGGAGTTAGCGAGGCACGAGCTTACGAAGCTAGACGGTGGGGTGTGAACTAAAAATAAGAATCTGAATTGTCATTGTCGGACTTGATCCGACAATCCAGGTAAGACTAAAGAATCTTTGTTAAACCTGGATCCCCGGATGTCGCTGCGCTCCTCCGAGGATGACATTCTTTAGAATGGCAGAGGATGTTCTTGTTGCTTGATTTAGATGCTGAGGCGAGCTCAGCATGACAATAGGATGGGAGGTTTGGGAGAGGTTCTTTGCTTGGTAAGGTTTAGTGTTATCACCCCCACTGATGCCCTTTTTGAAAAGGCACGCTTCTCCCCCGTCAAGGGGGAGAGATGAATTAGGATGTTTTTTTATAGAGAGCGTTCTTTTGCCCGTATTATGTTTTTATTTGGCGGCCGGGAATTTTGCGGCTCAGTTTTACCACCAGGTCAAAAACGCAGCGTGCCGTGCCGGGGTCGGGAATTTGATAATATGCCCGCACCAGTTCAAGCGTTTCTTTTCGCGCCATGGGGTCGTCCGTTGCGCCGAAAAGGCTGTTATCGGAAAGCGGTTCTTCCGGCCCGGCCAGACGTCGCGGTGAACTGACCGCCGTTTCCCTATCCATATCGTCAAAGAAAAATCCGACCGGTACTTCTAAAATATTGGCGGCATCCCACAAACGGCTGGCACCAAGACGGTTTGTTCCCCGCTCGTATTTTTGTATCTGCTGAAAAGTCACACCCAAAAGTTCCGCCAGTTTTTCCTGAGGCCAACCGAGAAGCTGCCGCCGCAAGCGCATACGGCTGCCGACATGAACGTCAACCGGATTGGGCGCGCCGTCGGGCAGCCTTCCGCGGCGGGGCGCCTGTCTGTTTTTTTTCATAAAAATAACTCCTTTAACACAACCACAAAAAAAACCACCTAACGAAAGTTTAGGTGGCCGGAGAGTTCAAAAATCATCTCATGAGTGACCCTTTTAGCCTTTCGGACCCGAAGGAACTTATTGTATACGCTAAAAACTCCCCGACCAGAGTCGGGGATATAGAACGGCTGTATAGACCGATACAGCAATTCTGACGGTGTATATCCACACCGCATGAGACGAGGTTTTTGAAGACCCCGCGCCACTCAGGCGCTAAATAACGGCAATACGACACGCCGTTATCTGCGCCGTATTATAAATGATGTTTGCAAATTTGCAACTAAAATTTTGCGGGGAGCTGTGGCAGCTTCCAATGCGCTTCCTTCCGCACAATCAACCTGCAACCAGCTTCTCGCCGCTCCCACCCAGCGGGGGGCTCCCCGCCGCACCACGCCTCAAATCTCAAAAAAATACCATTTTGGTATAATTTCTACTTGACTCTAAAATACCATTTTGGTATAAGCATAAATATCAACAGCCACAATACAAAAAAAGGATAAGGCCATGAAGCCGGACACACTCATTCAACAACTGGAAACGCTGCCGCCGTTTCATGCTCTGAAAAAAGCCTGGCAGGAGAACCGCAACGCCGACAACTGTTATATTGCCCATTTCATGCCCCCGGCAGAAGTATTTTATGATGAAAAAGACGACGCCGGCCGGCAAAGGGCATATCCGTGCAGCCTAAGCGAAGCAGAACGTCTGGAACAGGCGCGCTGCGACCTTTTGAACGACCAAAACGGCTGGTTTGACGAATTTGTGCATGATGACGCCCTGCGCGGCGACGTCACGGAATTTATCCGCTCGATTTTACGGGAAATAAACCGATGAGCCTCCGCAGCCTGACACTTGAAGAACTTGACTGCGCGGTCAAAAGCTCATCCCGGCGGCGCTTCTTCTGGGATGAATTTTTCTGCGGCATGAGCTTCGGCCTCCTCGCCGGAACGCTGCTTATTCTGTCCGCCGCCCTCCCCTGAGCCTCTTTCCGCACGGCGCCGGAATCACCCGCCCGCGGCATTTTTGCTACAAACAGACCTCCGGAACGAAGGAAATAGTTTTTTAACTTTTTTTCTGATAAGATACGGGAGTGTGTACCATAACGAGGAGAAAGGACATGATTCGCGTGGATAAATATATCAAACTCATTTATATTTTTGCCGTTTTGTTTCTGACGGCGCACATCTCGCGCATTTTCGTCGAAACCGGAATGATGAACTGGTACGAGTTCAGCTACAAACCGTCCATAACACCGGTGAACGAAGTTTTTCCGATTGTGTGGACAATTATGTATCTGTTGATTGGCGCGGCATTGTTCTTTGCCATTTATGATTCGCCTATGGAAGAAGTCCACAAATACAACAACGAATTTCTGTTGCAAATGGTGCTGCAATGCCTGTGGTGCTATACGTTTTTCACCAAGGGCGAACTGCTGTGGGGTTTTGTGGTTATCGTCGTTATGGTGCTGACCGCTTTCCGCATGATTCGCATTTATACCGATGCCGGGCGGCTGAGCGGCGGCCTGCTTTATCCTTATCTGATTTGGCTGTTGTACGCCACTTATCTCAATCTTAATTTTGTTATTGAACTCGGCGTTTCCGCCCCGCTTTAATAATCCGGCCGGCAGGCGGCAAAAACATCTCATCCTCGGAAGAGCAAAAGAACGTCATCCTCGGAGGCACTCTCAGAGTGACGCTACGACAATGACATTTCTCTTTCTGAAGAGTGCGCTAGTGTGAGTCATCTCTACCGATCATTATTACCATTTTTCAACTCGCTCCTCAGCTTCAGCGGATTGATTTTGCGCGGTTTGCCGCTCTTGGTCAGCTTAACGTGTTCTGCCCCCATGCCGTCAACAAAGCGCATGATGTTTTCCGCCCCGCGGCTGTCCTGACGCTCGCCCTGCCGACCGGCCTGACGATTGCCGCCGCTGCGTTTTTCTTCGCGCAGACGTTTTTCCTCGGCATTGAACTTCTTCTTGTCCTTGCGGCTCATCTTGGCCTTGCGCTCCTTGTTGGTCTCCTTAAACGCCGGCTCGTATGAATCGCTCAGCATTTCCGCCATCTTGCCGATTTCCGGATGATTGGCGTAATAATTGTCGTCCCCGGGTTTAACGCTGCGAACCAAACTGGTGTCATAAAAAGGCTTGTCTTCCAGCGGCACATAATTCTGGTCAACCCGCCAGAACTCCATTTTTCCCTCCGGCGGAACGGAAGCGTCCGGCTGCAGCGGATTGGCAAAAATCTTTTTGACGGCAATCCAGCTGAAAGGCTCTTTCGCCCCGGCGGCGGCATTTTCGGCAACGCCCTGAGCCACCTTGATTTCATCCATATTCAGCGCCTGTACCGTCTTGGCGCCGTTCTGACGGGCAACCCGCGCGGTAAAAGCGCACTGCTCGGGGTTGCCGTGAATGGGAATATAAACCGCATCCGGCGCAAACTTCTGATTTTCCTTAACCAGTTTGGCAAATTCCTCGGTGTTGAGATGCCCGGAATTCTGCATGACGACTTCTTCAAAATTCGCCACTTTCCGGCTGCCCGGGCTCATAACAACCTTGGCGCCCTTGGCCGCCATCATCTGCAACATGGCCGGGCCGGTTTCGCCGTCAATTTCATCAATAATGCGCTGTCTGGCCAAAATCAGCGTGCCGGGCGTAATGCCGAAATCGCGGTGCAGGCCGAGCGCAAATTTGGTGGCCGCCGCCATGGGAATGTTGTAAACGTCGCCGCCGCGGTTTTCCTGATATTCTTTCAGGCCCTGAGCAAAAGCGCCGGTGCAGACGATATATTTTTTGCTGATTTTCTTGTCGTCCAGATAATTTTTCAGCGGCCCTTTGTAAATCACATCGTCAAAATCCTTGTAACCGCTGAACTGCATGGCTTTGTAAACCAGCTTCAGCCAGGCGCCCTCAAGGCAGATTTTGGTGTTGAGGCGGCGGGCGTTTTCAATGTCAACGGCAATGTTCTGAAAACTGCGGGAGATAACCGGAGAAACAACAATGTTGCGGTCAGAATTGCGGCGAATGGCGTCAACGCTGTTGTCAACCAGCTCCTCAAAACTCAGGCGGCGCTTTTTCTGCGGCGTAATGGAGGTGGAGTCAATCAAAAACGTGGTGGTGCGTTTGCGGCTCAGCAAATCATTCATCACTTCGCGGCTGTAAGCATATTTGCCGACCGGAACGTCCTCGGCGGTAAGAAGGTCGCCGTAGTTGACAATACCGGCGTGCGCCTTGCCGTCTAAAAAGGTGAGCGTGTGAAACCCGAGCGGTTCAATAACGGAATGGCTGCTGCCGAAGGGCTCGACCACCATGTCTTCGCCGACAAGAATGTTGTCGCCGGGTTTGACCGTCACCATCTGCGGCGCCTTAATGCCTTCCTGATTAAACACGATATTGATAAGATTTTTGGTAAAACGCGATGTCTTGATGACCGGAAGCTGATAGCCCATGCGAACATAATTGACCAAACCGCCGATATGGTCTTCATGCGCGTGGGTAATAAACATGGCGTCAACCGGCTTTTCGGCTTTGCTTTCCTTGCCGGTAACCGGGTCAATGCGGTCGAGGAACTTGTCGAGATTGGGATAAGCGGCTTCAAACCCCGATTCGTAAGGGGCGAACATCGCGCCGAGATCCATAATGATTCTGGAAGTTTCGTTGCGCTCGTTGGTGTGTTCGACAACCATGCTGTTGCCGCCGATACGGTCTTCGTTAACCCCGCCGATAAAAAGGATTTTCGTTCCTGTGTCAAATTTTTGTTTATTATTTTCAGCCATTATTTTAGCCTCCGCTCTAAATTTTGCCTAGTTATAACATATTTTTAGACAAAACGCAACAGAAATTTTTCCAAATTTTAAACAAACACCCTCCCGCTTGTCATCAACCCAGAAAAAAGCATTATTTTCCATTATTTTTGAGTTTCG
>JAUNPO010000086.1 GCA_030536665.1 Pseudomonadota bacterium
CGACACTTCATGCACTGTCTTGTATACTTGATGCACATTTTTCTAACAATATTTTTAAAAAGCCAAGTTCACTTATTTTTTATGCAACAGTAACAAACATTATTGTTATTCCTTTTCTCTTTGTCTTCGGAACTCCAGCCTTTCCCTCTTTATCTGTATTTGCGGTTATTTTTGCAATAGCGCTGATAGATGTATTTTACCAAATCCCATACTATATCGCCCTAAGAAAGGTTGACACATCCATAACTGTTGCGCTTTTTTCATTAGGAAAAATATCTGTACCTATACTTGCATACTTTATTGTGGGAGAGAAATTGCATTTATCCCAATATATAGGATTTGGAATTATCCTATTATCAAGTTTTTTATTGAATTTTGATCGAAAAAAACTAAAGTTAAATATAGCTTTTTTTCTTATGTTGATTGTATCGCTTGTATTGTCGTTAGCATCTGTTTTAGAAAAATATTCCCTTGAAAGAGTGGACTTCATAACTCTTGTATTTTGGATGACTTTACTTACAACAGTGATATCGCTCTCATTTTTGTTTATAAAAAATCTTCGTAAAGATATAAAAAATACTTTCCCTAAATTCAAGAAAAAGTTTAATTTATTCATTTCTAATGAAATACTGAGCCAAGGTGGGACATTGGCCATGATTATCGCATTATCACAATTACCTGTTTTGACAATAAAATCGATAAATTCATCACAAAGTATATTTACATTATTTTTTGGCTTCGTTCTTTACAAAATATTGGGAAACAAATTTAAAGAAAATTTAAAACCAGCAGAGGTAATAAAAAAACTTATATGCTTTGTTTTTATTATGTTTGGAATATATTTGGTTTTAAAAGGATAATGTTTTTTTAAACATTAATTTTTTTGAAAGTGCTTGGATTTCAGCGCCCCCGTTAGTCCGATAATTGCACAGTGTTACGCTTGATTTAGATGCTGGTTGAGATTCTGAACATGCCACAGCGAGAACTACGTTCCGGCGCGGCTTTCAGGATGACATTTGCAGTAATTGACGATTGGCAAGTATCAGCACCGGCAGAGCCTTTGGGTGCGAACGAGCTTGCCCGGGGCAAACGAGTTCGGCATGACAAGCAGATGGATAGTCGGGTATCAATAACAGGCATAGAGGCCGGCGCAGGAATAAGCGCTGGTTTCTTTGCCCATGGCTCGGCATTGGGCTGCCGTATATTTATAATCCTCCGGGCAGCAGTCAGCATAATACATGGAATTATACGGGCAGCGGCCGCGCAAGACCATTCCGTTTGAACAGGCGGTGTAACGGTAGCCTTCTTCTTCACATTTACTGAGGAACGGTTGGGAATCGGTTTTGGGACCGGCATGCGTGTCGCTGAAAACATCGTTGTATTGCGTTTCGGCATCCTGAACCAGAAAGCGAACGCCGGCAACAGCAGTGGACGCGATTAACATGGCAGGAAGCAGAATAAGTAATATGTATTGCCTGTTCATGTTTTTTTCCTTAATTCTATACACCTACACACTTTTTTATCATACTGTAATTTTTGTATTTGTGCAACAGGAAAGCCTCATCAAATTTGGTGAGGCTTACGGGAGAAAGATTACTCCGGTGTTATTTTTCATTTTGCAGAGCCATACGCAGTAAAGTATCTTTCTTTTGGAGCTTTTGTTTTTTCAGCTCTTCGATTTTAATCAGGTTTTTCCAGACATGCTGCTCTTCTTCATGAATGGCAGCTTCCAGATAAGCATGTTGAACTTTAAGGTTCTCCATGGTCGGTTTAGGGTCTAGCATATCGCCTCCTCTCATTTAGTATAACACTTACAGTATAATATATAATTTTATATATTCCAAGTCCAATCTGCGGTAACTTATTGATTATTTGTTATAAAACAGTATGTATAATTTTTTTGGGGAGGCTGTGGTTGACATTGGTGCCGCGGGCGTCTAAGTTGTCTAAAACTAAAGGACAGGCAGGGGTATATGCAAATAAACTTAATTAACGGGAATGTTACCAAGTCCATGCTGTTGTTTTCAGCGCCGCTGATTCTCGGAAATCTGCTGCAACAGCTGTATAATGTGGCCGATACGATTATTGTCGGCCAATATGTCGGCGCGGATACTTTGGCTGCCGTCGGATCTTCTTTTACGCTGATGGTGTTTCTGACTTCGGTTATTTTGGGTTTGTGCATGGGGAGCGGAATTGTTTTTTCCATTCTGTTTGGTGCGGAAAATTATAATTCGCTGAAGTCTTCCGTTTATGTTTCCTTTGTTTTTATCGCGGCGGTTTCGCTGGCTATAAACGTTTCTGTCTTGTATTTTATTGATGATATTCTGGTATTGTTGAAGATTCCGGAGAGCATATATGTCCCGACGCGAAGGTATTTGCAGATTATTTTCTGGGGAATGTCTTTTACTTTTATCTATAATTATCTGGCGGCGCTGCTCCGGGCTTTGGGAAATTCAGCCGTGCCTTTGTGGTTTTTGGGCGGGGCGGCGGTTATTAATATTGCACTGGATTTTTGGTTTATTCTCGGTTTTGGTTTGGGGGTTGAAGGCGCCGCCTGGGCGACGGTTGCGGCGCAGATGTTTTCTTCTCTGGGGCTGGCGTGGTATTGTTGGCGTTGTCTGCCGCTGTTACGGTTGGAGAAGCGGCATCGTTATTTTAAAAGCAGCATTTTTAAGATGATTATTGAATATTCCCTTTTGACCTGCGTGCAACAGTCGATTATGAATTTGGGCATTTTGGCGGTGCAGGGGCTGATTAACAGTTTTGGCGTGGTGGTGATGGCCGCTTTTGCCGCGGCGGTGAAGATTGACGCTTTTGCCTATATGCCGGTGCAGGATTTCGGCAATGCTTTTTCAACCTTTATTGCACAGAATTACGGTGCCGGGAAGAAGGACAGAATCGCGGCCGGCATAAAATCGGCGGTGGTAAGCTCTTTTGTTTTTTGTGTGGTGATTTCTGTTGCAGTTTTTGTTTTTGCGCGGGAACTTATGTTGATTTTTGTTAAGCCTGAGGATGCGGAGCTGATTGCCATCGGGGTGGAATATCTGCGTATTGAGGGTGCCTGTTATGTGGGAATCGGCTGTCTGTTTTTGCTTTATGGTTTGTATCGCGGTTTGGGCAAGCCGGAAATATCGGTTGTTTTGACGGTTATTTCTTTGGGCGTCCGCGTTGTTTTGGCTTATTGGCTGGCTTCAATCCCGTCTATCGGTCTGACGGGGATTTGGTGGTCGGTGCCAATCGGCTGGCTGTTGGCAGACGCGGCCGGGTTTGCTTATTGTTATAAATATCGCAAAGAAATTACGGCATAAGGAGAAAGTCGGTGACTGATGTTTTGGTACAGGCTGAAGAAAATCAACGGCGTGCATGGCAGATTATTCGTGATAGTAAAGTTATTGAGTGTTGGCAGGAGATAGGTGCGGAGGTTCATCTTATCGGTTCTCTGAAAATGGGGGTGTTGGCGAAGCATCGGGACATTGATTTTCATATTTATACACCTAAGCCGGAAATCAGTCGAAGTTTCGACGCAGTTCGGAAATTGGCTGAGAATCCGCGTATTCGCCGGGTGACATATCAAAATTTGCTGCAGGAAGAAGACTGTTGTCTGGAGTGGCATGCCTGGTATGAAGACGAGGAACGAAAGTTGTGGCAGATTGACATGATGCATATTGCCGCAGGCTCTCGTTATGACGGTTATTTTGAGAAACAGGCAGAGCGGATTATGGCATTGATGACACCGGTTCAGCGGCAGGTTATTCTGGAATTGAAGTTTGCGACGCCGGATAATGAAAAAATTATGGGAATCGCTTATTATATGGCCGTGCTGCGTGACGGTGTCAGAGATTATGCCGCTTTTGAAGCGTGGCTAAAGAGAAATCCGTTGCCGGGAATTGTTGACTGGATGCCTTGATCATTCAGTTTTGGGCGTATACCTTTTTCATCAAGGTTGAGAAGGGATAGTTTTTCAAATCCTGCGGCCGGACGAATTGTCCGTCAAGCGGCGGTGTTTCCGCGGTTAAGGTATAGATGCGCAACAGCAGTTTAAAATGGGTGAATACATGGGTGACGGTTTTTCCGCTGTCTTGAGGGTTGAGGGATGCGAAAATTTGACCGTCATCGCTCCAAGGAAATTCATAGAGGCCGGAAAGCAGCCCTTTTTCGGTTCTTTTACGGATAAAAATTTCGCCTTTGCTGTTGTATATGAGGCAGACGCTGCCCCGTTTTTCTTTCTTTTCCGGTTTGGAGCGCGCGGGGATTTCTTCAAGTTCGGGGCAGTTTTTTGAGCGGCAGAAATTCTGCCAGGGGCAAAGCAGGCATTGCGGTTTTCGGGGGGTACAGACGACGGCGCCCAAGTCCATAATTGCTGAGGCGTAATCAGCGGGAGCGGTGCGGCTGGTGAGGTTTTCAGCCATTTGGCGAATCTGCGGCATGATTTTATCAACCGGTTCGGTGAGGTGATAGAGGCGGCAGATGATACGGATGACATTGCCGTCGATGACGGTTTCCGGCAGGTTGAATGCCAAGGACAGAAAACTGGCGACGGTATAGTTGCCGATGCCTTTAAGTTTCATTACTTCGTCCCGCGTATCGGGGAAGCTTCCCCGCCGGGAAATCATTTGCGCCGAACAATGTAATGACTTAGCCCGGGTATAGTAACCCAGCCCCTGCCAATAAAGATAAACTTCTTCCAACGGTGCCGCGGCGAGTTCCTGTACGGTCGGAAAACGCTGCATAAAGCGGTGAAAGTAAGGAATAACGGTTTTGACGGTGGTTTGCTGGAGCATAAATTCAGAAACCAGAATGACATAAGGATCCGGATGCGCGCCGCCTTTTACCCGCCAGGGCAATGTCCGGCCATGTTTGTCATACCATTCAAGGAGCGATGTTGATAAGTCTTTTTCAGTCATAAGCTGGAGTATATTGCATTTTTATAAAATGTCTAATGCTTCTTTGATTATCCGGTATTTTATTCAGTTAAACATATTCTAACGTTTCCGCAGTAAAATAGCGGTGACTGAAAAGAAAGGCTGTTTATGAATTACAGGTATACCGCCGTTATTGCAACGGTTTCAAACTCGTTTTGCGATGCTGTTTTAGATTATGCCGTCAGCAGGTATGATTATTGCCGGGTTTTGTTTTGGACGTCGTTTACGGCTTTTGTGTTGCAGTTGTGTTGGGGGTTGGCAACACAGATTTTTTTTTCTGCGGCTTCGTTGCCGTTTGTGATTATTCATGCGGTTTTGGTCTTGGCCGGGTATATCTGCTTTGTGCGTTCTTTGGCATTTATTCCGGTGGCCTTGGTTGGGTTAATCGAATCGAGCGGTTTGTTTCTGACGTTTATGATTGATGCGGCATTGGGGTATATTCAGGTGACGTTTTATTTTGCCGCGATGTTTTTGTTATTTGTTTTTTCGGTTTTTTTATTTGCCGGAGATTGTTTGACCGACGGGCGGCAGTGTTTTAAACAATTAAAGCCGGTCGGTTTTGTCTGGGTTTTTGCTTCGGTATTATTTTATGTGTCGGCGCCTTATCTGGTAAAGCTTTCTGATGGAGCCGGGGCTAATGAAACAGCCATAAACCTTGGCTATTATCTGGTTGCCGTTCCTTATTTCGGCCGGCAGTTTATAAAGGCTCGTTCCGGGCGGAATGCTGCGATGCGGGAAAAGGCAAGAGGTTTGCGACAGAATTTTTATTTTTTATGTCTGCTTATCGGAATTTTGGAAGCCGTCTATTATGTTTTTGAAACATTCAGTTTTATTAATGATGCTCCGACGGTTGTCGTTGTGATTGAGCAAATGCGCATCTTTTTGCTGTTTATTCTTTCTGTCTTGTTCAAGACGGACAGTTTTTCCCTACGCAAGACTGTTGCGTTGTGTTTGGGCGTTGTTTCCGTTATTGGTGTATATTTGAATTGAGGCATAAAAAAAATCCCCGGGAAGGGGATTTTTTATTGGTGCTCTGGAGAGGACTTGAACCTCCACGGGAAAGCTCCCATAAGTACCTGAAACTTACGCGTCTACCAGTTCCGCCACCAGAGCAACGCTTATTCTTTTATAATAAATAAAAATAAAATGCAAGCGTTTTTTTATTGTATTGTGTTATTTAAATATCCGTAGCTTTCCAGCAGCAGATATCCGCCCAGAAGGATGCGGTAAATGACGAAGGGCAGAAAGGTGGATTTCTTCAGCCACCACATCATGATATAAATAGCCAGCAAAGAAGCGACAAAGGAATAGAGAACGCCGTCTACAGCATTGGCGATTTCGGCGATGTTGCCGCTTTGGTATAATTCATAAGCGACCAAGACACCGGCACCGAAAATCGTCGGGACTGAAAGAAGCATGGAGAATTTGGCCGCTTCTCGACGTTCCAAACCTAAAAAGCGTCCCATGGTGATGGTTATGCCGGAACGGCTGGTTCCGGGGATGAGCGCCAGACATTGTGCCAGCCCGATTAAAACAGCGTCAATAATGCCGAGGTGCTCTACTTTGCGAATCGTCATGCCGATTTTGTCGGCGATGAAAAGCAGGATGCCGAAACAGAGAATGGTCCAGCCGATGATTCTGGTGTTGCGCAGCCATTCCATGCCGTGTTCTTTGAGCAAAAGCCCGACAATGACAGCGGGAATCGTCGCAATGATAATCAGCCAGAATAATTTGTTTCCGTCATTTTTGAAATTGGGAATAAACCAGGTTTTGCACAGGCCTTTGATGATTTCCCAAATGGTTTTGGCAAAGTAGATGGAAACGGCGATAATGGAACCGACGTGGACGGCAATGTCAAGCGTCAGCCCCTGATCGGGAAAAGTTGTAAATTTTGAAAACAAGATAAGATGCCCGGATGAACTTACCGGCAAAAATTCTGTTAATCCCTGCAGAATTGACAGTAATAAAATATGAATATTGATGTCCATGATATTACTCGGTTATTTTTTTTGATTCCAATGCATCGCAGATGCGGCTTTTCAAGGAGTTTGGGGAAATCGGCTTGACCAGATATTCCACAATTCCCAGACTTTTGGCATCTAAAACGGTTTTTTCTTTGGTGTCAACGGTTATCATTATAATCGGGATATTTTTCAGGCCGGGTTTGGTTGATTGTTTCAGCTCAACGGCGAATTCGATTCCGGTTTTTTCCGGCATTATCTGGTCGAGAAAAATCAGGTCAACGGAAACGGCTTCCAGAATTTCCATGGCTTCATCCGTTGAAGCCGCCTCTTTGACATTTTTGATGCCGATTTGATATAAGGCCGTTTTGATAAAGGCTCTTGAGAATTTATCATCATCAATGATCAAACAGTTGATGCCGGTCCAGTGATTTTTTGGGTTTTTTTCCATTGGTTTTTCCTTTATGTTTCATCAACTACAAATTTGAACACATATCTTTTTTGCTGATGTCCAGCAGTCTTTGCGGGTTGAATCTGGTTCCGTGCAGGGAGGCGCCCCAATGCAGGTGCGGCCCGGTAACGCGTCCGGTCTTGCCGACGGTGGCAATTTTTTCGCCTTGTTTTACCGTTTGTCCTTTTTTGACGTCAATATTTTGCAAATGCGCATAAATCGTGTGCAGGCCTTGTCCGTGGTCAATGACAACCATATTGCCGCTGTAAAAAAAGTTTTTTCCGGTCATGACAACAATTCCGTCAGCCGGAGCCGTGACGGGTGTTCCTTCCGGCGCGGCCAAATCCATGCCGCGGTGCGGATTTTTTTTGATTGTATTGATAATTCGCTGACCGCCGAATTGTCCACTGACACGATATTTTTCCAGCGGCATTTGAAAGCCGGATTTCCAGAACGGCGTTTGCGCGTTGTTCTCTTCCAGAGCCTTTCTCAGGCTTTGGTTTTCTCTCAAGATTTCGTTTTGGTCTTCTTTTTTCGGGGTTACTTTTCTATCCGGTACGCCGTTAATCTTCTGGATATCCCATTGGGTCGGAGAGATGCTGAAAGTGTAACGTTCCGTCGGATAGTTTTCTTCTTCGTCGTTATGGAGAATTTGAAGGGAGTGGTTCAATTTGTCATCGCGGTCGAAAGCCAGCATGAAATAACCGTCTGCGCTTACAGGGATTTTTTTGTCATTGAACCGTACTTCGTGAACGTCATCTTCATGAAGAAGGATGACGGAACCCTGCGCCCTTTGGCCGCAAGCCTCTATTGCCTGAGCCGATGTGCTCAGCAGCATAATGCTAAAAGTTAAATAAATCGCCTTGTAAGTCATCTTTTTTCACAATCGGTT
>JAUNPO010000087.1 GCA_030536665.1 Pseudomonadota bacterium
GCATTGTTAATTATGGCAGCAACAGGAGATTATTTATTTTCAGTCGGCAATGTATTAATCGGATTGAAAAAACATTCTCCGAATATGTTTGATGACATTATCATTTATACGGATGAAACAGCAACGGAACAAGATAAAGAAACAATACAAAAAATATTTCCCGTAAAATTCAAAATATATGATTTTCAAATAAAGAATTTAAAAGACAGAGATAGGTTGCAATACTATTCCAATATGACTTATGCCCGTTTTGAATTTCCGGACTATCTAAATGAATATAAAAAAGTTTTCTGGTTCGATTCTGATTTTTTGATTACTGATGATATTTCCGGTTTATTGCAATATGGAAATACCGGGATTTCCATGTCGATAGATTTGGATCCTTATCCTGAAAATCATAGTGTTCGAGCTTTTTTTGTAAAAGATGTTCCCAATTATGATATGAACGCCAAAGCATACGCTACAGGATTAATCATTTTTTCAGATAAAATTAAAAATTATAATAAGTTAAAAGAATATTTATATAAAAAAGTCGATAAATATTCTGAATACATCAGATATGCAGATCAGGGAATAATTCATATGATGATTGAGGATTTCTCTTTGCAAGTAGAAGAATTTCCCAAACTTATTTATCATGCATTTCCTTTTGAAGACAAATCAAAAGCTAAACTTATTCACTTGTTGGGAAAATCCAAACCATGGATATCTTATATGGGGTTTGCATATACAGAATGGTATGAAAATCACAAAAAATGGATATCTTTAGGAGGACGTGAAGCTGATGCTCTTTCTGAAATTATAAAAGAAAATCAAATATATTTTTATGGAGAAAATCGTTACCAGAATATTTTGCAAATATCTTATTTTGACAATCTTGTGGGAAATATCTGTGTTCCACATAACAAAGCATCTATTTATGATAATGAAAACATAATAAAAGATATCGGCAATTACACAAAAAACAAAATCAGATACTGGCGTTATCGTCTGTTGTCAAAAATCACATTCGGCAAAAAGCGCAAGAAATATAAGCAGAAGCGCAAGGAACTCAAAGTCCGCCTCAAGCAGGTCAGAGCCTTCCTCAAAGGAAAATAACTAAAAAAAATCCTCCCGTTTTGAAAAAAAACGGGAGGAGAATCTGCAACCGGGGATTATCCCAAAACATCGGCCAAGGGATCAGCCGGCGCTTCCGCGCCTGTCGGCGGGGTTAATGTGCCGATGGCCTTTTTGCGTTTCAACTTATTGACAAACTTGATGGAACGCTGGGCATCCCATTTCTTTTTGCCTTCTTCACGCTGGAAAATCTGCTTGTAGACCTCAATCGCCTGGTCAAATTCAGACAACTTGGTCAGGCAGCTGGCCAAACCGTCATACAGCTTATGATGATAACGGTTGTTGATAACCATCTGGGCTTTTTTATAGCACTTCAACGCATCACCAAACTTGCCGATTTTCTGGTAAACGAAACCAATGCTTATCCATGCCTGGATTTCACGGTTATTGATGTTCAAAATCTTGGTGAAGCATTTCAAGGCGGAATTGTTGTCGCCCATCAGCTGATAGGTCACACCGACACCGTTCCATGCCTTAATATTGGTTTTATCGGAAGAAAGAACTTTTTTGAAGAAAGAGATGGCTCTTTCATACTGCTTTAATTTTTGCAGCGTAACCGCAATGCTGAGAAGAGTCTGGGTATGCTTGGAATCAATTTTCATCGCCTGTTCCAAAACGTCAAGCGCTTCCTTGTACGAGAACATATGCTGCAAAGCAATCGCCTTGCCGTTCAAAGCTTCCAGAGATGTCGGGTCAGCGGCAACCGCCTGATCAAAACAGGCTATGGCATCTTTGTATAATCCGCGCATGCTCAAGGTAACGCCTTTGTTGTTCAACACTTCAACAGACTGCGGGTTAATTTCCAATGCTTTATCAAAGCACTCAACAGCTTCCGTGTATTTGCTCATTTTCTGATATGCAAAACCTTTACTGTTCAGCGCTTTCCATGAACCGGGCTGTTCTTTCAGCGACTCGTCAAACTGCTGTATTGCTTCCTGAAACAGACCCTGATCCAGTAATTCCTGACCTCTTTTATATGAACTATTATCGTTAGATTTTACCATTTTTCTCTTCCCAAATTATAGTTACAGAATAATTCATTAGAGAAATTAACACTGCTTTGGTATTTTGTCAAGATTTTACCAGTAAAAAGATTAAAAAATTTTCAACTGTCCGTATAGTTCCAAATCAGTTCGCACTTCAAGATATCGGGCGCGGAAAGAACGGCAAAACTCCTTTATTTTCAGCCTTTTAGCGGCAAAATAGTCGTTATAAGCCCGGACAAAAGCCGTGTCCGCCGTGTTGAAAACGAGCCTTTTTCCGCCCGGGGAAACAGCCATATATTCGCCGGGTCGGGGCGCATTTTCTTCCAGAACATCAAAAATATTGAGGCAATAGACTCGGTTTTTGCGACAGAGGGTGGATAAACTCTTTTTCAGCATATCGCCAAATTGGTTAAAATCGCTGACAACAAAGACAGTCGCACGGTTTTTAAGGCGGTTGTTCAACAATTTTACCGCTTTGGAAAGATCGCCGCCCGCATTTTTCTGCGGTTCAAGAATACGCCGGGTGGTTTCCGCCACTTTTTTCAACATTGCCGTCAGGGCGGCCCGATTGTTACCGGGTTTATAAAAATCGGTTTTTGCGCCGTCAAAAACGGCCAGTCCGAAACGGTCGCGGTTTTCCATGCTGAGCCAGCCGAGCAGCGCCGATATTTTGGCGGCGGACACGGATTTTAACTCCTTTCTGGTTCCGAAGACCATTTGCGGCGACAAGTCAAGCAGGACATAAATTTCACGGTCTTTTTCCTCGGCATAAAGGCGCGTATAGGGTGTCTGCCGACGGGCGGTCACACGCCAGTCAATGTCGCGGACATCATCCCCGAAATTATAGGCGCGGATTTCTTCCAGTTCAATTCCCCTGCCCTTGAATGCCGACTTTACATCTCCGGCCTGGTTGGACGCCGCCAGTTTCTGATGAAAATTTTTAAGATAAGCGACATATTGCTTTTGTTCAATCAGTTCCTCGACCGTCGCAAAAAGCCCGCCCCCGGTTTTGACAACCGGAGAATTGGCAAACAGCCTGTTTTTGAAAAAACGCAGTTTCATCCCCTGCCCTCCGCAAAAATGTTATGGCAGCGGCACCAGACGCAACAGACTGCCGATGACGTTATCCGCGGTTATCCCTTCGGCCTGCGCCTCAAAAGACAGGATAATACGATGGCGGAGAATATCATAGACCACGGCCTGAATATCTTCCGGCGTCACAAAGTCGCGCCCTTCCAGCCAGGCGTTAATCCGGGAAGCGCGGTCAAGGGCAATCGTGGCGCGCGGGCTGGCGCCGTACAACACCTGTCCGGCCAGTTTCCGGTCGTATTTTTCGGGTGTGCGGGTGGCGACAACCAGTTGCACCAGATACTCCTCAACGGCCTTGCTGGTGTGGATGTCCAAAACCTCGCGGCGGGCGGCCAGAATATCGTCGACAGCGAGTTTGACCGGCGTATCCGTATTCTCTTCCTTGACTTCGCCACGTACCAGCTGCAAAATTTTATGTTCTGCGGCGGCATCGGGCTGGCCGATTTTGATATACATCAGAAAACGGTCGAGCTGGGCTTCCGGCAGATTATAAGTTCCTTCCTGTTCAATCGGGTTCTGGGTTGCCATAACCATAAACAAATCAGGCAGGACATAACGTTTTCCGCCGATACTGACCTGGCGTTCGGCCATAGCCTCAAGCAATGCCGACTGGACTTTTGCCGGAGCGCGGTTTATTTCGTCCGCCAAAACCAGATTGGCAAAAACGGGACCGGGGCGGAATTCAAATTCGCCTTTGGAGGCCAGATAAATTTCACTGCCGGTAATATCCGAGGGCAGCAAGTCCGGCGTAAACTGAATGCGGTTATATTTGGCGGCAATAGACTGCGCCAGCGTTTTAATCGCTTTGGTTTTTGCCAGTCCCGGCGCACCCTCGACCAAGGCATGACCGTCGGCCAGCAAGGTAATAAGCAGCTTTTTGACCAGTTCCTCCTGCCCGATAATCCGGGTTTCCATATAGTTTTTCAAAGAGAGGATTTTGTTTCTGATTTCGCTCATTGTCTTTTTTATCTCCCTTATTTTATCATCTCGCGTTTGACAAAGTTTTCATATTCATCCATAACGGCGTTTTTCATGGTTTCATTTTGCAGAAAATCATAAAGCTCAATAGACTTCTTGTAATGAGATTTGGCTCGTTCAAAATCGCCCTCCTCCCGGTTGTAGGATTCAACGCGCGCCAGATAGAGCAAGGCCTCGGCTTCGGCAAAATGGTGCGACACCTTGCCATACAAATAGACCGATTTCATCAAGGCTTTGCGGGCGTTTTCGATATCGCGGATAATATAGCGCAGGCAGCCGATGGCGGACAAGGCGCTCGCCTCGCCGAGGACGTCGCCGTTTTCGCGATAAAGTTCGCGGCATTTTTCAAGATAATCATGGGCGACTTCATAATGCTGAAATTTCATCTCAATACGAGCCATTGCGCGCAGGACGGCCGCTTCTTTCAGCCCGGTATGTTCCGCGGCAAAAACCGCCGCCGCTTTTTTATACGCCTCAAGCGCTTTGGCATCATTGCCCATAATCAGGTGGATATAGGCTTCCTGATCGTAACAGTCGCCGAGGAGAATACCGCCGGAAGCGGAAAAAAGTTTTTCGGATTGTTTGATAATGTTCAGCGCCTCTTCCATATCATACTTCGCGGTATGGACTTTGGAAAGGAGAATCAGCGTTTCGGCGTGGGTTGTTTCGGCATCGGTCAGGTGCCTGACAACTTCAAGAGAATTTTTCAGCAGTTTTTCGGCGTCGTCATATTTTTCAAGGCTGAGTTCCAGTTCCGCCATGCGGTTCAAGACCTGCGCCTCGCCCTGATAGTCTTCGTTTTCATTATACATCTTTGCGGCGCGGGAATAGTTCATCCGGGCCGAGGGATAAAGTCCGTGACGCCAGTCGTTGTCCCCTTCCTGCGCAATCTGGGCAGGAATATCCACATATTTCCCCTTATTTACTTCCGACATCTAAAAACTCCTTTGCAAAAATTATATATTATTATATATATAGTTCAGAAGTAAAAAAGACAAGAAGTAATACGACAATGGAAGACATTTTTGATTTAAGCCAAAACGAAGATTCAACGCCCCAAACCTATGACAATATCAGCGCGCTGACCGCGCCGTCTTTTCCGTGGCTGGAACAGCTTAACCCCGAACAGCGGGAAGCCGTCACAACGACGGAGGGGCCGGTTTTGGTATTGTCCGGCGCCGGCACAGGCAAGACCAAAGTGCTGACGACAAGGCTGGCTTATATTCTGGCGACGTTTAAGGCGCAGCCGTGGAACTGTCTGGTCGTTACCTTTACCAACCGCGCGGCCAAAGAGATGAAAGAGCGCGTTGAAGCCATTATCGGCGAGGCGGCAAATTCCGTATGGCTGGGAACGTTTCACTCCGTCTGCGTCAAAATTCTGCGTGCGCACGCCGAGCTTGTCGGGCTGCATTCAAATTTTACCATTCTCAATGAAGACGACCAGAAGCGTCTGGTTAAGCAAATCTGCGAAGCGGAAGGAATTAACGACAAGAAATATCCGCCGCAGAGCATTGTCGACTGCATTCAACGCTGGAAAGACAAAGGGCTGACGATTGACAAGATTCAACTGGAATACAAAGAAAACGTCACAACCCGGGTTTATAAGCTGTATCAGGAACGCATGATTGCCATGAACTGCGTCGATTTCGGCGACATTATCCTTCATGCGCTGACTATTCTCCTGTCCAATCCCGACATCTTGGAAAAATACCAGAGCCGTTTCAAATATATTATGGTTGACGAGTATCAAGACACCAACGTCACGCAATATCTGTTTTTGCGCCTGTTATCACAGAAGTACCATAACCTGTGCTGTGTCGGCGATGACGACCAATCCATTTACTCCTGGCGCGGTGCCGAAATCGAAAATATTCTGCGTTTCAATAAAGATTATGCCGATGCCAAGGTTATCCGCCTGGAGCGTAATTACCGTTCCACGGCCAATATTCTGGCTGCGGCCTCGGCGCTTATCAGCCACAACGAGGGACGTCTGGGCAAGACGCTGAAAGTTGCCGAAAACAGTCCGGCGCGCAATAGCGACAACAACCGCATTAAGGTTGTCAGCAATTACAGCGGCGAAGAAGAAGCGCGCTATGTGGCCGAAGAAATTGAAAACCTGCGCCGCGCCGGGCAAGAATATGCGCAGATGGCCGTATTGGTACGCACGGCTTTTCAGACCCGCGAATTTGAAGAAAAATTTATTTCAGAATCCATTCCCTATCAGGTTATCGGCGGGCCAAAGTTCTATGAACGCGCGGAAATCCGCGATGCTATTGCCTATTTTCGCGTTATCATGCAGCCAAATGACGATTTGGCTCTGGAGCGCATTATAAACAAACCGGCGCGTGGCATTGGCACCAAATCAGTTGAAAAATTTTATCAGACGGCGCGCAGCGAGCAGATTTCTCTGTATATGGCGATTGAAAAAATGCTGGCGGAAGGAACCGTCAGCGGCAAAGCCAAAGCATCGCTCAGCGTTTTGATGGATAATTTTGCAGAGTGGCGCAAGTCCATGCAGGCTATAACGCCGGATGAGCTGGCCAGCCTGATTTTGGAAGATTCCGGTTATATTGAAAGCCTGAAAAACGACAAATCTCCCGAAGCGCCGGGCAGGATTGAAAACTTAAAAGAACTTGTCAGCGTGATGAGCGACCACGAAAAATTCCCGACGCTGAACGACTTTATGGAACACGTCAGCCTGGTGATGGACAGCGACAACAGCATTGACCCGAACCGGGTGACGCTGATGACGCTTCATGCCGCCAAAGGTCTGGAATTTGACACTGTTTTTCTGCCGGGGTGGGAAGAAGGCCTGTTTCCGCATCAGCGCGCGCTGGACGAAGGCGGCAGCAACTCTCTGGAAGAAGAACGCCGGCTGGCTTATGTCGCCATTACCCGCGCCAAAAAGCAGCTTTATATTTCAATGGCGCTCAACCGTCGGGTTTACGGGCAATGGCAGAATAATCTCCCTTCCCGTTTCATTAATGAACTGCCGCCGCAGAATATTGAGTTGTGCAACAACGCCGCCAACTATTTTCAGCGGGCGGACACCTACTCTTCCTCCAATGGCCGCTGGAGCCGGAATTACGGCAACAATAACAATGAGCGCAATGAATTCGGCGAATATGAATACAAGGACAGCGACCGTTTCAGTTATACCCGGGAATATGACAGCGATTGGGGCGGAAATTCTTCTTACGGCAATTCATGGGGAAGTATGTATAAGGCCAAACAGGCGGCCAAGAACGCCACGTCCTCCATTGCCATCGGCGCCCGGGTTTATCATGAAAGCTTTGGCTACGGCCGGGTCAAAAACATTGAGGGCAACAAGCTGGAAATCATATTCGACAAAGTTGGCTACCGCCGCCTGCTCAAGGACTATGTCAAATCAGCATAACAGGCACGGGCGGGGAGCCCCCGCGGGGTAGCGATCGGTTCGCCGCTGGCTGTTCCGTGCATAAGGAAGCACTGCGTGCGCATAGGGACTGCCGCTTGTTCAGTTAATATTCATACCCCCTCTAACTCCCCCTGAGTAGGGAAGTTAATCATAATTGCCAACTCTATGATCAAAGAAAAAAGATGTTGGCGTGATTAACTTTTTTTATTGACTCGTCTCAAGACATAGGGGAGTTAGAGGGGGGGGCTGAATCATAATAAGTTATCAATATTTATTAAAAAGCTAGCACCGGGCGAACGACGAGGCTGCTTTCGTAGTTGGGCTTACTGCCGGGGTACACGCCGCCTTGTATAGCGCCATAATCCGTACAGAACTCCCACGCGTAGCCGGCATTATACTCGGACGACGACCAGATATGTTCATTATCGCCTGTAAGTTGTGTGCCGCCAACT
>JAUNPO010000088.1 GCA_030536665.1 Pseudomonadota bacterium
TCAATTACTCAATCAAAAGAAAAGAGCTTCAAATAAATTTGAGGCTCTTTTCTTTATGGGAAAATAAAAAATTCTAGAATTCTATTACTGGACGAACAATAAATGTTTCATGTTTTCGATAGTTATATAACCCTCCTGTACTATACATCGAAAAAGCCCATATAAATGAAGTACGTTCCTCTGTAGATGAACATATTCTATCCCCTAATGTTTCTCCGCCTATCCGCTTAATTCCTTCATTAATTTTACCAAAATTTAAATATATTTCATGTAAAACTCCTGATGATGGCAAAAACCATTTTCCTTTAGTTTCCGGTGCTTTTGCAGGTATATAATTTACTGCAGCCCAAGCGGCAGGAAACACATTACTATCGCCCAGTTGAATAATTCTTAAAGTATTTTCATAACCATCAAAATCACCATATGCCGCTTCATGATCTCCCCTAATTATTCCAGGACCGGCATTTAAGTCTACAGCCCACTGTACTCCCGACGCTACCTGTTTTTCTGAAACAGCCTGTCCACAACCGCGTAAGCTCAAATACACAATCACGCCTATCGGCGTTTTACCGGAAACTTTATTCTCCGTACAGGTTCCGTCAGAATTCAGCAGCCAACCAAGCTGGCAGTTTTTTGCATAACCGTTACACTGCCCCAAAACCGCTTTTCCCGGAGTCTGCTTTTTCTGACATTTGTCATTTTTCCATTCATACCCGTCTGCACAAGAACAAAAAGCATACTTTCCATTACAGATTTGTCCGCTTCCGGCTTCATCCCCCTCCCCGCTGCAAGTATGCTTAAACCCGTATTTTTCACAAAAAGTGACCTCAGACATCGGACAGGCAAAAGTATTTCCGAACGGGCATTTTAAGCCTTTGCCGTCAGGACAGGAAGTTTCCGTGTATCCTAGAGAAGCACAATCTTGTGTTGCCACGCATTGCGCATTTGTTAAGTTTGGAATTAAGGACAAACTTGTCCCTAAGACTAAAGATTTAAGATTAATATTCATGTTTATTCTCCTGTATTTTTTTGTTATTATAACAGGAATGAAATGACAAATCAAATACTAATTTTATTGAGCTAAGAAAAAAAATGACAAACAGGAAATAAAGGCGGGCGGATGTTCGAAACCGTATAAGGACCTAAAATATCCCCTTACAGCCATATTCAGTTTGCTCTTTAAGAAGAAGATTACAAACAAAACAACGCAGTCAATACCGACTGTATTGACAAGGCGTTTTGTGCGGTAAGGGCTTCTTAAAGGCAAATCCTGCGGACACCGGTGAAAACCTCATCCTGCTTGTAATTTTATTTGCCGTTAGCAATAAGTAGCGGCGGCATAAAATCACGGCGCATTATAAGATTTTCGCCGGTGCTGAATGTGACTGTAAGGGGATATTTTAGGTCTAAAACGGCTCAGCGCTTTCGTGTATAGCCTTATAACACTGACATCCGTCCCTAGCACTGTGTAGACAGATATCAGCATATACTTATTTTAAGTCGCAATTATGCTTGACGACTGTTTTGTTAAAGGGTTGTCACGCCCTGAGCAGCAAACTCCGCCGCTTGAAAATAAGATAACACAGTAAACGCTTTGTTGCAATTGTTTTATTCAACTTCAGATTAAAGACATAACCTGTTAATTCCCGCAGATTTAACTTGGCGCAAAGCCTTTTCCGGTGTAAAAATTGAAGAAAAGCGTAGTTTTCACCACCTGATATAACAAGGATAAAAAATGAAACAAAGTAAAGAAATTTCTCCTGTCGTCCTGCAGGTTTTGCCGGAACTGGAAACCGGCGGCGTTGAAACCGGAACAATAGAAATCGCCTGCGAACTGCAAAAACGCGGCATCAAAAACTTTGTTGCCTCCCAAGGCGGCCGTATGGTTCATGAATTGGAAAAAGCAGGTATTCCGCACCTCACCCTCCCCTTAAAAAGCAAAAATATCTTCACCATGCGCCGCAATGCCGAAAAACTGGCACAATACATCAAGGAAAACGGCATCAACATTGTCCACGCCCGTTCCCGCGCGCCGGCTTGGAGCGCTTATTGGGCTGCCAAGGCCGCCGGCGTTCATTATATGACCACTTTCCACGGTACTTATGGACTTGGCCCCTGCGGTATAAAAAAACTTTATAACCGCGTCATGACCTACGGCGAAAAAATCATCGCCATATCCAACCACATAAAAAATCACATTCTGCAAAATTATAAAGCCGATGAAAAAAACATCCGCCTGATTCACCGCTGCGCCGATATTGAAAAATTTGCACCGGCCGCCGTCACGCCAGAAAGGATGATAAATAAAATAAAAGAATACCATATCGCCGAAGATAAACCGGTACTGCTTCTCCCCGGCAGAATCACCCATTGGAAAGGCCAGCACCTGCTCCTGGAAGCCTTGCATCTCATGAAAAACAAAGATTATTACTGCATCATCACCGGCGACGCTCAGGGGCGTGACAAATATCTGAACAGTCTGAAAGAACTGGCACGTAAATACAAGTTGGAAAACCGCGTCGGTTTCTTTGGCCGATACAGCGACGTCCCGGCGCTGATGATGGTTTCCGACATCATTCTCTCCACCGCAATAGAGCCGGAAGCCTTTGGCCGGATTTCCGTAGAAGGACAGGCCATAGGCAAAATCGTCGTTGCCTCAGACATCGGCGGCAGCCTGGACACAATCCAAGACGGTATTACCGGAAAATTTTTCAAAAGCGGCGATTCGCAATCTCTCGCAGACGCTTTGGACTGGGCTTTGGCGCTCAATGACAAAGAAAAACAAAAAATCTCCGCCGCGGCGATTAAAAATGTAAGAGAACATTTTACAAAACAAATTATGTGTGATAAAACTATTGACGTTTATCGCGAAGTGGTAAACGGCAAAAAATAATAACCAATAAACAATAAAGAGGTATTTTAATTATGGTTGCAATAAAATTACCCGATGGGTCAATTCTGAATATGGAAAGCGGCGTCAATGGTTTTGACATCGCGGCAAAAATTAGTCCAAACCTTGCCAAAGCAGCTTTGGCAATCACCGTTAACGGCACTACCCAGGATTTGAGCACTCCCATCACTACCGACGCAACCGTAACCATCATTACCGGTAAGGACAAGGAAGGGCTCCACATCCTGCGCCACTCCTGCTCCCACGTTATGGCTCAGGCCGTAAAAGAGTTGTGGCCGGATGTCCAGGTCACAATCGGCCCGGCTATCGAAAACGGTTTTTACTACGACTTCGCCCGAAAAGAACCTTTCACCACGGAAGACTTTGCCCGGATTGAAGAAAAAATGCATGAGATTGTCAAGCGTGATGAAAAAATCGAACGTATCGTCATGCCCCGCAATGAAGCGATTAAATTCTTCAAAGACAAAGGCGAACACTACAAAGCCGAAATCATTGAAGACCTGCCGGAATCTGAAACAATTTCCCTCTACCGCCAGGGTGATTTTACTGACCTTTGCCGCGGCCCGCATGTCCCGTCCACCGGCAAAATCGGCAATGCTTTCAAGCTGACCAAAGTTGCCGGCGCTTACTGGCGCGGCGATTCCAGCAAAGAAATGCTGCAGCGTATTTACGCAACGGCCTGGGCTGACAAAAAAGACCTGGAAGCTTACCTGCAAATGCTGGAAGAAGCCGCCAAACGCGACCACCGCAAACTCGGCAAAGAAATGGATTTGTTCCACTTTGAACCGGAATATGCGCCGGGTGCCGTGTTCTGGCATGACAAAGGCTACCGCGTTTACCGCAAACTGATTGAATATATGCGCAACCGCCAGGAACACAACGGCTACGTCGAAATTTCCACACCGCGCGTCATGGACCGTGTTTTATGGGAAACATCCGGACACTGGGACAAGTACGGCGCACATAACTATTCCGGCCAAACCGAAGACGGCAAATGGTTCTGCATCAAACCGATGAACTGCCCGGGCGGTCTGCTCGTTTACAAGCAGGGCATCAAGTCTTACCGTGACCTGCCGTTGCGCGTCGCCGAGTTCGGTAAAGTCAACCGCTATGAAGCTTCCGGTTCTCTGATGGGATTAATGCGCGTTCGTGAATTCACGCAGGATGATGCCCATATCTTCTGCACGCCGGAGCAAATGGAAGAAGAATGCATTACCACCTTGAAACTGATTCTCGACATTTATAAAGACTTTGGTTTTGATGATGTTAAGATTTATCTCTCCACCCGTCCGGACAGCATTTATCGCATCGGCTCTGACGAAATCTGGGATTTGTGCGAAAACGCTTTGTCCAACGCCCTCACCTCACACGGCTATGCTTTCGAGATTAATGAAGGCGAAGGCGCATTTTACGGTCCGAAACTCGAATTCATTTTGAAAGATGCTATCGGCCGCGAATGGCAGTGCGGAACAATTCAGGTAGACATGAATCTCCCCGAACGTTTCGACATCTCCTATATCGGCGAAGACGGCGAAAAACACCGCCCGGTTATGTTGCACCGCGCTTTGTTCGGCTCAATCGAACGCTTTCTCGGCATTTTGATTGAAAACCATGCCGGCAAACTGCCACTCTGGCTGTCACCGGAACAGGTTGTCGTCTGCCCGATTGTCAGCGAATTCGATTCTTACGCCGAAGAAGTCGCCGAAAAACTCAATCGTGCCGGCCTGAAAGCCAAAACCGACTTGCGCAATGAGAAAATCAACTACAAAGTTCGCGAACACTCATTGGCAAAAATTCCGGTAATTGCCGTTGTCGGCGCCAAGGAAAAAGAAAACGGCACGGTAACCGTCAGACGCTTGGGTGTTGAAAAACAGGAAATTCTGAAGCTTGAAGATTTCATCAACAACCTGGTGGAAGAAGCTCAGATGCCGCACCTGTACGAATAATAAACTCAAAAAACAAAACCGCCGGCCAATTTCGACTGGCGGTTTCTTAATAACCGCGGAACAAAAATGAAAAATATCATCGCTTTTATTTTTGCATTGCTCTACGCTCTCCCGACAACGGCACAAACAAACAACGCCGATAAAATGCTGTACCTCGGAATTATTGAAAATAACCAGGCCTACGTTGACCAGGCCATCATTGACGGCGCTTACCTGAACCGCAAATATAATGAAGATTACACGCCTCTCGCCATCGCCTGTGCGGCAAATGACAATCCGTCAATTCTCAAAAGCCTGATTAACGCCGGCGCTGACATACGCTTTCAAAATACGCATAAGCAAAACCTGCTGACCGTTTCTTTAAACAGCAAAGCTAATCCTGAGAATATCCGCCTGCTGATTAACTACGGTTTAAGCCCCAATGAAGCGGATGGTTCCGGATATGTGCCTCTTTATACCGCTTTAATCAATAAAGTCCCTCATGAGGCGATTTTAGCCCTTCTGCAAGGTGGTGCCAACCCCAATATTCCGTTTGACTTCGGCGGACACGAAATTTACCCGCTGACCTTGGCCGTTGCCGCAGGAAGTGCACCGGAAACCATTAAACATTTAATGGACTACAGCAATCAGGATGCACATTTCCAAGCCCTTACTGCCACAGTCACCAACGACGATTCGCAATCATACCGGATTTTCCAAGACAGCGGCCTGTTACAAAAATAACAGCTGATAAAAAAATCCCCCTGCCTTAAACAGAGGGATTTTTCAACATAAATCAAAATATGACTTATTTGCTTTCCTGAGCATTTTCAGCTTCGGCCATTGCGGCTTTCTCAGCGGCAACACGAGCCAAATCCTTAGCGCCTTTGGCCTTAACGTCACGGTCTACCAATTCAATAATAGCCATGTCTGCGCAGTCGCCATAACGGAAACCGGCTTTCAAAACGCGGGTATAACCGCCGTTGCGGTCTTTGTAGCGTTCAGCCAAAGTAGAAAACAGCTTGCTGACAACTTCGTTGTCACGCAGGAAAGACAAAGCCATTCTTCTGCTGTTCAAATCGCCTTTTTTGGCAAAAGTAATCATATTGTCAGCAAAAGTTCTTAATTCTTTCGCACGCGGAAGAGTAATTTTAATCTGTTCATGCGTTAACAAAGCATTTGTTAAATTAGAGAACAAAGCTCTTCTCTGACTTTTGGTCATACTAAATTTTCTGTGTGCCATTCCATGTCTCATGACTTATACCTTTCATTTTTGCTGTGCTTTGCCGGGCAAAGCGGATAAAACCTTGTTTTCACCACGGATACGCGCTTGCGTTCATGCATGAAAACATTTCATTCGTTTGCGTTTGTAACATACAATAAATTGAAAAGCAAGCAGAATCTTCAGCCTTCATTATCATAAAAAAAATCAAAAACAAATTCCACATTTTACACTCTTTCCAAAACAAAAAGGGCATTCCCCAATGAACGCCCTTTTCTGTTTAAGAAAAAATTTCCTTTTTGCGCCGCCGGCCATAACGGGTAACTTCCCATCGCAAAACACCGTCGTCAGAAAATTCATGAATAAATCCCACATCAAGAAAATACTCATACATTTCCAAACTATTCTCTTGAACAAAATCGTCTTTTCCTCCCCGTTCTGTCTCAACGACATACAAAAGCGCCTTTTTACGCCTTTCAAAATTCAAAGGATTCGCTTTCTCTTTAGTCCGGTCATACCATAACTGCAAAGGAACTCCCGCAAAGACAATAAGAATAGAACCTGCGCACAAAAAATTTGGAATATCATCAACAACAATTCCGATGATAAACACAGCAGCAACAACAATAAGCAAAACAAAACTCAAAACATTGTAAATTATCTTATTTTTCATAATCATAAAATTTAATAGTAAAACAACATTTCAAAAATTCGTTAATATCGGACGGATAAAGGCCTCGCTTTCAAAAATAGAACTAAACCCCTCATGCAAATTATAGTAGTACCGATAACGATAAATTTCAGACAGTATATCAATCCAATAACATTTTTTCTTCAGCGGCTGCCCGCCGATTTCCCTCATTGCGGTATTAATACTCCCAAAATGCGCATTAATGCACTTCCAAATATCCCTGTCTGCCAAAATATCGTTTCGACCGCAAAACGAATGCTGATTACAATATCCTTTAACACAATTCCGATTAACTTCGCTTTCGGAATCCGCCAATGCAATTATATAACAGCAAAAAGCGATTCCGATAGGTGTTCGGCCGGACATGCCTTCTTTGTAAGGGCTAATCAAACCGTCAGAATAAACAACACGGAAAGCATATTTCTTTTCTCGCCGGATAGAACGCCAAAAACGGGAAAAAATCCCATGTTGATAAAAACCTGTAAAAACATTGTCATCATCACGACATAAACAAGGAGAGTCTTTTTCTGTTTTCATAATTATATTTTTTACTAAGTTAATAATATTTTTTCAACTCAAACCATACCACAGACTAGACAAAAGTCAACAAAAAAAGCCTACAGCTTAGCGGTGTCTCTTCTTTAAGCCCCCCCCTAACAGTGCCAACGAACACCTTAAGGAAACATGACCATCTGCAAAGCGAATACAACATGGTATTTACAATTCCATATACTTGTGCTATTGTGACTTGTGTTCATAAAAAACTCCTTTGCTTTTTTGTGTGACTGTTGCCAGACCGTCCCCTCATAAGAGCAAAGGATTTTTTATACACAAAGCTATAAGCTCTTTAGAACTACCGGCTAAGCCGGTAGTTTTCTTTTTACAAAAAAATCCCCTGCAAAAGCAGAGGATTTTAATTTTCTGAACTATTTAGAAATGGTCATCTGTTCTTCTGACCAGCTCTTCAATATTCTCAGGCGGCCAACCCGGAGTATCCATACCAAGATGAATTCCCATTTTAGCCAGAACTTCTTTGATTTCATTCAAAGATTTACGGCCAAAATTCGGTGTTCTCAGCATTTCTGCCTCGGTCTTCTGAACCAAATCGCCAATATAAACAATATTGTCATTTTTCAGGCAATTTGCAGAACGAACGGACAACTCCAGTTCATCAACCTTCTTAAGCAGATTCTTATTAAACGGAAGTTCTT
>JAUNPO010000089.1 GCA_030536665.1 Pseudomonadota bacterium
CTCGGGTGGAGTGCGGTTAATATATTGAATACCCGCGACTGATACTTTAGCAGTTTTCTAGCTCCACTCTCCTTTGTTTGTTGGCAATGGAGAGTTTGTTTTAACAAAACAAAGGAGCTTGATTATGAAAATCAAATTTTTACTCATAGGGACGAGTCTGTCCTTAATTCCTAATTTACTCTATGCGCAATGCGCAGAAACAGATTGCCTGAAACTAGGATATACTAAACTTGAAAAATGTAACAACGGTCTAAAATGCCCCTTTGGCGAATATTGGGCTTGCCCCTGCGATTCCTCATATCAATATACCTGTACCGGCGCAAATGAACAACCGGGAACCGACAAATGCGGTAATACATATAAATTATGTAATTGTGCAGATGGTTATGAGTGGAAAGACGGAAAGTGTGAAATTCTCTCTCCTCTCGGTCGCTGCTCGGGCAATGCCAAGAATTGCAAAATAGGTCAGATTTTGAACAGTGACGGTATTTGTACAAGTGATAAAGTCAGCGGTAAAGAACCTCTCGGAGTCGTTGTCGCTATTAAAGATAACTGTGGCTGGGCTATCGCTACAAAAAAAATTCCGGGCTATATCCAATGGTCTACAGAATATATCGATACAGGAGTTTTTCAATCAATGTATGTTGAGGAGGAAGTAATTACTGACTTTAATGTTGCTAACAATATGCAGAAAATCATTCAAGCAAGCAATGGGGACAGCAATAAATACCCTGCAGTTTATGCTGCTTTAAACTATACACCTAGTGAAGCGCCAGAAACAAAAGGTAAATGGGCTTTACCAACGGCAGGTATTCTGAACAATTTATACACTTATTTTAATGCTATTAATGGAACCTTAATTAAAATAGGAGGCTCACAAATCGTAGATTATAGAGAAGAAATCTGGTCATCAACAGAGCAGGACAATAGAACCGTATGGTTTTTCTGGAAACCTTCTAATGAAAATGGACGCATAGGTGCCGCCAATAAGGATAGCGAAAGAAATGTTCGCCCAGTGATTGCTTTTTAAAAAGTATTAATATTTTATTCTATTTCATACCCTCCCCGAATAGGGAGGGTATGAAAATCAAAGAACACGAACTTTTCCTAGCGTTCAAATAACTTAGCCACCTGCGCCACCTTCAACTCCACATAAGTCGGCCGTCCGTGGTTGCATTGCCCGGAATGTTCTGTTTGTTCCATTTCGCGCAACAGATGGTTCATTTCTTCTATGGTCAGACGACGGCCGGCCCGAACTGAACCATGACAGGCGATTGTTGCGCAAACCAGATGAAGTTTTTCGCTAAGAGAATATTCTTTGCCCCACTCGGCCATTTCCTGAGCCAGATCTTCAACCAGTTTTTTGACATTGCAATCGCCGAGAAGCGCCGGAATTTCCTGAACAATAACCGCTGAAGGCCCAAATTCCTCAATCACCAGCCCAAGCTTCTTAAGCTCTTCCGCCGCTTCGATAATCCGGGTTTTGTCGCTGAGCGGCAACTCCACGACTTCGGGAATAAGCATCATCTGCGTCGCAATCCGCTGCTCGTTCATCAGACTGCGCTTGAGCTTTTCCATAACGATACGCTCATGCGCCGCGTGCTGGTCAATAATGATAATGCTGTCTTCGTTTTGGGAAATAATATAAGTATCATGAAACTGCGCCTTTGCCAGTCCCAAATACCCCGGTTCTTCAGCATTGACACCACAATTTTCAGCCACTGTCGCCGCGGAAGGCACCTCATCGGCCTTAACCGAATAAGCCCTCTCCAACTCAGGCAGAGCCGCCTGACGCCTGGGCGCAGCATAAGGCAGCGGTGACAGCAGAAAAGAACGCCGCGGCTGAACATCTGACAGACTATGCTCCTGCAAGACAACAGTATCATCACTTGAAGTTTGTGCGATATTTTGTTGATTTTCATGAACAAATTCAGAAATGTCAATTGTTTCAGCCGAACGGTTGGCACCATTGTTCAACGCATAACGGATAGCACTGACCAACAACCCGCGCACCAGAGCATTGTCATAAAAACGGACTTCCGCTTTGGTTGGATGCACGTTCACGTCAACATAAGCCGGGTCAATATCAAAAAACAAAGCGCACAAAGGATAACGATTGGAAGCCAGCACATCCTGATAAGCGCCTCTGATAGCACCCAGCAACAGCTTGTCACGCACCGGACGATTGTTAACAAAAAGATATTGGTTGAGAGAATTGGCTTTGTTCAAAGTTGGCAGCGACACAAAACCGCTGATACGCAGATTATCCCGCTCCGCGTCAATCGGCAGCGAATTTTCGCCGAAATCGCGTCCCATAACCTCGGCCAGCCGTTGCAGCCGCGCGTCAAACAACTCGCCCTGACAGGCATTCAGGGAAATTTTTCTTTTGCCGTCTATCGTCAGATAAAAAGAAACCTGCGGATTAGCCATGGCAATACGGTTCATCATGTCCGCACATTGCCCGCTCTCCGACTGCGACGTTTTCAAAAATTTAAGCCGCGCCGGTGTGGAATAAAACAAATCCCGCACCTCAATCCGCGTCCCTTGCGGATAAGCCGCCGGCACGGGTTCGCCCTTTTCGCCGCCGTTAACCTCTATTTTCCAGGCCGTATCCGCGCCCTTTGCCCGGGACGTGATTGTCAGCCGCGCCACGGAAGAAATAGACGGCAGCGCTTCGCCGCGAAACCCCAGAAAATTGATGTTAAACAAATCATCGTCCGGCAGCTTTGACGTCGCATGGCGCTCCACGGCCAGTTCCAGTTCTTCCGGTGTCATGCCTTTGCCGTTGTCCACCACCGTAATCAGGCTTTTGCCGCCGTCGACCAGAGTAACTTCCACGGAAGTCGCCCCGGCGTCAATCGCATTTTCCACCAGCTCCTTAACCACCGAAGACGGGCGCTCAATCACCTCGCCCGCGGCGATTTGGTTAACCAGATTGGACGGCAGGATTCTTATCGGCATGCACTTCTACTTTCTCATCGCCCGGATTGTCTTAATCAACGCATTGGTAGAACTGTCATGCTTCAAATCATAAACATTATTCTGCAGTTCCGGCAGAATATTCAAAGCCATCTGCTTGCCGAGCTCGACCCCCATTTGGTCATAAGAGTCGATATTCCAAACCATTCCCTGAACAAAAACCTTGTGTTCATACATGGCAATCAGGGCACCGAGAGAATACGGATCGACTTTTTTCAACAAAATCAGATTGGACGGACGGTTTCCCGGGAAACTCTTGAATTTTTTCAGAAAACTGATTTCTTCCTTGGACTTTCCGGCCTTTTTCAGCTCTTCCGCCGCTTCTTTCTCGGTTTTGCCTTTCATCAGCGCCTCGCCCTGTGCCAAAACATTAGCCAGCAAAATCGCATGATGGTCGCCGATTTCATTATGCGAAATGGCGGGAATGATAAAATCGCACGGCACCGGTTCCGTTCCCTGATGAATCAGCTGGAAGAAAGAATGCTGCACATTCGTTCCCGCGCCGCCGAACAACACCGGCCCTGTGGCATATTTGATAAAATCGCCGTTAACGTCGACAAACTTGCCGTTTGATTCCATATCCAGCTGCTGCAGATAAGCCGGCAGATATTGCAAATACTGGTCATAAGGAATAACCGCATAACGGTGAATACCCATAAAATTATTGTACCAGATGCCGAGCATCGCCAAAACGACCGGAATATTGTTCTCCAGCGGCGTTTCTTGAAAATGCTTGTCCATGGCATAAGCGCCGTCCAGCATTTTTTCAAAATTATCCATGCCGACGGCAATGGCAATGGACAGGCCGATAGCCGACCACATGGAGTAACGGCCGCCGACAAAATCCCAAAATTCAAACATATTCTCAGGGTTAATGCCGAATTCGCGCACTTTTTCCGTATTGGTTGACAAGGCAACAAAATGCTTGGCTACGGCCGGTTCGCCCAAAGCGTCAACCAGCCACTTGCGGCAGGTTTTGGCGTTTGTCAGGGTTTCAATCGTCGTAAAGGTCTTGGAAGCAACGATAAACAACGTTGTTTCCGGGTCAACCTTGTCCAAAACCTCGGCGCAGGCCGTCCCGTCAATATTCGAGATAAAATAACAGTTAATCCCCTTCATCCAATACTTTTTCAGAGCTTCCGTCGCCATAAACGGCCCGAGATCGGAACCGCCGATACCGATATTGACGATATTTGTCAGCTTCTTGCCGGTGTGTCCCTTAAAATTGCCGTAACGGACATCTTCCGAGAACTTGCGCATCTTGGCAAAAACGGCGTTAATCTCCGGCATAACATCCTTGCCGTCAACCATAATCGGCTTGTTGTCGCGGTTGCGCAGAGCCGTATGCAAAACGGCGCGCCCTTCGGTAATGTTGATTTTGTCGCCGCGGAACATGGATCTGATTTTATCTTCCAGCCGGTGTTCGCGCGCCAAAGACATCAAGAGCGCCATCGTCTTGGCCGATACGCGGTTCTTGGAATAATCAAGCAACAGGGTGTCGTCCAGTTTCAGGGTAAACTTCGCCGCCCGGTCGGCATCCTCGGCAAACAAATCTCTCATTTCCGTTTTTCGGAAATGCTTATAATGGCTTTCCAGTTTTTTCCACGCTTTTGATTTGTTAACAGCTCTGTCAAACATTTCTTATTGCTCCTCCATCTCATTTTTAGTCCCGACGCTGACCCAGACCAGGTTATCCCGGCCGAAATACTTCGCTGCCGCAGCATTGACATCATCCAGCGTCACCGCATTAACGTAATCGTTACGCTTCTGCAGAAAATCGCGTCCCAGGTTTTCCTTCTGCATGGCCACCAAAGTCGCCGCAATATCCGGCAGCGAGGCAAAACGCAGATTATACGACGCCGTCATGTAGTTCCGAGCCTGCTCAAATTCGTCTTTTGTCACGCCCTGCCCCATTTTAAGCCACTCGGCTTTTACGATTTCCTGAACTTGCTTATAATTGTCCGGCGTGGCCGAAAAACTGCCTTTAATCAGTTTTGCCTTATCGTCAATCACCAGATAGGAACCGACGCCGTAAGTCAGGCCTTTGTCCTCACGCGCCGCTTTGGAAACGCGCGAATTCAGCCCCGAACCGCCAAAAATCTGATTGGCGATATAAAGCGGATAAAAATCGGCGTCATTGCGGGCAACCCCTTGCGCGGTAAAAATCGCCACGGCTTGCGGCAACTCGCCGCGGACGTTTTTCTCATGTCCGTCGAAATAAACCTTTGCGTCAACGAGCCCGCGTGACGGCGTACCCTCCGGCAAACCGCCGAAAACTTTATCCAACAGCTTTTCAGCCTCCGTACGGGAAATATCCCCGGCAATACCGACAATCAGATTGCTTCTCGTCAGCTTGTCCTGCATGAACTTTTGCAGTTTTTCCTTATCCAGCTCCTTTATGTCCGCTTTTTTGCCGATAGGATTGCGCCCATACGGATGGCTGCCGTACAAATCCTGCGCCCACACCAGATTGAGCAGGCTTTCGGGATATTCCGTCTGCCGGTCTATCGCAACCAGCATCTGCTCCTTAACGCGATTCATGTCGCTGCGGTCAAAAGCAGGTTCCGTCAAAGTCAGCTTCAACAAATCGGCCGCCTCACGCAAATTGCTTTTCAGCGTCAGCATACTGCCGCCAAAATCATCTTTATCCGCGCTGTACGAAATACTTATCGCTTTATCTTCAAGTGTTTCTTTAAGTTGTTGGGAACTATATTTTCCGGCGCCTTCCATCAACAGGGAAGCTGTCATATTGGCAACGCCGAACTGCCATTGCGGGTCATAGGCCGAACCGGCGTTTTTAAACAGAAAACTGATGCTGACAATCGGATTGGTATGGTCTTCAAAATAATAGGCCTTAATCCCTTCGCGTGAAGTGATTTCCTCCACCGGCGCGGCAAAAACTTCAGCTTTAAGCACGGAATTTTCCACCAGTTTGTTCGGATTAAAAACCAATACCTCGTTTAAGCTGCGATAGCCGAACCAGCCGATACCGGCAATAACCGCCAAACCGAAAACAACTTTGAACATCCCGCCCGAAGATTTTTTCTTATGATAAATGCGTCTTGCCATCACTGCCTCCCTTTGCCTGCAACCAAAATGCCCTGAACGTTAATGGCGTTCGTCAGCTCCTGCGCCGCCGCGCGGATTTCCGACAAAGAAACATTATTGATGTTGACGTCATAATTTTCAATATCCTCAACGCTCATGCCGGAAACAGCCAACAGGCCGACAATATTGGCGGCGTCGCGCGGATCGTCTTTAAGATAAGTCAAACCGGCCAGCATTCGTTTTTTCGCCTTTTGCAGTTCTTCTGCATTCAGCTCGCGGACAGCTTCGTCAACCGCCTCGGCCAGCTTCCGGGAAAAATCTTCGTTGCTGAGATTTTCCTTGGGCAGAGCGGCAATTGTAAAAGTGCCGTAACTCCGCGCCGTCATGTCATAAGACGCCGAAACGCCCACTGCTGCCTCTTCATCCAAAACCAGTTTTTTATACAGCTTTGACGTTTCGCCGCCGCCGAGATACTTGGCCAGAACATCCAGCGCAAAAGCCCGGCGTCTGTCCTGAACATAAGACGGCACGACAAAACTCTGCACAAAACGTTTGGTCGCAATCTGCGGCAGCTTCATTTCCACCTTGGTTGCCGATTTCTTGTCCAGCACAGGGAAGTCGGCTTTCGGCCCGACAGGACGCTTTTCGATATCGCCGTAATATTTGCGCGCCAGTTCCTGCGCCGTGGCATAATTGACATCGCCCGACAAAACCAGCAGCGCATTGTTCGGCATATAATAATCTTTGTAAAAACCTTCCACATCGGCAAGTTTTAAGCCTTCAATTTCCTGAATTGTTCCGGTCACCGGACGGGCATAGGGATGTTCCTGCCACAAATCGCGGGTCAGACTTTCCGAAAAATAGGAGGTCGGCTGATTTTCAACGACCTGCTTGCGCTCCTGAAAAACAATGTCGCGCTCTTTTTCAAAATATTCCGGCGTGATTTTCAGGTTGCGCATCCGGTCGGCTTCCAAAAACATAACCAGTTCCAGTCTGCTGACATCGACAAACTCATGATAAGCCGTATAATCCCGGGAGGTAAAGGCATTAAACGCCCCGCCGTTTTCTTCAATGATTTTGTTAAAGGAATCATCTTTGACCTTATCCGTACCGCGAAACATCAAATGCTCCAGCAAATGAGCTGTTCCGCCCTTTCCCGGCAGCTCGTCAACGCTTCCCGCCTTATACCAGACCATCTGCTGAACAATCGGCGCCTTGTAATTGGGAATAACCACAACCTGCAAACCGTTGTCAAGATAAAACTCTTCCATGTCAAAGAGCTTTGCTTCCGCCGGAGGAACGCCGACCGCACCCCACAGCAATACTGCGCCGAAGCCCAGTTTTTTGAAAAAACTATTCATAAACGGCCTTCATTTCTGTGGTAATCTGTTCCCTGATGTGATCATTGCGGCTGTTGGCGCCGATAGCGCGCATAAAGCCGCGCTCGCCCTGCGACAACCCGGCCATTTTATCCTCTTTAACCGCTTTCTCGCCGTTTTCAGCCGCAACAACAGGCTGAGCCACCGGACGAACGTCATATTCCGGCGGCAGGGATAACGGCGCGCGCGACATAACCATAAACTCGTTCGGCGCTTCTTTGACCAGACCCAAATCTTTTTTGGTAACCGTATTGCAGGCGGAAACCGCCAAAACAAAAGCTGTTAATGCTGTAAACTTCATGATGTTCATCTTCTTTACTTCTCCTCTGTTCCGGTATTTTTTTCCGCTTTTTTACTCAAAATGCTGTCGGCAATAATCAAAAATGCGCCGATACAAATAAATGAATCGGCCAGATTGAAAGCCGGCCAGTGATGCTCTCCCACATGAACATCCAAAAAATCAAAAACAGCGCCCAAACGAACCCTGTCAACCACATTGCCCAACGCCCCGCCGATAATAAAACCGAGCGAAACCTGAATCA
>JAUNPO010000090.1 GCA_030536665.1 Pseudomonadota bacterium
AGTAACAGTATCTTGCTGATATTCTTCATAGTACCCTCCACACTTGTCATCACAAAGATACTATATCATAATTTTTCTTAGTGTTCAATCACTATTTTTGATAAGAAAAGAAAAAAATGACAAATTCAGCTTGCGGGTAAGATTAATTTTGCGACCAGAAAGAGCGGCTGAAAACAACCATAATCGTCAGGACTTCAAGACGGCCAAGCAGCATAGCAAAAGACAAAACACATTTTGCAAAGTCAGATAAAGAACTGAAATTCCCGGCCGGACCGACAACGCTTCCCAACCCCGGCCCCGAATTGGTAATACAGGCAATAACCGAACTGAAAGCAATTTCAAAATCATAACCGGCAGCGGCCACCAGACAGGTCAAAACCGCAATACTGAGCATAAACACCGTAAAAAACAGAAAAACCGAAGAAACGATTCCGTTGTCAACTGTCCCGCTTCCGACCTTAACCGGCATAACGCGGTTAGGCTCGGTTGCCACAGCCAGAAAACGCCGGATATAAGCAAAAAGCACCTGCCAGCGAAAAATTTTGATAGAACCGGACGTCGAGCCGGTACAACCGCCGGTCAACGCAAAAATAACAAAGAAAGCCCCTATCCACGGCCCCCACAGCATATAATCGGTTGAAACAAATCCCGTTGTTGTCACAATGGAAACAATATTAAAACCGGAATAGCGAACCGCCTGCCAGAAATCATATTTGCCGATAAAAGTCAGATAAACCGACGTAAACAGCGTATAGAGCAAAAGGATTTTCAAAAACGCCGCAATCTGCGATGTCCCGAAAGAATTCCAGTCTCTGCCCTGCAGCACAATAACATAAAAAGTCATCGGCAGTGACCCGAGAATCATAAAAATAATAAGAACCGTTTCAATCCTGACACTGTCAAAAAAACCGACCGAAGCGTTTTTCGTCGACAAACCGCCGGTTGCCACGGCTGCCATAGCGTGATTGACTGCATCAAACCACCCCATTCCCGCCGCATAGAGGCAAAAAACACACAACGCCGTCAAAAAAAGATACACAATAAGAATACGTTTGGCAATATAACTGAACTTTGGCATGAACTTTTCATTCATGTCAGAATTTTCGCGCTGAAACATCTGCATACCGCCGATACCGAGAAAAGGCAGCATCGCCGCGGCAAAAATAACAATACCGATACCCCCCATGCAATTCAGCATCGACCGCCACAACAACACCGATTTCGGCAGCGCCTCAACATCGGCAAAAACCGTCGCCCCGGTCGTACTCAAACCGGAAGTCGATTCAAACAGCGCATCACTGAAATTATCGGCCACACCGGAAACCAAAAACGGCACAGCTCCGAGAAGAATCAATGAAATCCAGCTCATTGAAGTCAGCAGATAACCCTGCTGCAATGTAATTTTATTGATTGTCGTCCGGTTGGCCAAAAACATCGCCATCCCCAAAAACAGCGTCCCCAAAGCGGAAGACAGAAAAGGCGACCACGGCATTTTTTCATAAAAGATATCCCATCCGGCGGGAACGAGCATTGCCAGGCCTAAAATACTGACCAGATAACCGTTTATCATGAGCACCGGCTGCCACATTTTTCACCGCCTTTTGAAATTAAATAAAATCACTTTACAAAGCCACGTTGGCCGAATATCCCTTGACAACCATCTGTTTGTTAAGATTAACGCCGTCCAGATAGCAAATCGCCGTTGCCACCTTGTCAAGCGTATAGGCGACAATATGGCAGTCCGCCGTTTTGCCGGACGTAACGCGGCGCAGATATGCCTTTCCTTCCGCTCCCGTATCCGTCCGCGGCGAAACATAAATGCCGAATAAAATCATATAAGTGCCGTTAACATCAATCGTATTGGCGTCATAAACCGTAATTTCACCGCGCACGTTTTGCGGATGGTCAAGATAAACCAACCCCTCAATATCCTTGCGATAAGCGCCGTCAGGACGGTTTTCCAGCTCGTGCTCCGACCCGGCAACGGACAACGCCGCGCCGGCCTTTTGCCCTTGAACTACGCTGACTGTCGCCGATGTTGTAATCTCATCGCCTTCTTCATGAAAAACCGGAACAACAATATCGCCGCTTTCCGCCTGTTTCATTACGTCAACGCCCTGCGGCACGCCGGCAGCCTGCCCAAAAGCCTGCCGCTTGCTGCTGCGCGGGCGGTTGTCCGAAGATTCTGCCAGCCGGTTCAACCCCTGAGGCTCAAACGGACTCTTGATAAAGCTCATGTCAATTTCTGTCTTGCCCCACAGGCCTTTTAAGCCGTCAACAACAAACATGACGCCTGACTTGGCCTTGTTCCAATACCACAAATGAACCTCTGCCGGTTTCACGCCGGCAAAAGTCGGCGCCAAAAACAACAAAAGCAAAACCGGAAAGAAGACCAGCGGCCGCCGTATCGGATAACTCAGCCGCAACGCCCATTTATACGCAAAACTGGCAAATTTATTGCGGTTGCGGAATAAATCGTCTCGTCTTCTTAATCTCATTTACTTCCCCTGGCTCCCGTATTTGGCTTTAAGTTCTTCCGTCCGCTCCGGCGTAATGCGTTCAAACAGCGGCTCACCGACTTCAAACTTATGTCCCGGCTGCAGCACCCGCAGCTCTTTCTTCACGTCAAAACCGTTCAGCTTCGGCATATCGGCAGGCGTCAATTCCAAGCGGGACAGCATACTTTCGGAAACCTTCGGCATAACCGGCGCACTCAAAATTGCAAAAATACGGATAAGATTGATGCAAACGCGCAAAATCGCCGCCGCCCGCTCCGGATTTTCCTTAATCACCGTCCACGGCTCCGTCGTTGAAATATAGTTGTTTCCTTCCACCCAAATCGCGCGCAGTTCATTCATCGCCTTGCGGATTTCCATATCTTCCATATATTTCAGATAGTTATTGACTTTTTCCTGAATATTGGCGGCCAGTTCGTCTTCAACCGCGGTCATCTCGCCGCCGGACGGAACTTCGCTGCCGATTTTGGAAGCCGTCATCTTCAGCACGCGGGAAACAAAATTGCCCAGCACGCCGTTCAAATCCTTATTGACCGTAGCGCTAAAAGCGTCAAAGGTAAAGCTCGAATCCGAGGCCTCCGGCGCATTCGCCATCAGCCAGTAACGCCAGTAATCAGCAGGAAACTCTTCCACGGCCTTGTCGGCAAAAACGCCGCGCTTTTCGGATTTTGAAAATTTGCCGCCTTCAAAAGTCAGATAGCTCAGCCCTTTCAGGTAATCTACAAAAGTCCAGTTTTCCCCGGTACCGAGCAGCATCGCCGGGAAAAAAATGGAATGGAACGGCACATTGTCCTTGCCCATAAACTCAACATAACGAACATCTTTGGCATCCAGCCACCATTCTTTCCAGCTGCGCTCACCGGGTTTCTGGTCTGCCCACTGCTTGGTAATGCCGATATAACCGATCGGCGCGTCAAACCAGACATAAAACACCTTGTCCTCATAACCGGGCTTGTTGACCGGAAACCCCCACTTCAAATCACGGGTAATGCAGCGTTCCTGCAAGCCTTCTTTCAACCATTTCTGAGCAATGGAATAAGCCACGTCCGGCCAGTACGGCTCTTTGGAAGCCACCCACTCGGACAAACGCTTTTCAATCTTCGGCAGATTAAGGAACAGATGCTTGGTTTCGCGCACTTCCAGATTAGTCGCGCCGGAAATCGTACTGCGCGGATTAATCAAATCCGTCGGTTCCAAAACCTTGGTGCAGTTTTCGCACTGGTCGCCGCGCGCCTTGTCATAGCCGCAGTGCGGACAGGTTCCCGTAATATAGCGGTCAGCCAGAAAACGCGCATCGTCAACCGAATAAACCTGCTTGATGGTGCGTTCTTCAATAAAGCCGTTCTTGTCCAGCATCTCAAAAATATGATAGGTAATTTCCTTGTTTTCATCGCTGGAAGTCCGGCCAAAACAGTCAAAAGACAGCTCAAAAGCGTCATAGGCCTTTACATGCTGGGCATAATACTTGTCGCAGTATTCTTCAACGGAAATCCCCTCATTCAGGGCGCCGACCTCAGAAGTCGTGCCGTGCTCGTCTGTCCCGGCAATATACAAAACCTCATGCCCCATCATTCGCATAAACCGCGCATAAACGTCAGACGGCAGCAGACAGCCGACCATGTGCCCCAAATGCGGAACACCGTTGATATACGGCAAAGCGGATGTAATCAAAATCTTGGACATAAAGTTTTTCTCCTCGTTAAAAACTGTTTTACAAACTTGCAAAAGCACCGCCAGTTTACAACTTTTTTCAAAATTCACAAGGAAAATTTCACTGCCGCCCGCTTCTGTCCCCAGTTTCTTGCACAACAAAAAGCCCCGGACCCAGCCCGGAGCTTTTTTTGTTAAACAAGTCTTTTAATCATGCGAAACTGACGATGTCCGCGTCTGTCATCTTCCACAATCTTTCCCTCATGGAGATAAAAAACATCGGCAACATCACGACCTTTTCGTACGGAAGACGTCCACTGCCCTTCAAAAGCATCAATCGGAGAACCGCCAATCTCAGTCAAAATCGCATTGACAACAACATAAATGCCGCTGTTAATAAATTCATCCCAAAACACGCTGGTTCCCAGGACAACGCCTTTCCTTTTGCAAAACTTCTGCGCATTATCATGCGTCATGCTCACCGGCGCGGCTTCTTTCAAAATAACATACCCGCTGTAAACAACGCCGATTGTATGCCATTTTCTCAAGACTTCAACGGTTTTCAGTATACCGTCCGGCGTTTGATACAAAACCTCCAGCTTATAATTCCCTGAAGAGTCATACGCTTCCGGCCTTTTGGGTTTAACGGCCAATTCGCCCTGACTGACGGCAATGCCCATCTCTGCGGCCAATTCTTCCAGAGTGCAGCCGGAAGCCAGCAACACAGTCTTAATTCCTTGTAAAAACTCTTTTTTATTCATAATCATAAAGTTAAATAATATTTTATCAAACATTTTCACATAATAACGCCACCGGACGAACATACAAACTGCCGTTAACCCGGTAACGGTAAAAACACGACAAGTTCAAAATCCAAGCCCAGGCATAAAGTCTGTTGGCATCAATCGTCCAATACCACTCGTTGAGCTTAACCGCCTGCCCGCCCAAATGGACAATCAAAGCATTCAAAGCGGAAGCACAATTGCTCTTAAGCAGCTTTTTCCAAAACTCCTTAGTTCCGAGAGATGTTTCCCGGCCGCAGAGCTTCAGATTCCGACAATACCACAGCGCTTCCCGCCAAGGCATCATTCGCGGCGCATCATAAAGGCTGATTAAATGGCCGTCCCAAAGAACGCCGACGGCAGTCAGCCGTTCCAGCGGAATCCGGGAAACGACACCACCTTCATAGACCACATCAAAGCGAAAATTGCCGTGTCTGTCAAACACTTTGGCATCCTTAGTTTTAATATAAATGCCGCCGGATTTTGACAAGGCTGTTTCTGTAAAACTATTCTGTCCCATAATTGTAAAATTTAATAATTGATAATTGTCACCAGCATAAGTTATTTTTAGACAAAAGTCAACTATTTATCAAACAGCTTGACAAAAAAATCACAACAGAATATACTGGCTCAGAAAAATAATCATTATGTCAAACCCTTAACTCTTAAAATTATGGAATTTAAGTATTATGCCGCACTGAGCGAAAAAATCGCCGCCCTGCAAAATCCCGCCCGTCTGCAACTGAACGAACTGCTGGATGAAATCACGGTTGAAGAAGACAAACTGGCTTGGGACGAAAGATTGTTGCGCGGACTGGAAGAAGACGACGAAGCCGCCTTTAACGAATGGGACGCGAAAGAAACAGAACTAACCGCTCTCAAAAATCAGGTTAAAGAAAAGCTCGGACGCTTCTGACTTTAAAACAACAAAAAACGCCTCCGGCCCAAAACCGAAGACATTTTTTTTTGCGTTTCAAAATACAGATTTCATTACAAAAAATACTTATTTTCCCGGCGTCCTTTCAGCTTTTCGCTAAACATTTGCGCAAAAGCCCGATATTCTTCCGTATCCATATTTTTGGCATGAACCGGACAAATCCGGATACAACGAAAACAAGCCAGACACCGGTCGTCAATCGTTCGGCAATCAGCGCCGATAGCCTGCACTGGACAAAATTTCACACACAAACCGCAGTCAATACAATTCTCCGCCGTCTTCGGTCGAAACTTTCCGCCCAAGCCGCCGGCCTTGTAGGGACGATTTCCCGGAATTGCCGTTTTAATTTCCGCCTGAGCCGCAGCCTTAAGCGCAAAATTCCTGTCGGCTGCAAAATCTGCAGCATCCGGACGGTCAACCTGAATCGAACCATAAGTATGGCGCCCGACAACAGCGGCTCCGCCTGTCACAACAAACCCCTGAGCCTTGGCCAAATCGACAAGCTCCAGCAACGCATCGTCAAAATCCCGGTTGCCGAAAGTCACAACGGCCAGACAGCGCGTCCCCTCTCCTCTGAACTTTGCCAAACGCTCGCGGGCAACCGCTGGAATACGCCCGCCATAGACCGGCGCACCAAAGATAACGACATCATCCCGGCCAAAGATTTTCTCTTCTGCCGGCGCGGTGACCGTTACGTCATGCACCTCAAAATTTTCAGCCAAAGCCCCGGCCATAGCTTCAACGCTTTTACGCGTATTTCCCGTCGGCGAAAAGAAAACCGCATGAACCTGTTTACTCATATTTCCCCCATTTTTGCAAAACTAAACCGGCGAAATAAGATAACACCAAAAACTTTCCGCTTCGTAAACAATCACAAAACCCCTGAGATAAAACTCAGGGGTTTTGAAATTCCGACAGCAAATCAACGACATAAATTACCGAACGAACATAACACTTAAAACATTTCATGTCATAATCAGAACAGAAAAAAGACCAGGTTGCAACAAACTCCCCTCTCTCGGTTGCTGTCCAATACCAACGGTCTTCCCTCAATGGATTGCCGCCAAGCCGTTCAAGCAAATCGTTGATCGCGCCCCGTTGTTCATCAGAACGGAAAGCATTCCAAAAAGACCACTCTCCCGCTGTCGCATTTCTCTCCAATAGCTGAATATTTTCACAATAGGTCATTGCCCTGCCCCATGTCATTTTTTGGGAAGAATCATGCAAGGTTATCAGCATTTTGCCGTAAAGAACACCTAACGGCTTACGTCCCACACCGTCACATCGGAAACGACTAACAGTCTTGTCTTCATAAACCACAGGAAAAGCATATTCAGCCTTTTTCCAGCGCAGCCAATAATAATGTAGTTTTTGAAAAAAATTCCTCTGTATCGGAACATCTGCCATGTTTTCATCTTTGTATAAACACGGCGCATCTTTTACAAACTTGTCCATAATAGTATTGTTTTTAATTAATAATATTCTTTGTTTTCATTTTTATACTGTTTTAGACAAAAGTCAATTCCTTTATCTTCTGTAAAACAGTAGCAGATAATGATTTATACGAACCTCATCTTTAGCCGCCCTGCAACACAACCCCAGCCCTTAGCCGCTGTAAAAACATATACATTCCGCATTTTGTCTTTAGCCGCTGTAAAAGTTCGGAGTTTGAGGCTAATAGTAAGAAACAAGAAAAACCGCGACGGGAGTGTACAATGGCTAAGCAAAAAGCACCATAAACAAACTACATCTTTAGCCGCTGTAAAATTCCGATATATGAGGTTAGTAATAAGAAAAAAATCTTTTA
>JAUNPO010000091.1:0-3855 GCA_030536665.1 Pseudomonadota bacterium
TGGCGGGAAAGTTTTAACAGCCTGTCCGTACATACAAAAAACAGCCTCCGTTTTTTGGGAGACTGTTTTTGTGTAAAAAGCTCTTACATGAAGTGCCTGATATGGAGGTATAAAGCCGCCACACCGACACTGCCGAGCATCACCGGAATAGACCAGATAAGAAAACGCATAAAGTGAATTGGATGTCCTTCTCTCTGTGCCATACCGGCGACAATAACGTTAGCCGAAGCAGCGATAAGCGAACCGTTGCCGCCAAAGCAGGCGCCCAGTGACAAAGCCCACCAAACCGGCATCATCAGCTCGCGGCCGCCCATGCCGGCCTCCATGGTTTTAATCATCGGAATCATCGTTGCCACAAACGGAATATTATCAATTGCCGTGGAAACAAAAGCCGAAATCCAAACCACCAGCATGGCTGCTTTCTCAATGCTGCCGTCGGTATAGTCAATAAACTTATTGCCCAGCAGCGTAAGAACGCCGGCCTGTTCCAGACCGTAAACAATGGCAAATAATCCGGCAAAGAAAAAGATTGTCGTCCAGTCAACCAGACCGAAAGCATCTTCGACCTTGTGGTCGCGTTCGTCATGGCTGTTGCCGAATGTATAGGTAAGAAGCATAACCATAGCGCCAAACATAGCGATTGTGCCGTTGGCAATATGTAAATGTTCTGCAGCCATAAATCCGGCAATAACCAGAATTAGGATTGTCAGCGATTTCCACAACAACGGCAAATCTTTGATTGCGTCTTTTTCTTTCATTTTCAGAACAGCTTTGCGCAGTCTGGCTTCTGTCGGAAACTTTCTGCCGTAAACCAAATCAAAGGCGATAATCAGCAGAACCATGGTTATGGCAACAACCGGCGTCAATTCGTTGACAAAATCCATAAAGGAAAGGTTTAAGGCCGAACCGATAAGAATGTTAGGAGGATCGCCGATAAGCGTTGCCGTACCGCCGATATTCGAAGCGAAAATTTCCATAATCAAATAAGGGTAGGGATTGAGCTTAAGCTTTTTGGTAATCTGAAAAGTAACCGGCGCAATAAGCAAAACAGTCGTAACATTGTCAAGCAGGGCTGAAAAAACGGCGGTGACGACAGCCAGAACAATCATAATCCCGCGCGGATTCGCCTTTACTTTTTTTGTTGCCCAGATTGCCACATACTGAAACATACCGGATTTCTCGGCAATCCCGACGATAATCATCATGCCGATGAGCAGGGATAACGTGTTAAAGTCAATCCCGGCTACGGCGGTTGTCTGCGTCAGAATTCCTGCAAAAATCATCACCGCGGCGCCGGTAACGGCAACAACGGCGCGATTGAGCTTTTCCGTAAAAAGAATGATGTAGCTGATAACCAAAATAGCTGTCGAAACAACCATCGGATCCCATCCGAAAATCACCTGTGACGATGATATTAAGCTTTCGGCGTGCATATTTTTTCTCCATTAATTAATAAAACAGAAAAAATATACAATCTTTCTCTGAAGATTTGGTTAAGCAAGTGCTTATTTTTGCGACAAATAGTTAATAATGCCGTATAATGTGTTCAACTCAGGCTCGGTAATCTCGCCCCGTTGGAAAATATTGTGCAGGTTGATCAGCATTCTCGGCCGTTTTTCATCATCCTGAAAAGCCTTGCAGCCGGAAAGTTTTTCATCAAGAAAAGCAAAAAAACGATTGATTTTTTCTTTGTCGGCAATTTCGCCGCCATTGGTAACCAGCTGTACGTCCGGCACATCAACATGATGTTTGTAAATCTCATATCCGGACAACAGTACTGCCTGTGATAAATTTAACGAGCAATGTTCGGGATTCAACGGAATTTCAATAATCTTGTCGGCCAGGGCAACATCGTCATTATGCAGTCCGGTGCGTTCCGGTCCGAACAAAATGCCGCACTTTATGCCCACCTGAGATTTCAGGTTGATTTCCCGGGCGGCGCCTTCCGCGGTTTCGACAATTTTAATCATATTGCGCCGTCTGGCGGTTGTGGCATATACCAAACCAAGGTCGGCGACAGCCTCTTGTGTCGTGTTGTAAAGTCTGGCTTCCCGTAAAATTTTGTCAGCGCCGGATGACGCGGCAACAGCTTTGTCTGAGAGGTGATTCTCCCGGGGCGAAACGATTCGCATTTCATATAAACCGCAGTTCATCATGGCGCGGGCAGACATACCGACATTCTCTGCCATTTGCGGGTTGACCAGAATAACAACCGGACTTTTCATAAGGCTCTCCTGTATTTTTCAAATTTACCGGAATTAAATATCAGGAAAACCGCTTCGTCAATCAAAAAATACTACCTGCCGCCACTGTTTCTGAAATTTATGACAACCGGACTATGACGCATATTTTGAGCGCGTTCCCGCATTTCCGGTGTCATTTCTTCTGATTTAATGCCTCTGTATTCCAAATTGCTATTGCTGCCGTTCATCAAATCCCATAAATGTTTACCTAGCTTTTTTTTGTTCTTTTTGGGAGTTTTAGTTTGCTCTTGCTGGTTTTCCTGTTCCGGAATTGCGTGTAACTGTCCGGGGTCTTGTTGATTTTGTGACGGAGATGGTGTGGGATGAGGAGTGCCGCCAGAGTTTCCAGAAGATTTTAGAGCTTGCTCAACAAGAGATAATACCTTTTTTCCGGCTTTATATCCCAGCTGCGCAGCTTTGTATGAAACATATAAAGGAGCAGCCGCAGTATATAACGCTGCTTTCCCGGCAAATTTTGCAGCCTTGCCGACTTTTTTCCCGGCAGAAATTGTCTTGTCAATACCTTTGCCGATTTTATCGCCAACGCGCTGCCCAAAAGAACGGGATGGCGAAGGCAGTGTTTCTCTCGGATTTCCGCTTCGTGGTTGAGGCGTTGGTTGAGCTGGTCGGGGATTTAAGCTTTCCTGACTCCTCTGGCTTTGCTGTTGTTGAGTATTTTGCCTTTGTGAAAAACGGCCAAGGCTGGAAGATATTCTGTTGCGAAAATGTTCCGGCATGTTTTCCTTGTTTTGTTCAAATCTTTTGCTCAAGGTATCAAAAAGCTTTGAACGGTCCTCGTCATTAATATTGTTATTAAAAAGTGCTGCAGACATGGCGCTCATGGCTTGCGGACCAAAATTTTTGTTATTCATACATCGGTTTAAAAACATGTCCGTTGCTCCCTTAATACCGGAATTTTCGTCACTTTCTAAATAAGAAGAATGGCTTAGACCGCCGATAATTGCAGCCATCTGACGGTCACTTTGTGTATTGTCGATAATTTTTTCCATTCCGTTCAGTGCCTCAATTCTACGGTTTTTATCTCCCTCAAGTGCAGCGCCCAACAGCATATTATGCACAATATAATTGGAAGCGAGTCCATTCTTATCCATTTTTGCTAGTTCAGGCAAGGCAGAAATCATCTCTCTTTTTTCCTGTTCTGAACTTTGTGGCATTCTGCTTTCCCAGTTGGCCATTTCCGTAGCCATAGACGTTTGAAAATCTGCCGGAGTTGCGGAATTTTCTTTTATCATATTCATACTTTTGGGAACAAATTCACTATTTCCGATTTCTGCATTGTGCTGGTTAAAAAAACGTTTTCTGGCCTCTTCTTCGCTTTCCTTTCGAGGATTGTACCAGTCATTATACATATACATGTGGTTTTCACTGGCCAAATTCTGCTTAACCTGTTTCCACCCAGCCTTTTCGTATGCCGCGTCAAGCTCTTGTCTGGCCTGTTTATATGCAGTGCTCTTTTTATCCATACCTTTAAGCGCGGCTTCTCTGTTTTGAAAATCTTCTGTCTGAAGATTGTCAATTTTTTCAGAACGGAATTGTTCATAGTCTTTGGATTTAAATGCTCGGCCGATATTTTCGGGAGTCCGTCCGGCCA
>JAUNPO010000091.1:3865-7475 GCA_030536665.1 Pseudomonadota bacterium
CCAGTCTTTTTGACAGATATTCTGAAGATATTTCAATTTCCCGCCGGCTCCAATCTTCAAAACTCATGTCATTGGGAAGACTTTTTATCACCCCGTTTTCCAGAACATAACGCCGTGGAAATTCTGCATTATAACGTTGCGTTAAATCATCTTTGTTTGCGTTAAAAATCTCTTCAAAACTAAAAGCCATGACATTTTCTCCTTTATTTGTATATTCTTATATTAGCACGATATTAAAATTAAGTAAATATATATAGTGAAAAAATGTCCAAAAAAATACCGCACTAAATGCGGTATTTTACAGAAAATCCTAAATTAATCCGTAGACAGGACTTGTATTGAGTTAAACAAAAGATTTTCAAAATCCAAACCGGTGCCGTCTTCAACACTGTCCATCATCCGCGTGAAACCTTGTCCCAGAGGGTCGGAAAGCTGATAAACCTTGCTGTAATTCTCTTTCAGCAGCCTGCCGTATGCCTGCGGCATATCTCTGATTTTCTGGTCATAGCTGTCAGGAATTTTGTATCCCATTTTTCTGAGTTGCTTCAAGCCGATAACCATATTTTCGCGGTTGACTTCCGGGGCAATCATCTCCTGTCCCTGGGCATCGGTATAAGTCGTTGCCTCACCGGTATAATCCAGCCGTCCGTGCCGCCCGCTGCCGCGCCAGGATGTTGTGCCGCTGCGATCTCTGGCCGTTGCCCAAGGATCAACCGGCAAAACGTTTCCGTCCGTCGGACCGTTGGCATATAAAGGGGCATCCGTCGGCTGTTGAGCCGATTTTGTCTTGACTTTTTTATAAGAACCGTAATTGTTTTTTATCGTGGACGCTTTCCACGGGTCAGAGGGAAGCTGCGCCACGGCGTTATAGGCCGTAAGCAAGTATAGCATGGCAGCAACAATACAGAACATTTTTTTCATGATGATCTCTCCCTCTTGCTCTAATATATTAATTTTACCACAAATTTTATTGAAAAAACAGTTACATTTTGGTTACAGGACATTTTTTATAATGCCGCCGCCCATAACGCGGGTTCCGTCATAAAAACAACATCCCTGTCCCGGTGCTGCGCCGTAAAAATCATGTAACAGCGTGACTTCCGCCTGATTCTCCGGCAAAAATCTGACTTTTGCTGCGGTCAGGTTCTGCCGGGAACGCAGTTTTACGTCAAATTCGGCTTCATCAGGGCGGTTTTCGCCCAGCCAGTTAACATTGTCAATCAGAACTTTACGCTGTATCAACTCATCATGCCCGCCGACCACGACTTCATTTTTCAGGGCATCGATTCGCAAAACATAAAGAATATCGCCGCCGCCGATTCCCAAGCCCCTTCTTTGACCGACGGTATAATGGATGATTCCTCTGTGCCGGCCGAGAATATCGCCTTTGTTGTTGACAATGTTTCCGGCGGGACATTTATACTGCGGCCGGAGGCTGTTAATCAGCTCAGCATATTTTCCGTTTTGAACAAAACAAATATCCTGACTGTCCGCTTTTTTGTAAATTTCCAGTCCGGCTTTTTGTACGATTTTCCGCGTTTCGTCCTTGGAGAATGAAGCCAGCGGACAACGCAGAAACTGCAATTTTTCTTTGCCTACGCTGAACAGAAAATAACTTTGGTCACGCTGTAAATCGGCTGCCCGGTGCAGTTCCGCGCCGTTTGATGCCACTCGGATATCGGCATAATGCCCGGTCACAACAATGTCCGCCCCTCTTTTTGCGGCTTCATCAACCAGCAGTCCCAGCTTGATTTCCTTGTTGCACATAATGCAGGGGCTTGGCGTCATCCCGTGCAGATAGCTGTCAACAAAGTAGTCGACGACCTTTTCCCGGAAGTCTTGTTTCATGTCAAGAAAATGATGCTCAATGCCAAGCTTTTCGGCCACCGTTGCGGCATCTTGAATGGAAGCTGCCGCCGGTGCGTAAGGAGGTGACAGCAAGTCGAGCGTCAGTCCGAAAACGTCGTATCCCTGATTTTTCAGTAAAATAACCGCAGCAGTGCTGTCTACACCGCCGGACATCGCGACACATACTCTGGTTTCTGCCGGTGTTTTGTTTAATCCGAGAGAGTTCATAAGGTCAGTCCTTTTTCAGTTCATTTAGTTCTTTTTTTAGTTTGGATATTTCCCGGCACAAATTTTCGATTTTTTCTTCCATTGGGTCTTTGACATTGCAGACAACCCCGTAAGCGGCAAAATCCGTATTGGCCTTTTTTTTGTTCAGTTCGGCAACTTTATGCGCAGCCATGCCGATAACGGTTGTATTGTCATCCACGTCTTTTGTAACAATGGCGTTTGAACCGATTTTAACATTATTGCCAATGACAATAGGGCCGAGAACCTGTGCGCCGGAGCCGATAATGACATTGTTTTTGATGGTCGGGTGGCGTTTGTCGGTAACTTTGCCGTCTTTGGTAAAAACGGTTGTCCCGCCGAGCGTAACGTCATGATACAGCGTAACATTATCCCCGATTTCCGTCGTTTCGCCGATAACCACGCCCATTCCGTGGTCTATAAAAAAACCGGAGCCGATTCGCGCACCGGGATGAATTTCAATTCCGGTCAAAAAACGCGAGATTTGTGACAAGATGCGTGCCGTCAGCCGGAAATTTTTCTGCCACAGCCAGTGATTCAGCCGGTGAAACATAATGCTGTGCAGGCCGGAAGAGCATAAAACCGCCTCCAAACGGCTTTTTGTTGCCGGATCGCGCTCAATAACGGCGTCTATGTCCTGAATCAGCTTGAAATTCGTATCCATTTTGTGCTATTTTCCTTTTAACTTAGAAAAATTAAGAATTTATATAATATTCTTCAGCTATTATATAAAGCAATTGTTACTAAATTAATGTTAAAAAGAGAAAATAAAAAATGAGTGAAGTTTTATTTAACGGACATGCCGGCCGCCTGGAAGGGCGTTATCATCAGAGTGACAAGCCGGGAGCGCCGATTGCGCTCATCCTTCACCCGCATCCTCAGTATGGCGGAACGATGAACAATAAGGTTGTGTACAGCTTGTTCAGTTGTTTTGAAAAACTGGGTTTTTCTGTTTTGCGTTTTAATTTCCGCAGTGTCGGGCGCTCTCAGGGCGAGTTTGAGGACGGACCGGGAGAACTTTCTGACGCAACGGTTGCTTTGGACTGGCTGCAGTCTGTCAATCCCGAAGCGCGCCAGTGCTGGATTGCCGGTTATTCTTTTGGGGCGTGGATTGGGTTGCAGTTGTTGATGCGCCGCCCGGACATTAATAATTTTATTGCCGTTTCGCCGCCTGCGAATGAAAAGGATTTCAGCTTTTTGGCGCCGTGCCCGACTTCCGGGTTGATTATCCAGGGCGGACAGGATGAAATCGTCAATCCGCAGAGCGTTGCCGTTATGGCCAAGCGCCTGAACACGCAGCGCAATGTCGAAGTTGATTTTGCCCTGATTGAAGAAGGCGACCATATGTATAACAACCATCTGGTTGATTTGTATAAAATTGCCGGAAATTATATTATCGGCGCCATGCATAAGAAAACGCCGCAGAAAAAACGCCGCGGCCGCCGCAGAAAATCTGAGTTGGAAGCCGGGGAGGGCGGAAATCTGCTGCTGGCGAATGAGGCTGATAACGACGATT
>JAUNPO010000092.1 GCA_030536665.1 Pseudomonadota bacterium
ATGCTGAGACGAGCTCGGGGTGACATTCAAATAGATAGTTGGCGATTGGCAAGCGTCAGCGCAGACAGAGCCTTACGTGACGAACGAGTTTGCCTGGGACAAACGAGTTCGGCATGACAAGCAGTTGGATGTGGGTGAAATATTGTGACATAAGGTTTGAGTGGACAGGCAGAGTTTGGGGTTGCGTTTTGCAGGTTTTTGTTTACAATCAACGCATAGGTTTAATTTCTGGAGATTTGAAATATGGGAAACAAACTTTTTGGGACAGACGGTGTCCGCGGCGTGGCCAACCAATATCCGATGACGATTAAATTTGCCATGAATTTGGCTCAGGCTTGTGCGGTTTTGGTTTGCAAGGACAAAAAGAAAGTGGCTATTGCCAAAGATACCCGTATCTCCGGAGATATGCTGGAGGCAGCGTTGACAGCCGGTTTTACGGCTCAGGGCGTTGACGTTTTGAAGCTTGGTGTTTTGCCGACACCGGCATTGACAACCGTGACCGACAGTTTGGGCGTTGACATGGCGGTGATGATTACGGCGTCGCATAATCCTTTTCATGACAACGGCATTAAGTTAATCGACGCCAAAGGGAATAAATTTTCAGACAGCGTAACGGCTGATATCGAAGACTTGATTATGAAAGGCGAGTTTTCCGGCAATCCTGACGCTATCGGCCGGGTTTGGCAAAATGACGAGGCTTTGGACTGTTATCTGGCGGTTGTCAGGTCAATTTGCAATGGTGCGGAGCAGCCGCTTAAAGGTTTGAAAATGGTGGTTGACTGCGCAAACGGCGCTTTTTCAAAAATTATGCCGCAGTTGTTTATGAGCCTTGGCGCCGGAGTTATTTCTTTGGCGCATGAGCCGGACGGCTGCAATATCAACAAGGACTGCGGTTCGCAGCACGTGGAGAAAATGCTGGAAACCGTGAAGGGGGCGCACGCGCATATCGGCATCGCCTGTGACGGTGACGGCGACCGTATTATCGTTTGTGATGAAAACGGCGAAAAAATTCCCAGTGAGCAGCTGATTGCCTTTTTGGCGCGCTATATGAAAGAAAACGGCATGCTTAAGGGGCGGCCGGTCGTTTCAACAATTCTTTCCAACACCGGGCTGGACAGTTTTGTGGCCGGTTTGGGTGTGGATTATTATGCGACCAAGGTCGGTGAGCGCTATATCATTGAAAAAATGCAGGAAACCGGCGGCGCAGTCGGCGGCGAGGAATCCGGGCATATTGTTCTCGGCGATTACTCCAAGACCGGGGATGCATTAGTGGTTGGATTGTTCCTGTGTTTGGGACTGATTAAAAGCGGCAAGAAGATGAGTGCGTTATTCCCGGTTTTTGCATTTGACCCGTTTGTTTTTGAAAACATTCGTTTCAGCAATAATGAAGCTGTTCGGGAGGTTGTGGCCGATGAACGGGTTAAGGCTGTGGTCGAAAAAGCGCAAAAGGCGATTGAAGGGCAGGGACGGGTTGTTTTCAGGCCGTCGGGAACAGAGCCTTTGGTTAGAATTTGGGTCGGCGGCAAGAATGAGGCTCAGGTTCAGGCGCTGAGCGCAGAAATCATCAACACGGTTTTGAGTGTCAAGAAACAGTAGTCAGGGGTTAATATATTGTTAATTTTTTGTTTACTTTGATACGATATGCTGTATCTTGTGAAAAATACTGACAATATTTAAGGAGTTCGGTATGAATAACATTCTCAAAGAAAATTATGACTGGTCCAAATATAAGGCTTCTCCGGCGGTGCGGCGCGGCGATATGTCGATGATTGCGGCAACGGTGATTAAGAGCGGCAATCTGGTGTCAACGCCAAACCGTCAGCGTTTTGTCTGGCCGAGAGGGCTGGAAGAAAGCGGCAGCCGGGTTTTGACAAGGCGAGTTTGGGGGCGCTCAAAATAGTAAAAGTTCGTATTTTGGGCTTCTAATACAGATTTCGCGGGTCGGTAAAATGCTCATGTACTGCTATGTACCTTCGCCGTCTAGGTTCGCTGCGGTCGCTGTCGCTTCCCTGGCTTACCAAGAAGTTCCGAAGACTTTGCAGAGATAAAAGCAACGTTGGTTGCTTTTATCCTTAGCAGTTGCTTTTACCGCCCTAAAATCTTATTATAAGCTTCAAACTCCGAACTTTTACAGCGGCTAAGAGGAAAGTTTGGATTTTGTTTCGGTTTGCTGTTGAAAGGTTCTGATGTTTAGAGGTTTGGCTGCGTTATTCAAAAGCGGGTTAATTCTTAATCCTATGGTTTTGTCGGGGATTGCTTTTGGTATTTTTATGGCGGCGGCGGATATGTCTAAGGTATTTGCTTTGTATAAAGATTGGCATTTCTATTTGTTGGCGGCCATGTGGGCGGTTTTATACAATATCGGATTTCAGAAACGTTATCATGACGGCGGCGAGGGGCTGGATTATCAGGCAATGCTGCAAAATGTTCTGGGCTCTGCCGCGATGTTTCTGATTTCGGTTTTTTGCGCCGCCTCTTTTGTTTTCTTTATCTTTTTCTGAAGCCGAGGCTCACCCGCAGGGAAGCTGGGGCAGCTTTCCCCCCTTGCCGAAGGTTGTCCCGTGCGTAATGAGGCGCATTGCTTATATCGTGTCTGCCGAATCCAGTCCCTCCATTAAGGTAGGGGGGGGAGGTGGGGTGCGACAAGCAGAGTATCAAATTTGTTTTCACTTCTTCCAGACCACAAAAACAACTTGCCAAGAATTTCCCTATGTGTTACCCTTTATCTTAAGCGGCAGAGTTTGCCGCTGAGGGCGTAGTAACCCTTTTGTGTATTAGTCGTTAAGCATAATTACGACTTAAAATAAGGATATGCTGATATCTGTCTATGTGCTAGAGGCGGATGTCGGCGTTATAAGGCTTTGCACGAAAGCGCTGAGCCGTTTTAATACACTACGGTTACTAACATCCGCCCGTCTTCTTTAAGGAGCGGGTTTTGTTTTAACTAAAAGCAAGGATGTTTTTAACATGAATATTAACTTTAAATTTTTACTTTTAGGGACAAGTTTGTCCTTAATTCCTCACTACGCCATGGCGCAGTGTGTGGAAACAGATTGCCTGAAACTAGGTTATACATCTCTTCAAAAATGTGACAACGGCTTAAAATGCCCATTTGGCGAATACTGGGCTTGCCCTAAAGTTGAAGAAAAGGCTGTTCTCGGAGAATGCACCGGTTATGCCAAAAATTGCTTTATCGGGCAGATATTGAATAATGACGGGACTTGTTCCTCCGATAAAGTCAGCGGCAAGACGCCGATTGGTGTGGTCGTCTACATCGGCGGCAACTGTGGCTATGCCATGACTGCCGCCCCAATCCAGACTGGTATTCAGTGGTCTTTGGAATATATCAATACAGGAGCTTCTCAGTCATCTGATTGGAAACAAACGATTCAAGATTTTAACGTCAACAGTAATATGACCAAAATTATACAGGCAGGTAATTCCAGTACATATCCAGCCGCTTATGCTGCGTTAAATTATGCGCCGAGTGCAGCATCTATGACTAAAGGAAAATGGGCGTTGCCGACGGCTGGTATTTTGAATAGCCTTTATATGAATTTGAATGTGATTAACAATACGCTTTCTAAGATCGGTGGAATGCAACTTGTTAATCATAATGAACATATTTGGTCGTCATCCGAAGCTAATAGTGTCTATGCGTGGTATTTTTGTACGGGGAGTGGTGCTAGCGGAGGCGGTGTGAATCTCACTTATAAAAAAAGTGCCGGTATTGAAGGCATTTCCTTTGGTGTCCGTCCGGTGTTGGCTTTTTAAGGGAGTTGATAACTTACTTTGATTCATCCCCTCTTCTTCCCTGTGGTAAGGGGAGAGGGGGAAAGTTGGAGGAGCGAAGCGAGATTGGGTGGAGCTTCGTCTTTGTTGTGGGTTTTAGATCCCGGAGTCGATAGTTGGCGATTGGCAAGCGATAGCGCAGACAGAGCCTTACGGGACGAACGAGCTTGTCGAGGACAAACGAGTTCGGGATGACATTTGCAGTCGTTGGCGATTGGCAAGCGATAGCGCGGACAGAGCCTTTTGGTGTGAACGAGCTTGCCTGGGACAAACGAGTTCGGCATGACAATCGGATGGATGGTCGGGAAGAGGGGACGAAGGATAGCAGCACTTTTTTATAATGAGATGTCGACGTTTTGGCCGAGGCTTGAGGAGGCCGGGACGGTACGTTCCGGATCCAGAAGAATCTCAAGAGCCTGCTGCTGCATTTCGACCTGATTTTTTATCAGGGACATTTGCATATTTTGCACGGCAAGCGCATAGGAACTGATTGCACCCAGGTCGGACATGGTTTTTCTCCTTAATTACCCGTTCAGTATAGCATAAAATCTTTAATTTATCACTAAAATTTTTTGGACAAAACAGTGGACATATTTATTGTCTTATGCTAAGCTTTGATGTGTTTTTTGACGGAGAAATGTGAAAAAAATGGAATGGACAGCGGAAAGACAGAAACTTGACGAGCAGATTGCCCGGGAGATTGTGCAGGAGAAAAGGTTTGATATCTTGCGCAAAAATTTTCCGACGGCCACGGAGATGACGCTTTATTCCAATGAGGTTTATCCTTATCCCTATCGCCGCAACAGCGTGTTGGCGCTTTTGGTGCAGGCGGAAGACGCCGCTTTGACGGAACGTTTTTTTAAGACGTATTTTGACAATGAATTGGTGGCGGATGTGGAGAGCGATTTTCTGGAAGGGACAAATCAAATCGGTCAGGCGATGGATTATCATTATTTTCGCGATGACTTGCCGGATGAGGTTTTGCGGCAGGAAGCGGCTTTTTTGGGGCAGGAATTTGTTGCGGACGAGAAGCGGCGGTATTCGTCCGAACGGCGGAAGATTTATGCTTTTTTGAAAAGCGAGCGGGAAAAACTGGCGGCGCGGAAGCCTGTTTCCCTTTATTTTTCAACGCTGGAAACTGAAGTTGACAGAGGCAACGGGCGGTTGACCGAAAGCGAGTATGTTAATGAGGCTTCTGTCTGGCTGCGGGAAAAATATCCGTTCAGGGATTTGGCTTTCTGCAATAATGCGGAGCATTATATTGAGCAGGCGGAGGTTACGGCCGCGCTGAAGAAAAGTTTTGCGGCGCAGGTATTTAAGCAGCTGCGGCATCCTGACGCGTTTTTCTGGGCAGGGGATTTGTTGCGGCATTTTGAAAAACAGGCGCGCGGCGAAGCCGGGCTTGAACCGGGGCGTGAGCTATATTTCGGTCTGAAGAACGGAATTGTCGTGTTTAACCAGACGGCGGACAATGCACCGTCAAATTCCAAAGAGAGTGCCAGGGAGCTGGCTTATTTGCAATATGGTTATGACCATGGACTGGTTATGGGGTTGAACAACGCCTATTTGAACGAGAGGCATGATTATGAGAAAATTCTCAATCATGAGTTGGCGCACGGTGTGGATTTGCGGCAGGAGCAGGCGGATGACAAAGCCTTCTCCGAGAGTGATTTTATGAAGCTTGCCGATATGGCACTCTATGTCCAACGTCATCCGCTGGTGAATTTTGTTGCCCGGAACTATGTGCATGAGGCGCGGCGGAGCGAGGTGCTGGCAAGAATCGCCGAGAAAGACGAACACGGCGCCCCGCTGCTGAATGCCGTCAATTTGATGTTTCGGCGTTATACGGCGCTGAAGCTTGATAATGACAAAGACGGCATGGTGCAGATGGCGCGGGCGGTACAGGATAACGTTAAAAATTACAAAGCTTGGAAGGATATGTTTTATACCTTTGAGGCTTGGACGTCGGTTGATAATTATTATGATGATTTTCAAGGCTATGCGTTTGATTTTGACAGTACGGCAGCCAAGCTGGAAAAAAGTTTTTATCATAAGTTTTTGAGGTTGTACGGTATGAGAAAAGATGTTGAAAAGGCGCTTTCGGCGGAAGTTTGTCAGATTGCCGGCAAGGTTTTGAATCCGGAAGGGGCTGTCGGCGACAAGGCAAAAAAAGGCGGACAGGCTTTTTATTTATGGTGCAAAAATTTAAAGGACAGATTATATTAAGCAGAGTTTTTACAGAATCGGGATAAGACATTGTTTGATATTAAGCAGGGATTGGAGATTTTAAAGAAGCATATTGAGATTGCGCCGGAAAAACCGGGCGTTTATCGGATGCTGGGCGCTGACGACAAGGTTTTGTATGTCGGCAAGGCCAAGAATATCAAAAAGCGAATCGTCAATTATTCCCATATCAACCGGCTGCCGCTCCGGCTGCAGCGTATGGTGTCCGAAATCAGGCGGATGGAGTTTATCATCGTCGAGAACGAGGCCAAGGCGCTGTTGATGGAAAATGAGCTGATTAAGCAGCTTGAGCCGAAATATAATATTCTGCTGAAAGACGACAAGACTTTTCCGCATCTGGTGATAGACGTCGAATCGGAATATCCGTCGCTGCGCAAGTATCGCGGCAAGCGCAATGATAAAAGCAAATATTTCGGCCCTTTTGCCAGCATCAGTGCGGTGAACAGCGTGCTCGACATTATTCAGAAAGCTTTTTTGCTGCGTTCCTGCCGGGACAGCGTTTTTAACAATCGCGACCGCCCCTGTCTGCTTTATCAAATCAAGCGGTGTTCGGCACCGTGCGTCGGGCGGATTTCAAAAGAAGATTACCGGGCTTTGGTGCGCGAGGCGGTTGATTTTCTGGAAGGTAAAAACACCAAAATTCAGGATGAGCTTTCTAAGCTGATGAAAGAAGCCAGCGACAATATGGATTATGAGCTGGCGATGGTTTATCGCGACAGAATCCGCGCGTTGACGAATGTTCAGGCCGGAAACATGGTTGAGTATGCCGATATTAAATCAACGGATATTGTGGCGTTGGCGCGCAAGGGCGATATGGTCTGCATTCAAGTCTTTTTTATCCGCGGCGGGCAGAACTGCGGCAATGTGCCGTATTTTCCCAAGCAGGCGGAAGGCGCGGAAGACGGTGAGATTTTGGAGGCTTTTCTCAGCAGCTTTTACAACAACCATATTCCGCCGCGGGAGATTGTGGTTTCCGAGCCGCTGCCCAATCGGGAATTTTTGGAGGAAGCGCTGCACTGCCGGATTAATACCTATCAGCGCGGCAACAAGCACAAGCTGATGCTTAATGCGGTTGAAAACGCGTTGGCGTCGATTGAGCGCAAGTTGGCGATGGATGCGTCGGTCAATGCCAATCTTGAAGAAATGGCGCGCATTTTCGGTTTGGAACGCCTGCCGCAGCGAATCGAAATTTATGATAACTCGCACATTCAGGGAAGCTATGCTATCGGCGCCATGGTGGTGGCGACGCCGGAAGGCTTTGACAAGAAGCAGTATCGGACGTTCAACATCAAAAATCCGGCCATTACCAATGATGACTTTGCGATGATGAAAGAGGTTTTGACGCGGCGGTTTGACAAGATGACGGCAGAAAACCGCCCGGATGTGATTTTGCTGGACGGCGGTTTGGGGCAGCTGCATGCCGTGC
>JAUNPO010000093.1 GCA_030536665.1 Pseudomonadota bacterium
AGCCCGTTTCGTCTTTCTTCGGCGAGCAGCAGCCCGAACCGCCGCAACGCGCGTCGCAAGCCTCAATCGAACCGTCAGAACAGCAATCGCCGTGGCAAGTACCATGGACACTGCACCATCTCGGATTGCTGGAGTTACAACAATCTTTACAGCTTGAATATTTTGTCACGCCGTTCACCGTGCAGGAGGTCGCCCCGGACGCCCCGCCGCATTCGCAGGATTTGTATGAACTCGGGCATTGGCAGGAATCATACTTGCCCCCGCAGGACGACCCAACCCCGCTCTGCGGATAGGTACAGGTCACAAGGTCGGAACGACAGACGCATTTGTCGTAATATGTGCTGTTGTACGGACATTTCTCATTGGGTTTCTGAACCGAAGAACAAGCTCCGGTCTGGGAGTATCCTAACTCTCGACAGGCTCTTTCATCATCGCGTTTGCATGAAGCATACTTCCCGTCACAGGACGGCCCAACGCCGTAATAAGGCGGTTCGCAGGTTTCGGTCATGTTGTCATCACAGACACATTTCATGGAATAAGAACTGTCGAGGGGACAGAGGTTGTCGCCGTGCGAGCCGGCGGGACAGGGATGTTTGTCATATCCGGCGGCAACGCACCGGTCTTGCGGCGTTCCGTAATCGGGTTTGCCATCGCCGCTTCCCGGGTCTTCCGTTTCGCTGAATTTATCCCCGCCGGCACACGCCCCCGTGTCCGTGATGAAACACACCGAGGCGACACGAATGTCATGTTCGGATTTAATCCGGACATCCTGGTTAAATAAAGATTCAATATTTTCATCTGGATCCCCGGGTCGTGCTTCGCTCCTCCGAGAATGACGTTGCTTGTTGTCAGATTGTGCAAAGTGAGGCGAGAAAAGACTGTCTGCGGTAAGAGTGTTGTGTGTGTGATAAGTGTGGATACCTGACATAAAGACGCGGGAAGAAACGTCCCAAGCCGGATAAACGGCAGAATAAGCGTCATCCGCATAACCAAATAAGCATGCGCTTGACAATAACATCACCTTGGAAAGTTTCATCTCTACATCCTCCTTTTCTCGTCATCACGAATCTAATATAACATATATAAACGTTATGTTCAAGTAGTAATTTTAGCGGAGAATGAGAAAATTCGACAAAGAACGGAAATCTGAGGGAAAAGAAAAAATACATAAATGATATTAATTGTTTTTTTATCGTTATCTGTTAAATTTTAGCTAAATAAAAGGAGCATTATATAATGTCTTATGCCTTATGCGGTTTTGTCTGGGGATTGTTTATTCCCTATATTTCCCGGCGTTTTGCCAAGTTTATGCCGGCAACGCTTGCTTATGCTTTGTTTGATATTTGTCATTGCCGTTTTTCATTGCAGAAAAAGGGAAAAGAAAAGTTTTTGCGTTTGCGGGCAACGCTTCGTTGGCGCAGTTTTATGTATGCTTTGGCGGCGGCGGCAATTTTTTATGCGCTGGCTTTGAGAAATCCCGGTTTTGAAGCGGCAGGGCTTGCGATTTTTGCCGGGGCTTCGCTGCTGCTTGTGGAAATTGACAGCCGTTTGCTGTTGTTGCCGGATATCATAACTTATCCGTTGCTCATTCTGGGGTTTGGCTTTGCCTGTTTCGGCGGCGGTATCTTGCCGGCAGAGAGTTTTATCGGCGCGGCGGCCGGGTATGTTTTGCCGATGGCGGCGGCAATGTTTTTGGTTTGGAAGCACAAAGACGCCTTTGGTGGCGGCGATGTTAAGTATCTGGCTGTTATCGGCGCTTGGCTGGGGTTGGAAAAACTGTTATATGTCATTATTGGTGCGTGCATTATTTTTGCCGTTTACGCGCTGGCAGCCCGCAAAAGGGCGGGGGCTTTCGGTCCGGCTTTGGCTTTGGCGGCAATCGGCGCAGCTTTTATATAAAGGATAAAAAAGATGAGAGTTTGGGATAATCTGAAAAAATCACTTAATCAGGACAAAAGAAAAGTCAAAAAACTGGTCGAAGGGCGTAATTTTGACATGATGATTATGTCGCTGATTTTGTTTGACGCCGTGATTATGGGGCTGATGACAACGACTCTGTTTGGCGCTTATGATTGGATTTTGTTCATTCTTGACAGATTATGCATGGCTATCTTTATTGCCGAAATGCTGATGAAAGTTTGGGCTTACGGGAAAAAGTTCTTTAAAAGCGGCTGGAATCTGTTTGATTTTATTATTGTTGCGATTTCCTCTTTGCCGGCGGTTAGTTTCTTTATTGTTTTGAGAACGTTCCGCCTGTTTTTGGTTTTGCGCTATATCAACCGCTTTAAGCGTTTGCGGCAGGTGATTGTCATTTTTATCGAACTGATTCCGAGTTTTCTGGCCATGCTGTTGATTTTTGCCGTGTTCTTTTATGTTTTTGCGATTATGGCAGTCAGCCTGTTTGGCGATACTTATGTTGAATTTTCTACGCTCGGGGCTTCTTCGTTTACGCTGTTGCAATTGTTTACGCTGGACGGCTGGGCGGTGGATATTGCCCGCCCGGTTATGCGGGAGTTTCCGTATGCGTGGATTTTCTTCGTTTCCTTTATATTTATCTCGTTTTTGATGGTTATCAGCTTTATCATGAGCGCGGTTACGGAAATCTTTCGCAAAATGATGGGGCTGCTGCCGAAGTGTAAGATATAAAAACTTTTAATTTTTTTGAAATTAATCTTGATTTGATGAAATTTAATTCCTAACTATGGTGTTAGGAATTAAATTTATGAGGAGTTAGTTGAAAATGAAAATTAAACCTTTGCATGACAGAGTGTTGATTAAACGTGTTGAAGCAACAACCAAAACAGCCGGCGGAATTATTATTCCGGATACTGCTAAGGAAAAACCGAGCGAGGGTATTATTGAGGCTGTCGGCAACGGTTTCAGAGCCGAGGACGGCAAGATTATTCCGATGAGCGTCAAAGAAGGCGACAAGGTTTTGTTTGCCAAATGGGCCGGCACGGAAGTTAAAGTTAACGGCGAAGACCGGGTTATCCTGAAAGAATCGGATATTCTCGGCGTTATTGAAGAATAATTAAATGTTACAAGGGAAGTAAAAATATGTCAGCGAAAGATATTATGTTTGGAACAGACGCCAGAGCAAAAATGCTTAAAGGTGTTGAAACATTGGCAAAAACAGTAAAGGTTACACTGGGGCCGAAGGGACGCAATGTCGTCTTGGACAAGTCCTACGGTGCACCGAAAATTACAAAAGACGGTGTTTCCGTTGCCAAGGAAGTCGAATTAGCCGATAAGTTTGAAAACATGGGGGCGCAGCTGGTTAAGGAAGTTGCCCAGAAGACGGCAGACAAGGCCGGCGACGGTACCACAACGGCGACCGTTTTGGCCGAAGCAATTATTCGCGAGGGCTGCAAAGCCGTTGCCGCCGGTATGAACCCGATGGATTTGAAACGCGGCATTGATATGGCTGTCGAAGCCGTTGTCGAAGATGTCAAATCCCGTTCAAAAGATATTAAGACATCTGAGGAAATTGCCCAGGTCGGTACGATTTCCGCTAACGGCGACCGTTCTATCGGCGAATATCTGGCGCGCGCAATGGAAAAAGTCGGCAATGAAGGCGTTATTACCGTTGAAGACGCCAAAGGTCTGGAAACGGAACTGGATGTTGTTGAGGGTATGCAGTTTGACCGCGGTTATCTTTCTCCTTATTTCATTACCAATGCGGAGAAGATGATTTGCGAATATGAAAATCCTTATATTCTGCTTTATGACCAGAAGATTTCCAATTTGCAGCCGTTGATTCCGGTTTTGGAAGCCGTTGTCCAGTCCGGCCGTCCGTTGTTGATTGTGGCTGAAGATATTGAGGGCGAGGCTTTGGCAACGTTGGTTGTCAACAGACTGCGCGGCGGTTTGAAAGTTTGCGCCGTTAAAGCTCCGGGCTTTGGCGACAGACGCAAAGCCATGTTGCAGGATATTGCCATTTTAACCGGCGGTCAGGTTATTTCTGAAGAACTTGGCATGAAACTTGAGAATATCACGCTGGAATACCTCGGCTCTGCCAAAAGAATCGAAGTCAGCAAGGAAGAAACCACCGTTATTGACGGTATGGGCAACAAAGAAACCATTCAGGACAGAACGGCTGAAATCCGCAAGCAGATTGAAGATACGACATCTGATTATGACCGTGAAAAACTGCAGGAAAGACTGGCTAAATTGTCCGGCGGCGTTGCGGTTCTCCGTGTCGGCGGCGCTTCAGAAGTCGAAGTCAAAGAAAAGAAAGACCGTATTGACGATGCCTTGAACGCAACACGCGCAGCCGTTAAGGAAGGCGTTGTTGCCGGCGGCGGCGTTGCCCTGCTGTATTCCATTAAAGCTTTGGATAAACTGGCGCCGGCCAATGCCGATCAGAAAGTGGGTATTGATATTATCCGCAAGGCGATTCAGGCGCCAATTCGCCAGATTGCCGAGAATGCCGGTGTTGACGGTGCGGTTGTTGCCGGAAAATTGCTTGAACAGTCTGACAGCAATTATGGTTACAATGCCCAGAACGATGAATATACCGACATGGTTAAGGCCGGTATTATCGACCCGACCAAGGTTGTTCGCACAGCGTTGCAGGATGCTGCTTCTGTCGGCGGTTTGTTGATTACGACCGAGGCTATGGTTACCGAAGCTCCGCAGAAGGAATGTTCATGCGGCTGCGGTGGTGCCGGCGGAATGAACGGCGGCGCTGCCGGAATGGGCGGTATGGGTTTTTAAGCAAAACCTGATTTTTAGGAAAAGGTTCGTGTTTTTACACGAACCTTTTTTTGTGTCGTTTTTTTTGACAAAACAAACAATAATTATTTGACTAAATTTCAAAATAATGCTATGATTGTTTTGTAAACAAATTATTATGGAGCATGAATTATGTATAAAGATTGTCAAAAATCTTTCTGTAACGGTTTGTTTTCAAACTCATATTGTATAATTTAACATATTAAAAAAATGAAAGCGAAGAGAAAAAGGAAACGTACATCGTTTTTGAAAATCAGGCTTCTGCCCTGGTATTGGAAGATTGTTTTGTCTGTTGTCTGGTTTTTCGGCGGCGGTATTCTGGGTAGCCAGCTTTTTACTTCTGCCAGCGACTTGGCTATGATGACCGGTTTTGCAGTATTGGTTATTTGGCTCTGGATATTGATTCAAATCTGGCTGCCGGCAGAAAAGTGATATTTGATTTTTTTTATTTAATAATTTAAATTTTTATAAGTTATGAAAACAAAATTTTTCTTTATTATTGCGGGATTATTGGCAGTGTTGAGTTCTTGTACGCAGGTGGAACAAGGAGAAGTTGCCCTGAAAGTTTATCAGCTGGGTGACAACAAGGGTAAGATTGAGGTATTAGGCCCGGGACGTTATGCCAATCATTGGTTTGGGTATTTTACTTATAAAATCTATCCGACAAATTTGCAACAGTGGTCCTGGACCGAAGCGGAAACGGAGAATTCTCCCGCCGGAGAACAGGTTTCTTTTCAGGCAGAAGGACAGAATTTGTCTGCGGATATAGGTATCGAATTTGAATTTATATCTGAAGACGAGGCAAAAATGATTGCCATGTACAGGTATTTCAAGCGCGAGCCCAAGGAGATTGTCAGCGATTTTATGCGAAAAGATGTTCGTTCTTTTTTCAATAAAGTTGTTGAGAAAATGCCGGTAGAAATGGTTTATGCCACGGCTAAAGACTCTATTCGCAGCGAGGTTCAGAAGCTTATGGCTGATAAGTATCTTGAGCATGGTATCCGCATTAAAGAAATTACTTATTTGTCGTCAATTCGTTTGCCTGAAAAAGTACAGGATGCAATTTCGGCCAAGATTGAGGCTAAACAGCGTGCTGAACAGAGGGAGAATGAAATTGCCGAAAAAGAAGCCGAAGCTAAGAAGAAAGCAGCCGAGGCTCAAGGAGAGTCTGACCGTTTGCGTATTGAGGCCGAAGGACGGGCAAAGGCAATGGATATTGAAGGTGCCGCTTTAGCCAGAAATCCTCAGGTCTTGCGCCTTAAGGAGCTTGAGGTTCAGAGCCAGATGGCTGCTTCTGCAAAAGGCTGGCAAACAGTGGTGATGAGTTCGGGTCAGGCTTCCAGTCTGCTGAATATCGGTAACGGAAAGTGATTTTGACGCTTAGTATGAAAAACCCCGCAGGATAAAATCTGCGGGGTTGATTTTATTGCCTGATATGGATATTATGATGACAAATTCAGGAGGAGAATATGGTTTATTTGTATTTGTTGGCGGCAATTTTGAGTGAAGTGGCGGCAACAACTTTTTTGAAGCAGACGGAAGGGTTTACGGTTCTGTTTCCCAGTGTGGTTACGGTTGTCGGCTATGTTTGTTCATTTTATTTTTTGAGTCTCAGCCTGAGCAGTATTCCGTTGGGGATTGCTTATGCCGTATGGTCTGGCATCGGTATTGTTGCGGTGTCGGTTCTGGCATATTGGGTATATCACCAAACGCTTGATGCCGCTGCGATTGTTGGAATTTTTATGATTCTTTGCGGCGTTATGGTTATTAAGCTTTTTTCTAACAGTTTGTAAAATAACTGAATTCTAAAAAAAGTTATTTTTTTTAATTTTTTTGCTTGCAATTATTTTTTTTTATGATAAATATTTCTTTGTCTTAAATGATGCGGGTATAGCTCAGGGGTAGAGCGCAACCTTGCCAAGGTTGATGTCGTGGGTCCGAATCCCATTGCCCGCTCCAATTCTAGGTCTTGTTTTGCAAGGCCTTTTTTTGTGGGCAATGGGATTCTCCGAATCCCAGTCTAGCTTACTAGGCTCAAACAAAGTTTTCGCCAAGTGCGCATCGGGCACTTGTTTTCTAATTTCGCTTCGGGAAGCAAGGGCTTTCCTCGCTCAATAATAAAACTGCGCCTCTTGCGGTAAAAACAACCGGAGCAACGGTTGTTTTTATCCTCGAGCCCGCTCCAATTCTAGGTCTTGTTTTGCAAGGCCTTTTTTTGTGGGCAATGGGATTCTCCGAATCCCAGTCTAGCTTACTAGGCTCAAACAAAGTTTTCGCCAAGTGCGCATCGGGCACTTGTTTTCTAATTTCGCTTCGGGAAGCAAGGGCTTTCCTCGCTCAATAATAAAACTGCGCCTCTTGCGGTAAAAACAACCGGAGCAACGGTTGTTTTTATCCTCGAGCCCGCTCCAATTCCAGGTCTTGTTTTGCAAGGCCTTTTTCTTTTAAATTAGTTCATAAGTTTTTGTCGTAAAAAAAACGCCGTGACTGCTTGTTTAATTTTCTTTATTGAAAATTATATTTAACTGAGTGATATTTTACGGAGATGAAAAATGAAATGGCTTTATGCGGCTTATGAAAAAGTTAAAGGCTGGTTTATTAAGGAGAAAACTTTAATAGACCATTGGTTTGAAACGGACGAGCGCCTGCGTTTTGGCATTTTGGCGTCTATAAACATGGCTTTTCGCTATGTTTT
>JAUNPO010000094.1 GCA_030536665.1 Pseudomonadota bacterium
AGCAAGAACTCCCCGGACTTTGTCCGGTTGGAGTTCTCGAGGGGGTATGAGTCCCATAAGGGACAATTGGGAATTATCACACCCCACCTAACCTCCCCTACCTTAGGGGAGGAATATAAGGAAGCCTCGGTGTGTTTCATAACCGATGCGGGGAATTGTTCGGGGGAGAAGTTCAGTAATGATGAAACACCGGGAAGCGGCGGAAACGGCAATCCCGGCAGTGTCCCGGATTATGACACGCCGCAGGAACAATGCCAAGCGGCAGGATACGGCGTGACTTCTTGTCCTACCGGGTCACATGGCGATAATCCCTGTCCCGCAGACAGTGCCTATTATCAGAAATGCGTTTGCGACGCCAATATGACACAAACCTGTACCAAACCTTATTACGGTGTCGGATCGTCTTGTGACGGTAAATATGCTTCATGCAAACGTGACGACGCCAAAGCCTGCAAAGAAGACGGCTTTTCACAAACAACGCAATGCTCTTCAGTACAAATGCCAAACAAAAAATGCTCTTACAACAGCAGCTATTATGACAAATGCGTCTGCCGCAGTGACTTAGTTTCTTGCACCTATCCCCAAACCGGTGTGGGAGAAGCTTGCGGCGGGAAATATGCCTCTTGCCAGTGTCCGAGTTCGTATAAATCCTGCGAATGCGGCGGCGCAGCCGGGGCAACATCTTGTACTGTCAACGGTGTGACGACTTATTCTAGCTGTAAAGCATGTTGTACACCAGCACCCAGCGAAAGCAACTGTGCCTGCGGAACTTTTAGCTGTTATGACGGTTGCAACGGCAGCAGATTCTGCTGCAAAAGCTGTTCTTCTTCCGGCAGCGATTCCGACAGCTCGGGCAGCGGTTCAGACTCAGGTTCAAGCGGAAGCAGCGGCTCCGGCGGATATGATTGCAGCTGTGTCGGCAATCAAGCCTCACCCTGCCCCTCATCCTATTACCAGAAAACGAATACGCTGACCTGCGGCGCAACCTGTTATCACTGCTACCGGGGCGTTAACCAATATCGCGATGTTCCGCGCGGCAGTTGCTATTATTCCGAAGCCAGCAAACGATGGATCTTAGACCTGGACCTTGAAAAATGCTGCTCCAGTACCGGCCAATGCGGTATTTTGCGCGGCACAAGCGGACGCTCATTCTCAAGCGAAAGCGAATGTAACGCCACAGCTGCAAGCCTGCCCAATTCCCCTCTCAAACCGGCAACCAACGATTATTGCGACCAGGCATGGTAACCCAAACAACCTCAGAAGAGTGCCCACCCCGGGCACTTTTTTTATCCTCCCTTTCCCTAAACCGCATGAAGTTTGGCATAAAGCAATCGACCATTATACAAACTCCACCCTTAGCCGCTGTCCAAACTTCGATATGTGAGGCAGAGCGAAGTTTGGCGTAAAGTTCGGAGAATGAGGCGAGTAGTAAGAAACGAGAAAACCGCGAAGGGAGTACTGCGGCAGCAAAAATAGTTACATTATACAAACTCCACCCTTAGCCGCTGTCCAAACTTTGATATGTGAGGCAGAGCGAAGTTTGGCGTAAAGTTCGGAGAATGAGTCAAGTAGTAAGAGACGAGAAAACCGCGAAGGGAGTGTACAAATAGTACATGACCGAGCGATTTTCGCAGTTTCTGTACTAATCGACCATTATACGAACTTTACTGGGGGAGAGGAGTTCGGGGAGAACCACCCCACCCCTAACCCTTGGCGTGAATAAAACGTAAAAAGGAACCCCTTTCCGGCCGTAACGCGACATAAAGGAAAGAATTTCAGGATTGTCACGCGTCCAGTCCAGTGTGATGACTTCAACATTGCGGCGCGTGAGAAGCTCCTTGATGAGGGGATTGTCCAAAACGACGGCCTCATTGTAGCGGCAGGTCAGGCACCAGTCGGCGTCTATGCTGACGAGAACGCTCTTGCCGCTGTCCAGCAGCGCGTTGATGCGGGCGTCATCAATCTTCTGCCCGGTCATAATCTGCACGGCGGCAGGCTGAGCGGGAAGCGGCGCGCGGTTAAACTGGCGGTTGACATCCCACAGGGACAACAGCAGCAAAAGCCAGCACAGAATGAGGGAAATCCGCGACAAAAGCTTTTCCACCGCGGCTTTGACTTCTTTTTCCAAGCGCATGGACGCCAGAATTTCCGCCACTTTGCGGCGATAAGCCAGCAGAAAGAGAAACAACAGCAGATAAAGGCACAGCCGGAAAACCGCCCAGCCGGAAATCTGCGCGTATAAAATGCTCAGCAGCCACAAGATTGTTGCCAGCAGCAGCCAGAGCATAAACCGCTGTACGTGCAGCATCCACTTTCCGGGCTTGGGCAGCAAAACCGCCAGCGAGGGAAACGCCCAAACCAACAGATAAGGCAGCGCCAAACCGCAGGCAATCACGCTTAAAACAACCGCCATTTCGACATTTGTCCCGGTCAGGGCAAAACCGGCGGCCGTCGCCAGATAAGGCGCGGTGCAGGGCGTTGACAACAGCACCGTCGCCACCCCGGCAAACCAGGCGCGAAACGCCCCGCTGCCGGAAGCAATGCCCAGCCGCTGCAACCACTGCGGCGCCGCCAAAGTACACAGCCCCATCACCTGCGCGGCAAACAGCGTCAGCACAAACAACATCAGCGCCAGAAACCAGCCGTTTTGAAACTGTATGCCCCAGCCCAGCGCCACCCCGGCGGCTTTCAGCGCCGCCAGCAGAACAATCAGCGCCGCAAAAGCCGAAAATATCCCGAAAACCGTATACAGAAAACTGCGCCGCACTTCCGCGGGCGACGAACTGCCGTAGCCGCTGACCGACATCAGCTTCAGAGCCAGAACCGGAAAAACGCAGGGCATGAAATTAAGCAGCAGCCCGCCCGCAAAAGCCGCCAGCAGCATCGCCGCCGTCAGCCGGATTTCAACCAGCTCCAGCCACGGCGCCTCCGCCGCCGTCAAACGCGTCTTGATACCGGCATAATCCCCCAGCCTTACCAGCAGCGCAAACGGCCGCCCCAGCAGCGCGGCATCCTTGTCCGCTGCCGGCAGAAAAACATCGAGATAATCGTCATTGACGCTGATTCGCGGCGGCAGAAACGCAAGCGCGTCATCATCAATCATCACGTCAATATCCTGCGGCGATACGCGGGTTTTCAGACGCAGGCGCAGCTCCGGCAAACCGTCTTTGTTTTTATCCGCCGACAGCGACATAATCTCGGCCTCATCCCGCTTGTCCTGCGGCAGAGCGTTAAAACTCTGGGTAATGAAATTATCAACCGTCGACCGATAGCCAAACCCGCTCTCGAGCTTCAGCTCCGGCTCAAAAACCACCTGCCGGCAGCCGCTTTCCGCGCATAAGGACACCTCGGCGCGCGCCGTCACCGCCAGCGGTTCGTCAGGATTTTTCAGCTTAAAGACCAACGGCAGGGCAAAGTTTCCGGACAGGCCTAAATACTCTTTACCGCCCAAGACAACACGCCGCGGCAAAGGCATAAACGCTTCCGCCTCGGCCAGGTTTTCTCCCGCAAAAGACAACTGCGGGCGATTCTTTCCAAGCAAAGCCAAAACCTCCCCCGGCGGCAGGGAAAAATGCAGCGCCCCGCGGATTTCCCGTTGCCCGTTCACCGTTGCCCAGGCGCTGATTAAGCGGAGTTTGGCGCCGTCTTTCTCAACCCAGGCGCCGTTTCCCGCGCCCTTGGTCAGCGGGTCTTCATAAATTGTCCCGTAAAACAAAAGCTTTTTCAGCTCCAGCTTGGAGAACACGTCCGCCAACTGGTCAATCGGCGAAGACTTGTCCGCCTGCATGGCAAGCTCCCGCTGCAGCTTGGCCTCATAAGCCTCAAAATCCCGCGGTTCGGAGCTGTAGGAAACTACCCGCTTAAAATCCTTAATCACCACCAAATCGGGAGAGTCGATATATTCCCCGGTGTAAGGCTTTTCATAATCCTGTTCGTCCAAAATCAACGGCGGATCTTCCGGCAGCAGCAACGCCGCCTTAATTTCGTTGTATTGTTTGTTGAAATAGCGGTAAAACTTCACCGCGTCGCGGACAAGCATCTCGCGGTCATACACTTCCTGCCCCTTAAGGCTCGGAAAAAAGCGCCGGACATCTTCCGACAAATCACCGTTAATGGCCTCTCCGGGATATTTCTCGTCAAAATAACGCCCGACCTCCATCACCGCCGCGGCCTGATCTTCCAGGGTTATCTCATGCGCGTCATCCGCATCGGAACGCAAATCAAGAATCACCTGCCCGCCGGAGGGCGGCTTATTCTGCTCCGCCGCCCCTGCGGAAGCGGAAAATAACCACAGCGGGCACAGAACCGTTATCAGAAAAATTATTTTATCCATATAATTTGCAAACCTTGAAAAATTCTTCTTCTAAGATACTTTATTATGTGATAGAATACAAGAGTCGGTAAAGAAAAATAAAAATTGATGTGAGTAAGATGCCATGTTTGAACTAAATACAGATAACCTGACCGGAAAATGCCTGATATCCTCGCCGTTTATGCAAGACGAGCATTTTCACAAAACCGTGATTTATATCTGTTCGCATGGCAAAGACGGAGCAATGGGCTTCATCATCAACCAGCAGATTGAAGACATTTCCTTTGCTGATTTGGCGTCGCAGCTGCCCATCGGCCGGCTCAACAACACCCGGGACTTCAACCTTTACAACGGCGGCCCGCTGGAAAAGATTCGCGGCTTTGTCATCCATAGCACGGATTATATCAAAGGCGACACCATTGTGGTTGACAAGCAGATTGCCGTATCTTCTTCCATTGACATTATTTCCGACATCGCTTTCGGCATGGGCCCCAAAGAAAACATCATCGCTCTGGGCTATTCCAGCTGGGGGCCGCAGCAGCTTGAAAAAGAAATCATGAACAATAACTGGATTGTCACCTCTCCGGACACGGACCTGGTGTTCCATACCAAAGCGGAAGAAAAATGGGAAACCGCCTTGCGCGAAGCGGGCATAAACATAGACCAGCTCTCCCAGTTTTCCGGCCGCGCCTGAAAACTTTTCTCCTGACAGCAAAAACGTCCAATCCCTCGAAAAAATAAAAGCAAGAAGGAGAGTTTTCCCTCCTCCTTGCAATACCTTCGACAAAGTTTTTATTTATAATACTTCACCGGGCAACGAGTCCGACTGCCGCTGTTGCAGCCGGAAACAACAAAATTCAGCACAGGAAGAACAGGTCTCAGAGATGTTCTCGATACATCCGATGCAGAATATTTGCCATACTTTGCCGTGCAAATCCAAGCTTTATCCATATCACCACCATACGCAAGTGCAAGCCAAAAACCTGTACCATACGTATCATCCATATACTCACAATGGGTAGTTCCGGGAAGTTTCCAATAGCCTCTGGTCTCAGAAGCGCCGGCCGGAGCATAATTCACCGCCGCCCGCGCTGCCGGAAAATTATCAATACCATTTCTCTGGTAACAAGTCGTACAATTTGTCGACGACTGACCGGCAATGGACAAGTAATGGTTTCCTGTGCACCAATTTCCGTTTCCGCCATCACAATCCATGGTGTTAAAACCGACAGGTCCCCACTCTTCTCCGGAAGAAGCATACTCCATGGCAACAATCGACCATTCTCCATAATTTCCCTGATTAAGAATATATCCCCAAGCCGTTTTACCGCTTTCCACAGGTTTATAAGGTGAACTGCAAGTCCCGTCGCTATAATAGATAGATCCCTTTTTACATTCATACTCGCATTTTTGCGTCGTCTCATTATAGATATAACTACTGTCACAATAACTAAAACAATATTTTCCGCTGCATTCTTCTTTACGGCAAGAAGCATGTTCTGGACAGACTGAAAGGGTACATGAATTTGGACAATAACAGCCGTTTGTATCATTCCATGAATACCCGTCACTGCATTCACAACTCGAATACTTCCCATTACAAGAAGACCCATAACCGCTTTCATAGCGTCCAGAACAGCTATAAGGATAATAATCAGGCACGCACACACAGGACGAACCATCCCATTCATGGCCATATCCGCAATCTCTTACGCAGGCGCCGCCGCTCCATTTATAACCGTAATCACAGGAACATGATTTATATTTACCGCCGCAAGCAATTCCGTTTGGTTTTTGATGAGAGCCCGCACAGGTATATTTATAAGAGCTGGCACAACATTCCTTGCAGCTTGAATAAGTCGTCTGTCCGTTGCGCGTACAGGAGGTTGCCCCGGCGGCCCCGCCGCATTCGCAGGATTTGTACGAGCTTGGGCATTGGCAGGATTCATATTTTCCATCGCAACTTGTTCCGACGCCGGTCTGCGGATAGGTGCAAGAAACTAAATCACTGCGGCAGACGCATTTATCATAATAAGCGCTGTCATAAGGACATTTCTTGTTCGGCGTTTGCAAATCAGGACAAGCGCCGCTTTGCGTAAAGCCGTCTTCTTTGCAGGCTTTAGCGTCGTCACGTTTGCATGAAGCATATTTGCCGTCGCAAGAAGGCCCAACACCGTAATAAGGTTTAGTACAGATTTGTGTGATGTTAACGTCACAAACGCATTTCTGATAATGAGAACTGTCAGCAGGACAGGGATTATCGCCATGCGACCCGGCGGGACAGGAAGTCACGCCATACCCCGCCGCCTGGCATTGTTCTTGCGGCGTGTCATATTCAGGAATTCCGCCCGGATTGCCATTTCCGCCGGAAACATCCTCGTTGTTTCCGAATTTATTATCCGAACATTCCCTCGTATCGGTTATGAAACACACCGAGGCTTCCTTATATTCCCTCCCTACCTTAGGGAGGGTTAGGGAGGGTGTGAGTCCCGCAAGGGACAAGTTATCAATTTCAGAAGAAAAAGAAACGCCCCGGGACAAGTCCCCCATAACACGCAATGTGTGTGATAAGTGTGTCTTATCAGCAAGGTCATATAATTGTGTGTAGACTGTGTGTGTCCCTGGTTTAGGGATACCTTTGACAGTATCGGTTGAAGCATAAGACAAACGCCCCGTCAGGCAAAACGCGCTGACAGTTGCGCACAAAAACACTTTAGAAATACCAGCCATAGTACCCCTCCACACTTATCACAACAAGTATACTATAGCACATCTAAACGCCGTTTTCAATGACTAATTTTGATAAAATGTAAAAAAAATGACAAATAACTAATTCTACTATGTAACAAACTGCCGCACTAAACCCTTTTACCTCGAAAAGGCTCGTTCGCACCAAAAGGCTCTGTCTGCGCTGACGCTTGCCAATCTCCAACTGTCCATCTGAACGTCATCCTGAAAGCCCACCGTTTACTTCTCCCCTCGAAGAAGGGGCTGGAGGCAGAAAAATGCTCCAGTGAA
>JAUNPO010000095.1 GCA_030536665.1 Pseudomonadota bacterium
GTCGTTGAAAAATTCTCCGCCGGAGAATTCTTTCTGCCTCCAGCCCTACTCAGGGGGAGGATAAGATTGTGCCGATTTTCAGATTGAACAGACGATAGGAGCGGGTGGTTTAGGGTCAAGGTGTTGTGTGTGTGACGTGTGTGGGTACCTGCAACCGGAATGGAGAGGTGAATATCGGCATAAGCTAAATCAACTTTAAGACCAATCAGACTTAAAGTGGACATCAATATCACTCTGGAAATACACATCTCTACATCCTCCGCTCTTATCATCACGAATCTAATATAACATAAAAAATCTTGATGTTCAATCACTATTTTTCATGAAAGGAGGAAAAATTCGACAAAGAGAAATGAGATTGAAAAAGTAGAAAATATGTGATATAGAAAGCGGTGTTTAGCTATTATTGTTTAATTTTTAATATCAAAATTATTATGGACGGATTTAAATTTTATGAAGACTTGTTTAAGTTGGGCGAAGTTTATCCTTGTATTGTTACCAACAAAATTATGATGCATGACAATATCAAAACCGGCGGTTATGAGGTCATCATCAAAGGCAACAAAGGAATCGGTTTTATTGATTCCGGTCTTATCGCCGGCGGTTTTGAAAATCTGAACATCGGTGATGAAGCCGAGTTTATCGTTTGCGGCTTTGATGAAGAAAGAGGTTTGAAGTTTGAACCGACAATTCAGACAATGAAGGCCAAAGGCATGACGCCAAGGCTGCTTAAAGGCAAGATTACGGCGGTCAGCAATGAAAAACTGGCTTATCTTGTTCCAAATCCTTTATTGAAAAGAGCACATCTGACAGAGGAACGGCGAAAACTTTTGGAAAAGCAGGAAATTCATTTTTATGCCAAACAGCCGGATGATGCGTCTTTTTGGGACGGGCTGCGTCAGGATTATGAAATTGAAGTTTTGGATTACGGTTTTAAACAGATTGTCGTCTGTATTAAAACTTCTGACGGTCTGCAAGTTGTCCGGCAGATAGATTTTTGAAACAAACAAGAAAAATTTAAGCGGAAGATTTTTATCTTCCGCCTTTTTTATCTAAACTCATTCAGATTGCGCTTCCGGCGCATTATGCTCGGCCAAGCCTCTGGCAATATTCATATTGATGTCAATCAGAATATTCAGCGTTTCCGGCTGCGGATGGGGGTCGGCCAAGACGTTGTTGGTCTTTTTGAAAATGAACAAAGACAAATTAATAATATTTCTTCTAACCTCTTCTGGTTGAGGACAATCCGGTTCGCCCATCGCCGAAGCAATGATTGTCCATAGTCTGCGGTTTTTTTCTAAAGCCTGAGGTAATTCGGACTTTTTCGCCTCCCAATCTTCCTTGATCATATTCAGAGCCGAGGCCGTGCGTATTAACGCCCGGGTTTCAAGCTCACACTGATTAAGGCCGGAAAGCTCAGTATCCGAATATCTTTGAGCTGAATCCATATTTTTATACCTAATTTAAAAAGTTTGTTAACATTATTATAATATTGTATATTTATTAAAATTATATAAAATTTTTAGGGGTTTGTCATGTTTAAATTCGGCAAAATGTTATTTTTGAGTTTTTTTCTGCTGCTGAATATTACGCTGGCAAAGGCTCAGGTTGAGTTTAATGTTGACAAGAACAGGGATGTCAAACAGCTGAAAGCAACCGGGTTTATGGATTATCCGCCCTTTGGCTATATTCCCGACCGTTTTTATCCGGAAACATACCAGAGCATTTTCATGCCGGTTGTTACCCAATACGGGAAAAAAGCCAATTTTATGATTGATTATGTCGTTAACTTTCCTTATGAAGTTTTGGTCAGAAAGGTTCGCGGCGGCGAAATTGACATTATTCTCGGAATTTATCATGATACGGAAAGATATGACGGGCTGGAATATATTTTCCCGGCATTAATCAACAACCCGATTATTGTCGTTATGCTGCCTGACCGTATTGACGAGGTGAAAAATATCAGCGATTTGAAAGGGCTGAAAGGCGCCATCAGCAGCAAGGAATATCTAAGCGATTTTGCCGAGAGAGAAATCAAAAACTTTGATATTGTCAAAGCCGATACGTCTTACGAGCTTTATAAAAAACTCTATAATAAAGAAGTCGACTATGTTCTGGCCTCCGAATACAATGCGCGGATAGAACTGGCCAAGCTCGGTTTGCGCAACAAGCTGAGTTTTTCTAAAAATGCCATTTGGAACATTCCGATGTTTATCGGCATCTCCAAAGCTTCGGCATACAGAGCGCAAATTAAAAACGGCCTGCGCGTTTTGGCCAATATGCCGGAAACGAGAGCCGCCGTCAAAAAAGCCCTGGCTGATTATGTCGGCAAGGTAGAACAGGAAAATGTCGGCGTCGTTGCCCCGGACTTTACAAAATAAAAAGCAAAGCGCTTGACCTTTTTATTCAAATTGTTAGTATGGTATAAATTATTACAGTAAGGTTGTCAAAAATGGTTCTTTTAATTCATCATCCGATTTCTCCTTATTCCCGCAAAATCCGTATGTTGATGAGCGAAAAAAGGATGCTGTTTGTTCTTAAGGAAGAAGAACCCTGGAATCTGTCTTCTGATGTTTTTAAGCTTAATCCGGCCGGGAGCCTGCCGATTTTTCTGTTTGACGGCAATATCATCGCGGGAAATTATGCCATTACGGAATTTTTGGAAGAGGTAAATTATGACATCCGGCTGCTGCCCAAAGACCCGAAGCAAAGAGCCGAAGTCCGGCGGCTGACCGAATGGTTTGACGACAAATTTTATCGCGAGGTTTATCGCAATATTGTTGCGGAAAAAGTTATTCGCCGCTTTGAACAGGGAAAAGCGCCGGATTCACGGATATTGAAAATCGGCCTGAATAATCTTGCTTTTCATATGGAATATATCGACTGGCTGACGGAAAGGCGCAATTATCTCGGCGGGGAAGAATTTTCGCTGGCAGACGTTACCGCCGCGGCGCATCTGTCTATTATTGATTATCTCGGCGACATTGCCTGGGACGGTTATAAAAATGCAAAAATATGGTATTCAAAAATAAAATCACGCCCGAGCTTCAAGGATATTCTGAAAGATAATATCCGCGGCATTCTGCCGGCCAAGCATTATGCAAATCTGGATTTTTAGGACATTCAAATGAAAATAAACGCTATACTTGTCCCGGCTTTGTCCGTTCTGCTTATCAGCTCCTGTTCTTCCTGGATGTCCAGAGGGCGCGGGCAGGTGATTTTTCATTGGGAAAAAGAAAACACCGGCGCGGAAAAATTTGCCCGGGATCATTCCGAATGCCTGCGCGAAGCCGAAGATTTTTCACTTATCCCCGATGTCAAATCCTGGTTTTATTCAGAGGAAGTCAAAATGGATTTGCGCGCGGACTGGCATGCGCAAAAGGGAATTTGGGCTTCTTACGTCCCCTACCCCGGCGCCCAGCCGGTTATGGTTAACTCCCTGCGTGACGACACGAGAATTAACCCGGTTGATTATCGCACCTGCATGGAGAAAAAAGGTTATTGGCACCGGCGCTACAATATTCCGACAACATCCAACATCTTCCTTTATAAACCGCAGAAAAGATTGCAGAACGTACCGTTCAGCAATGAAGAAATTTAAATTTCGCCCAGTTGTTCGCCGATTTCCAGCCATTCCGTTTCCAAAGCTTCAATCTTTTCAACAATGGCATTCAGTTCTTTTTGTGTCCGGATGATTTCGTCGGTCGACAGTTGTTCCTGAAATTTATTTTCCAAAGAAGTTTTTAGAGCTGTCTGCCGCTCCAACTCTGTTTCAATCCGGCGCAAGCGGCTTTTCAGTTCTTTGAGATTGTTTCTGGCTGCCGCGGCGGCTTCCTTGGCCTGCTGTTTTTCCTTTTCGGCGGCTGCGGCAGCTTTTTTCTCCTCCGGAGAAACGCGAACACTCAGCAACAGCTCTTTATAGTCATCCAAATCCCCGTCATACGGACGGCAGCTGCCTTTGTCAACCAACCACAAATCATCGGCAACAAGTTCAATCAAATGCAAATCATGCGTAATCAAAATAACCGATCCGGCATACTCATTTAAGGCCTCAACCAAAGCATCGCGGGCTTCCATATCCAAATGGTTGGTCGGCTCATCAAGGATGAGCAGTTCGGGCGCGTTCCGCGTCATGGCCGCAAACAGCAATCTGGCTTTTTCTCCGCCGGAAAGCAGGCTTATCCGGGTCAGCGCTTTTTCTTTTTCCAACCCAAAACGCGCCAGGTGAGCCCGGACTTTGGTTTCATCCGCCTCGGGCATCAGCGCAGCCATATATTCCGCTGCCGTTTTTTCCAGCGGCAGCTCCTCCGCCTGATGCTGAGCAAAGTAGCCGACCTTTAATTTCGGCGTGCGACGCATCTCTCCGCCCAGAGGCTGCAAGCGCCCGGACAGCAGTTTGGCAAAAGTCGACTTACCGTTGCCGTTTGCACCAAGCAACGCAATGCGGTCACCGTTGTCTATACTCAGATTCAGCCGTTTTAAAATTACTTTATCGCCATACCCGGCTGATACATTCTCCAGATTTACCAGCGGCGAAGCCAGTTCCGCGGGTTCGGGAAAATCAAATTTTACAAACGGGTCATCCGCCAGCAGCGTGACTTCCGGCATTTTTTCCAGAAGTTTGATGCGGCTTTGCGCCTGTTTGGCCTTGGAGGCTTTGTAACGAAAACGCTCAACAAAAGATTCCAAATGGCGGCGCTTCTGCTCCTGCTTTTTAAAGCTGCGTTCCAGCATTTCCTTCTGCTCGTTTCTGGTTCGGCGGAAGGTATCATAATTTCCCGAATAAACTGCCAGTTTTTTGTTGTCAAAATGCACGATATAACCGCAGAGAGAATTCAGGATTGTGCGGTCATGGCTGATAATCAGCAATGTTCCGCGATATTTCTTTAGGTGATTTTCCAGCCAGATTGACGTTTCCAAATCCAGATGGTTGGTCGGTTCGTCCAAGAGTAAAATATCAGACGGCTGGAACAGAGCGGCGGCCAACGCCAAACGCATTCGCCAGCCACCGGAAAACTCGCACACAGGACGGATAAAATCACTGTTTTTGAAGCCTAAGCCGTTCAGAATAACTGCAGCTCGTGCTTCTGCCGATGAGGCACTGATTGCGTTTAAACGCTCATGAATTTCACCGAGTTCTTCCGCCGAAGCATTTTGCAAACGTTTCAGCAGCCCGTCCCGCTCTTTATCCTGTGCCAAGACAAATTCGAGAATCGGCAAATCAATATCGTTTATTTCCTGTTCAACCGTCACAACCCGGGCTGCTGAGGGCAAGGCGATATTTCCGCTTTCGGTATCAAGCTGTCCGCGCAGCACACGAAACAGCGTTGACTTGCCGCAGCCGTTGACACCGACAAGGCCGACTTTCTGACCGTCTGAAATATGCGCCGACGCATGGTCCAACAAGACTTTGGAACCGATACGGACGGTTATGTCATTTATATCAATCATTAATCTTTGTATCCAAATTTTGCTGAGATACTAACGTTTCTTCAATATAAATGCAAGATTAAACCGTTTGTTAGTTTTTAAATGTTAGCTTGGATTAGTTTTAAGGAGAGAATCGATGAAAATTGCGGAACTGATTAAAAATACAAAATTAAAAGCCCCAGCAGACGCAGACATTTGCGGTATTACGGCTGACTCGCGAAAAGTGGAAACGGGGTTTTTGTTTGCTGCTCTGAAAGGCGTGTCTTTTGACGGGAATTTGTACATTCCGCAAGCGATTGAGCGCGGCGCCGCGGCAATTCTGACCGAAGACAAAGAGGCTGCCGCACGTTATCCCGGCGTTGTTGTCCTGACATCCGAAAACCCGCATTACGATTTTGCCAAAATCGCCGCCAATTTTTATGAATGCCAGCCGGAGTATATTGCTGCTGTCACCGGGACAAACGGCAAAACATCCATTGCCGACTTTACCCGCCAGCTTTTGAACATGATGGGGCATAAGGCGGCCAGCCTCGGCACTTTAGGACTAATTAAAAATGACGAACAGCCGCAATATGCCATGACAACGCCGGATCCGGTCACAATTCATCAGGATCTCCGCAGCCTTTGCAAAGAAGGTTTTGATTATTTAGTGATGGAGGCGTCCAGCCACGGCCTGTGCCAGTACCGCATGGGCGGCGTCAAAGTTAAAGCTGCCGGTTTTACCAACCTGACCCGTGACCATTTAGATTACCACAAAACGATGGAAAATTATTTTGCTGCCAAGAAAATTTTGTTTACCGACATTCTTGTGCCGGGCGGCAGCGCCGTTTTAAATGCCGATATTGATGTTTATGACGCTTTGAAAAAAGCCTGCGAAGAAAGCGGCAAAAAAGTTGTCAGTTACGGTTACCGCGGTACGGACCTGCGCCTGATAAGCGCGGTTCCCCTGCCCCATGGGCAGAAGCTCGAAATCAGTTATTACGGAAAAGACATGACACTGAACATTCCGCTGGCCGGAGAATTTCAGGCAATGAACGTGCTGTGTGCTTTAGGGTTAACGGCTGAACTGAGCGGAGAACCTTTTGAAGCGGTTAAATATATTGAAAAAATTCACGGTGCCAAAGGGCGTCTGGAATTGGTCGGCAGCAAAAACAAGGCGGCAATTTACGTCGATTACGCCCATACGCCTGACGCGATTGAAAATGTTTTAAAGGCCATGCGTTCCCATACGGCGGGAAAATTAAAAATTCTATTTGGCTGCGGCGGTGACCGGGACAAAGGAAAACGCCCGCAAATGGGAAAAATTGCCAATGATTTGGCTGATGTCGTTTACATAACCGATGACAATCCCCGTTCGGAAGAGCCTGACGTCATTCGCAGTGAAATTATGGCGGCCTGCCCTAAGGGCATCAATATCGGCAACCGGGCGGAAGCGATTAAAAACGCTATCCAAAATCTTGAAGACGGCGATGTTTTGATTATTGCCGGCAAAGGGCACGAACCGGGACAAATCATTAAAGGGGTTATGCACCCGTTCAGCGACCATAAAGAAGTTTTGAAGAATATCTGAATGTAATTTGTGAAATATTTTCCACTCAATACCTTTTTGACGCTTTAAAAAGGTATTTTTTATTACATGCCTTATAGTCCTCAGTTTACTGGGGAATTTATTCCATGCCTTCATAAAATAAACATTTCTCTTTGTCGAATTTTCTCATTCTCCGCTAAAAATAATGATTGAAATTTACATTTAATAATGTTATATTAGATTCGTGATGACGAGAAAAGGAGGATGTAGAGATGAAGCTTTC
>JAUNPO010000096.1 GCA_030536665.1 Pseudomonadota bacterium
CGGGGAATTCCCTGATACTTGTCTTGAAAGTAACCACTGTCTCTGCTGATGTATACCGGAACTCTTGCCGTAATTTCCGGATCAATTTCTTCCGGCTGCATGCCCCATTGTTTGGCTGTATAGCCGGAAAAAACCTTTTCATAAATATATTGCGCCAGAAATTGCAAATCTTTGTCTTTATTTTCTTTTAACTTTAAAATAGGAACCTTAACATTATAGCCGTATTCTTCAATTAATTTTAGTTCAAGTTTATTAGCAAGTGATTGAGGCAGAACCTCATGGAGCGTTTCCAGATTAAAAGGCAGAGTTGCCTTTATTCCGTCAATGACAGCCTGAGTTTTCAAGTGAAAATAATGCCAGTTTGTGAATTGGCTCAAATAATCCCAGACATGCTTCATGTTGGTATGAAAGACATGCGGACCGTACTTGTGAACGGTGATACCCGTTTCTTGATCGGTATAATCATAAATGTTGCCGCCAATATGATGGCGTTTATCAATAATCAAAACTTCTTCTTTTAATACTGTTGCAATACGTTCGGCCAAAATTATTCCGCTCAGCCCGCAACCGACAATAAGATTTTTCACTTTAAGCATTATGCTTCTCCGGTTTTTAGTTCAAATTAAATGGTCTTTTTATTTTAATATTTTGTGTATATTTTTTTGTGGTGGTTATGATTAAAAATGTGAATAAAAATATAAGATTATTGCTTATTTTTAAAATATTACTATCATCAGCAATAGTTAAAATAAAAAGACCATTTAAATTGAACAATATGGAAGAGAATAATGTCAAATATTCAAATTGCCGTAGCTTATCATAAAAATAGTGTTTTAATTCAAAATGATTGTTTGTTGCCAATGCAGGTTGGTAGAGATTGTGCGGATAATAATCTTGATATGGCGGGAGACAATACGGGAGACAATATTTCTGCGAAAAATTTCTGGTATGCTGAGTTAACGGCCATTTATTGGCTGTGGAAAAATTCAGACGCAGATATAAAGGGATTGTTTCATTATCGGCGTTATTTGGATTTAAATACAGCCAGTGAGGAAAAAGAAAAAACGGTTTATGAATATCCGGCGGATAAGCATTTTTCTGCTTCTGAGTTCTTGAAAAAATTAAATATTTCTGCAGAAAATATTGAAAAACTTCTTCAGGAATATATTATTCTCACCAGAAAAAAAGAAGATTTAAGGGAATGGTCTGATTATACGGTAAAAACCCACTATGAAGCCAAACACCACGGTGAACACTTAAAACGGGCATTGGAAATTATACAAGGCGATTATCCCGAATATTATCCGACGGCTTTTAACTTAATCAGCGGAACGACGTCATATTTCACTAATATGTTTATTATGAAGAAAGAACAATATGATGAATTTTGTTCTTGGTTATTTGATATCTTATTCAAAATTGAACCCGAAATAAATTTATATGACAAATCTCTTGCACCATGTACTCCGAAAGCCAGATGGGCCGGTTTTTTAGGAGAACGGCTGACGGCAATTTATATCCAAAAACAAATTGATGACGGCAAAAAAGTCGGCGAATTTCCTGCCGTCATTTTAACAACGGACGGTCATCAGTGGATGGATTGTAATACATATGATAATAACTTATATGTACGGGAAAATATTTCAAAAGTAACGATTCCTAATGGAAATAAGCCGATTATAAGTGTTTGTATTGCGGCTTATAATGTTGATAAATATATTGAAAAATGCGTGTCTTCCGTAATGCATCAGACCTTGCAAAATATTGAAATAATCATCGTTAATGACGGATCTTCAGACAAGACACCGGAAATAATTTCTAATTTGGCATTAAAAGATTCGAGAATAAAAATTATTAATCAGAAGAACTCGGGATTGGGTATAGTTAGAAATAAAGGTCAGTCTAAGGCGCAAGGAAAATATATTCATTTTATGGATGGAGATGATTATATCGCGCCCCGATTTTTGGAAAAAATGGTGCAAAATGCTGAAAGATACCATTCTGATATCGTTATCTCCAATCATATCTGCTTTGAAAGCTCTTCCGGAGAAGAATTACACCGGTCGACATTACCCCATACCTTGGTTGGCGGAAAATTGAATGTTCAAAATACGCCGGATTTATTACTGGTGCCCTGCCATGTTTGGGATAAAATTTATCGTTCTGATTTGATAAAAGACATCGCTTTCCCAAAACAAACAACAGGAGAAGATGTTGTCTTTTGGTATCAGGCAATAATCACGGCAAAATCCGTCAGCATATTGCGAGAGCCGTTATATTATTACCGCATGAATATGAGTTCAGTGCAGACAAAACCGGAATATATTCTGAATTGCTTTGAAAATATAAAATACGCGGAAGCTTTTATTGCGCAACAAAGTCATATTGTTCAGGAATACTTTGAGTTATTTAAAATGGTGCTTATCGGGCATATGATGTATCGTGCATCCGCAGCTTTGAACACAAATGCCAAATTCAGAAAAGTATTTTATGAAAAGTCAAAAAAATTGTTAAATACGCATACAACAGCCAATTTTGATGATTTAAAACAGCAAAAGGAATATTTTTATTGTGATTTCAAATTAATGGAGGCTGTTAAAAACAGTAAATCTCTTCGTCAGTTTGAAAAGATAGCAAAATTATATTCCGAAAAAAGGTTACTGTGGGCTATCATAAAAAATAATGTTCGAAAAATTTTTGCCGGTGAAAAGAATTATGAAAAATATCAACGAAAGGTAAATGAAGCAAAAGCGAAATTAATATATCCGCTTAAATTCAAATTTCTGGGCATGACGATTCTGAAAATAACCCGGCATAACATGAAATATAAACTTAAATTATGCCGTATTCCCGTGATTAAAAAAGATACATTTAATAAAAAAAGCACTTATTCCTTTTTAGGGATTCCGTTGCTTTCTCAAACAGAAATAAAAACAAAATTTTTAGGAATTACGGTTAATAATAAAATTGATATATTTTTGCAGAACCAATTAAATGAAATAAAACGAAATATTGATAAAGAAATTCCCCGCCGTTTTGATTTTGTAGAGCATCAGTTGTCAAATGTGCTTCCGGCACGTCTGGAACATCTGAAAAAAATAATTTTTACTGTTTCTCAACCTAACCGGTCAATAATAAAAATTACTTATCAAAATGGTTGGGAAAAAGAGTTTCTGAAAAAATATTATAATGACTTTGATATTGTTTCAAACAAAGAAGCTGTCGCGGGGTTGCTGAGAGGACTTCCAGAACCGAGCGCAAAAAATGTCGAAAAGGTTATAGGAAGAATTAAACAGTTGCGCGACAATAATTTTAACGATATTGACATCTTCTCTGAAAAAGAACAACAGGAAATCCTGGATGCAGACAAGTCTTTAAAAAATATCATTATGTTGCAAGATAATATTTATTATCACAACGGCTGCTTTTTACCGAAAAATCACTTTGAATGTGTTGTTTTTGAACAAAAATTACATATTGACGACATTCCGGTTTCATTAAAAGAGAAAACAGATATTATAGATGTCGGAGCATATATCGGAGATTCAGCTTTGATACTCAACAGCTTGCATCCACGCAAAATCTGGGCGTTTGAAGCCAACCCGAAAAATTGCATGCTGATTGAAGAAACCCTGAAACTGAATAATATTGACAATGTCCAGCCTGTCAATCTGGCATTAGGCAACTGTAAAGGGCAAGTTGTTTTAAATGATGACGATGCCTGTAGTTCCATAACATCCGTTACAGTGGATAGTTCGGTTACGGTTCAAATGGACTCATTGGACAACTTTATCAAAGCCAATCCGTCAATTCAGACGGGATTGATTAAAGTTGATATTGAAGGGGCAGAACAGAATTTTCTTCTGGGAGCAAAAGAGGTTATAAAAAAACATAAACCGATTTTGATGATAAGCATATACCATAATTGGAATGATTTTATCTGCATCAAAAATATTATAGAAAGTTGGAATCTCGGGTATAAATTTATCATAACCGAACCGGCTTATGGCAGTATTGTTTGGGAAACGTCGTTAATTGCTTATATTGAAGAGTAAAGTAATGACAGTGACCATTCCCGTAATTTTATCATCAGATGACATTTATGCGCCATATTTAGGCGTCACCGTGAAGTCAGTGATTGAAAATGCCGCACCCGACAACAAATATGAAATATTTATTCTTGATGGCGGCATATCCGTTTTAAACCAAAAACAGATACAAAGCCTGTCTGAGCCAAATGTTCAAATAAGGTTTATCAGGCCGGAAACATATATGCAGGGGATAGACTTGTCTGTTTTTTATGTCCGCAGTCATTTTTCCCTGCCGACATATTATCGCCTGTTCATCCCCGAAATATTTCGGGAATATGACAGGGTTTTATATCTGGACTGCGATATGATTGTACTTGATGATGTCGCGAAGCTTTTCGGTTTGGACATGCAGGGAAAAATGCTGGCGGCAGTGAAAGATGTCGGCATACAAAAAAAGCTTTTGTTTAATGATAAAAATTTTATTCATTATTTGAAAGATGTTTTGAAATTAAGCGCTCCTTCCGATTATCTTCAGGCCGGAGTCTTGGTGCTTGATATAAAACGGCTCCGTCAATTTGATTTCATGAATAAATGCTTGGAAACGCTGAAAGAAATAAAAACGCCGCTGTATGTCGATCAGGATATTATTAACAGTGTCAGCGAGGGAAATGTGCATTTTATCGGTCAGGAGTGGAATTTTCAGCGTCAGGCCGTCGCCGATGTTTTTAATGAGAAAGAAATCAGTCAATCCTTGCCTCCGGACATATTTGAAGAATTTACCGGAGCTTTGGCTCACCCAAAAATCATCCATTATGCCGGAGAAGAAAAGCCCTGGAAATATCCGCGTCATCCGTTGTTTGAGCAGTGGTGGCACTATGCGCGAATGACCCCGTTTTATGAAGGGATTATTTATGACAATATCATGAAAAATTTTGTTGCAGCAGAAAAGCTCAGAGAAATTTTTAATTATAAAAAACTCAGTCTGAAATATTTGTATTTTAACTTTTTAGGATTTTTTACATTCGGCAAAAAGCGCAAGAAATATAAGCAGAAACGTAAGGAACTCAAAGCCCGCCTCAAGCAGGTCAGAGCCTTCCTCAGGGGAAAATAACTAAATCCCCGGTTAAAGAACCGGGGATTTTGCTTTACAAAAATTTCTTAAGATATTTGGCCGTGTAGCTTTCCTTAACTTTGGCCACTTCTTCCGGCGTGCCTTTGGCGACAATCCGTCCGCCGCCGTCACCGCCCTCCGGCCCGATATCAATGATATAATCCGCCGTTTTGATAACATCCAGATTATGCTCGATAACGATGACCGTATTCCCCTGTTCCACTAGGGTGTGCAAGACTTTGAGCAGACGGTTGATGTCTTCAAAATGCAGGCCGGTTGTCGGTTCGTCCAGAATATACAACGTCCGCCCGGTAGCCCTTTTTGACAGCTCTTTTGACAGCTTGATGCGCTGGGCTTCACCGCCGGACAGGGTCGTTGCCTGTTGGCCGAGATGAATGTAATCCAGTCCCACCTGTTGTAAGAGTGACAACCTGTTTTTGATAGAAGGAATGGCGTCAAAAAATTTATAAGCCTCGGCGACCGTCATATCCAAAACGTCGGAAATAGACTTGTCTTTGTATTTGACTTCCAAGGTTTCACGGTTAAAACGCTTGCCGTGACATTCGTCGCATTCCACATAAACATCCGGCAGAAAATGCATTTCAATCTTGGTTACGCCGTCCCCTTTGCAGGCCTCGCAGCGTCCGCCGGCAACATTGAATGAAAAACGTCCGGCGGCATATCCGCGGGCTTTGGCTTCGGGAAGACCGGAAAACCAGTCGCGAATATTGGTGAACAGCCCTGTGTAGGTCGCCGGATTGGAACGCGGCGTACGTCCGATAGGCGACTGGTCAATGTCAATAATCTTGTCAATATTTTCAACGCCCTTGATTTCCGAGTAAATTCCGGTAGGTTCACGACTGCCGTTCAGCTCTTTGTTCAGGGCTTTGTATAATGTTTCCAAAATCAGCGAAGATTTGCCGCCGCCGGAAACACCGGTAATGCAGGTAAAAGTCCCAAGAGGAATCTTGATATTGACGTTTTTTAAATTATTGGTTTTGGCGCCTTTAAGCTCGATAAATTTACCGTTCCCCTTGCGGCGGGTTTTAGGCACTTCAATTTTTTTCTCGCCGTTCAGATATTGCGCCGTTAGACTGTTTTTATTTTTCAAAACTTCCTCAACAGAACCTTCCGCAGTGACGTTTCCGCCGTTATCTCCGGCGCCGGGACCCATATCCACCAGATAGTCCGCCGCGCGGATGGCGTCTTCGTCATGTTCGACGACAATAACGCTGTTGCCGATATCGCGAAGATGCGTCAGCGTTTCCAGCAGCCTGTCATTATCGCGTTGATGCAAACCAATAGACGGCTCGTCCAAAACATAAAGCACGCCGGTGAGGCCTGAACCGATTTGCGAGGCCAAACGGATACGCTGTGCTTCGCCGCCGGACAAAGTGCCGGACTGGCGGGACAAATTAAGATAATTCAAACCGACATTATTTAAAAAGCTCAGCCGGTCAATAATCTCTTTCAAAATCTTGTGCGCGATTTCCGCTTTTTTCGGCGGCAGCTTGGCTTCTATTCCGCTGAACCAGTCATAAGCTTTGTTGATAGACAATTCGCAGGCGTCCATAATATCCAACCCGTCTATTTTCACAGCCAAAGCTTCGGGCTTCAGGCGTTTCCCTTTGCAAAATTCACAAGGGGCAGCAGACTGATATTTGGAAAATTCTTCGCGAACCCACGATGAGTCAGTTTCCAGAAAACGCCGCTCCATATTGGGAATAACCCCCTCAAACGGCTTGTCGGTAACAAAACGCGAATAATACATCGGTACGCAGACATTGCCGGAACCGTAAAGAATAACTTTCTTGGCTTCTTCCGGTAGTTCTTTCCAGGGTGTGTTGATGTCAATTCTTAAAAAATCTGCCAAAGAATTGATTGTCTGGGTATAAAAAGCCGATTTTCCGGTGTTCCACGGCGCAACCGCTCCCTGATGCAGCGACAGATTCTCATTCGGAACAATCAGCAGCGGATCCATGTACAATTTGGCGCCGATACCGTCACAATGCGGGCAGGCGCCGAAAACATTGTTAAAGGAAAACAGGCGCGGCTCAATCTCTTCAATGGTAAAGCCG
>JAUNPO010000097.1 GCA_030536665.1 Pseudomonadota bacterium
AAAGTACCGCAGCGTACACAGAAGTACGTGAGGACACTTTTGACCCGATGACAACGCACTAATCGACCTCAGAGCGCACTTTTAACTCCTTAGAGTGGCGGAACATTTTTTCTCCACTTCCACCTCAACCTTAGCCATAAGATTTTCCAGCTCTTTGTCGGTAAATGTGGCCGCCTTGGGCTGGAAGGTTACGGCTATGGCAATGGATTTCTTGCCTTCGGGAAGATTTTCGCCTTCATATTCGTCAAAAATGCGAACATCGCTGATGTAATCGCGGTCGGCATTTTTAGCCGCCATCAACACATTAATCGCGCTGACTGACTTGTCGACGATAAAGGCCAAATCCTTATCCACCGGCTGGAATGAAGACAATTCAAGCTTTTTGCGCGCCTTTCCGCCATTGCCGCGCGGCAACGGAATATTGCTCAAATTGACCTCAAAAGCAACAACCCGCTGCTTGATGCCGAATTTCTTCAAAACGGCCGGATGAATTTCCCCAAAGCAGGCCAGAACATTCTTGCCCAGACGCAATACGCCGCTTCTGCCCGGATGATAATAAGTCGGCGCATCAGTAGTAATCTGCGCATTTTCCCATGGGCCGTTGGCTGCGGCAATCGCTGCCAAAGCATCAGCCTTGGCATCAAAAACATCATAAGGGCGAACATCGCCAATCCAGTTTTTCTTAGCCGTCATACCGCTGCGTACACCGGCGGCAACCAGATTTTGCTGCCCCGGTTCACGGCCGTAAAATTCCGGTCCGGCCTCAAACAGCGATACGTTGCCGTAACCGCGCGCGGCATTGTTCTTAACCGCTAACAGCAGGTTAGGCAAAAGCGACGGGCGCATTTCGTTAAGGTCGGCGGCAATCGGATTATAAAGCAGAACCGCGTCATCAGACTTGCGGAACATTTCCGCCAGCGTTGAATCGGTAAAACTCCAAGTCACGGTTTCATACATACCGCGGGAAGCCAGTTCATGCTTGACTGTCACCAGACGCTGCTGCGCCGGAGAAAGAACCTGCTTCGGAAACTTGTCATGCGGCAAGGTTTCGGCCGGAATTTCATTCAGCCCGATCATGCGCACAACTTCTTCAATCAGGTCATGCTCGCCTTCAATATCCCCGCGCCAGGTCGGTGAAACGGCTTTAATCTTATCGCCTTCGTCAGAAGTCGCAAAACCGAGGTTGTTCAAAATTTCAACAATTTTGCCCTTGGCCACATCAATCCCGACAAACTCTTTAATCCGTGACGGCCGGATATAAGCTGCCTGCGGCGCAAAATCCTCCGCACCGTCCATCACCGGCTCAGCCGCCTGCCCGCCGCAGATTTCCGTAATCAACTGCACGGCGTAATCAGAACCGAGCACATTGGACTTCGGGTCAACCCAGCGTTCATAACGGTAGCGGGAATCTGAATCAATCTGAAACTTGCGGCCGGTACGGGCTGTTACCGTCGGATCAAACAACGCACATTCGACAAACACGTTAATCGTATCAGCCGTACAGCCCTTTTCCGCGCCGCCCATAATGCCGCCCAGACACTGCACGCCCTCGTCATCGCAAATACCGAGGCTCTGAGCGTCAAGCGCATATTCCTTACCCTCAAGCGAAGTAAATTTTTCGCCCTCTTTCGCCATGCGGATGGTAACATTACCCTTAAGCTTGTCAGCGTCAAAAACATGCAGAGGACGCGCCAAATCATAGTTAATGTAGTTGGTAACATCAACCAACGGCGAAATCGAATGCAACCCGACAGCCGCCAGACGGTCTTTCATCCACTTCGGTGTTTCGGCCTTATTGTCCACACCTTTAATATAACGCCCGACATAAACCGGACAAGCCGCCTTGTCTTCAATCTTAACCTGTATCGGCGAGGCAAACGTTCCCGGCACTTTTTTAATCGTCAACGGTTTAAGCTTGCCCAGGCCGGCAGCGGCCAAATCTCTGGCAATACCGCGCACACCAAGACATTCCGCACGGTTCGGCGTAATCGAAATCTCAAAAACCGGGTCAATGTTCAGCACTTCAGCCGCCGGCAGTCCGGGCTGCGTGTCATCCGGCAGAATGATAATGCCGTTGTGGTCCTCACCGACACCAAGCTCTTTCTCAGAGCACATCATGCCAAAACTTTCCACGCCGCGGATTTTTCCAACTTTCAGCACTTCGCCGAAAGCCGGAATCAATGTTCCGACCGGCGCAAAAATTCCGGCCATGTTATTGCGGCAGTTGGGTGCGCCGCAGACAACCTGCAATTTTTCTTTGCCATCATTAACGGTCAGAACATGCAAATGGTCTGAATCCGGATGCATTTCAAAACTTTCTACCCGCGCCGTTACAAAACCTTTCAGCTGGTCAGCCGGGTTATAAACCTCTTCCACTTCCAAACCGATTTTCGTCAGCGTCTCGGCAATCTCTGCCACTGAAGCGTTTGTATCCAAATGTTCTTTTAACCAAGATAATGTAAATTTCATCGCGCACTGCCTCCGTTATTGCTTAAACCGCCGGTCATAGAAGAAAAATCCAAAGGATTAAAGCCATAATGCTTCAACCAGCGAACATCCGACTCAAAAAATGTCCTGAGGTCGGGAATACCGTATTTCAGCATTGCCAAACGGTCAATGCCGACGCCAAAGGCAAAGCCCTGATATTCATCGGGGTCAATGCCGCCCGCCCGCAACACATTGGGATGAACCATGCCGCAACCGAGAATTTCCAGCCAGTCGGTACCGGCGCCGATCTTCAACTCGCTCTTGCTTTTCAAACAGCCGATATCCATTTCCGCTGACGGTTCCGTAAACGGAAAATAAGACGGACGATAACGCACCGGCACATCATCCAGCTCAAAAAAGGCTTTGACAAAGTCATACAGACAGCCCTTGAGATGCGCCATGGTAATGTTCTTGTCAATAACCAGCCCTTCAACCTGATGAAACATCGGCGTGTGCGTGGCGTCATAATCTGAGCGATAGGTCCGCCCCGGCGCAATAATGCGGATAGGCGGCTTTTTGTTTTCCATAGTACGAATTTGCACCGGCGAAGTATGGGTTCTGACCACATAGCTGTCATCAAAATCTGTGCTTTTGGTGTTGGGAATATAAAACGTGTCCTGCATCTGGCGCGCCGGATGATTCGCCGGCATATTCAAAGCGTTAAAGTTATGGAACTGGTCTTCAATATCCGGCCCCTCGGCAACTTCAAACCCCATCTGCCCGAAAATGGCGACAATTTCCTCATAGATTTTGGAAACCGGATGAATCCGCCCCTGAACTTCGGGACGAACCGGCAAAGTAACATCTATTTTTTCCTGAGCCAACTTAGCGTTCATCTCGGCCTCAGCCAATTCGCCGCGGCGGTTTTCCAGAGCTTTCTCAATCTCGCTCTTCAAAACATTAAGTTTTTTGCCGGCCTCGATTCTTTCTTCCGGCGCCAGAGAACCGAGCGACTTCATCATCTCGGTAATTTTTCCTTTTTTACCGCTCAGAGAAACCCTGACCTCGTCCCAGGCCTTCATATCCTGAACCCCTGCAATTGCCGCCAGCATTTCTGCTTTCATATTCTCTAAATTTTCCATTTTTTCACCTAGAATTTAATTAACTTTTTGAATAATAATATTGAAATATTATAAACCCCTCCTAACCTCCCCTTGCATCAAGGGGAGGAAACTTTATATCCATATTTCAGCTCATCACAAACATTGAGCTTTCTGTCTTCTCCCCTTATATTAAGGGGAGCAAGTTTTGCCCAGACTTTGTCTGGCTGCAAAACTGTGTGGTTCTTTAAAATCATTAATTTCTCAAAACCTCCATAATTTTTTGCAAGCAACCATCCAAATTCTGCAAAACCTCATTATTCCATAAACGTAACACCATACATCCCTTACTTTGCATATAATCATCTCTGATTTCATCTGCCGGATTTTCATTATGTTGTCCCCCGTCAACCTCAATAACAAGCCGCTTTTCTGGACAATAGAAATCAACAATATACCTATCATCAAAAATATACTGTCTGATAAAACGGTACCCAAGATTTCTATTTCTAATTTTATACCACAATAATATTTCTGCCGAGGTCATACTTTTCCTTAATTCTCTGGCACGAGAAACAAAAAATTCATGTTTCACCATAAACTTTACCTCTCGCCTTTCTTCATTAAACAGCATACTTTAGATTTAAACGTAAAAAAAGTTAACCCGAAACACCCTCAAGGTTAACTCTTAATAAATTTCAAACTCTGATACATATCAGCCTGTTTTCTTCTCCAAAGCGAAAATATTTCCCCGCCCGGAACCGAAACAAACTATTTGCTCAAAGCGCCTTTTGCAGCTTCAACCAGCTTGGCAAAATTGGCAGGCTCTTTCAAAGCGATATCAGCAAGGACTTTTCGGTCGAGTTCGATGCCGGCTTTGATAAGCCCGCTCATAAATCGAGAATAAGTCATATCGTTCAAACGTGCCGCAGCATTGATTCTCTGAATCCACAAAGCGCGGAAGCTTCTCTTCTTGGCTCTTCTGTCGCGGTAAGCGTACTGTAAACCTTTTTCAACTTTTTCAACAGCTACTCTGAAAACGTTTTTATTACGTCCTCTGTAACCTTTGGCCATTGATAAAATTTTCTTGTGACGAGCATGTGCCGTCAAACCTCTTTTAACGCGAGACATCTAACTTTCCTCCTTAAATATACGGCATAAACTGTTTAACAATCTTAACGTCAGCCTCGTTAACCAAGGTCGTGCCGCGTGCTTGTCTTTTCATTTTGGTACCTTTATTAAAGAGCAAGTGTCTCTTATTGGCAAAATTTCTCTTCAGCTTACCGGTACCGGTAACACTGAAACGCTTTTTGGCAGCGCTTTTAGTTTTCATTTTAGGCATTTTGCTTCCTTTCTTAAAGTTATGCTTAGGATGCTTTCAAGGCGCTCCGGCATGCCATACGCACAGATTCGCCCGGTCATCGCTTTGCTTTATATACTCATTCCCCAAAAGAATCAAGCATTTTTTTATAACAAAATTTCCGTCAATTCTCTAAAATTGTTTATTGACAATAAGAAAATTTTATAGTAGGATAAAAGTATAAAAATATTATTATGTCTAACAATTAAAAAATAAAGATTATGACTACAACATTGAATTTCCATCAGGTAACTATTGAAAACGAAGTAAAGAGAAACGGCCGCAGCAGCAAAGTTATCGCAGTTTTAAGCGGACGCGTTCTTCCCAAACTCCAAATGAGCGCCTACACGATTGACCTGTTCAACCTGCAGCAGCGTTTAAACAATTTGAAAGACGGGAGCATTATCGTTTTCGGACGCAGCGATAAATTCTGCGACATTGTCGTTTCAAACTGTGACAACACTGTATCGCGCATTCATTGCTACATCCGTAAAAAAGGAAATGTATTTGAACTGTTTGACTGTTCTCTGAACGGAACGCAGGTCATACTTTAAAGAAAGAACGGAGAGGAACATCATGTCCCTCCCCGTTTTTTTTAATTACAATCTCCAAATTTATAAAGCACCGACTTCATCCTTAGCCGATATATGAATAAGGCACTTAAAAAAACATGGAGAGTACGTCTTTAGCCGCTGTGAAAATGCGATATATGAGACGGATAATAAGAAAAAGAAAAAAATGCGACAGGAGTGTACATACCAGTACATAACTTAGCATTTTTTTCTTTTTCTGTATTAGGCGTCCGTAGAGCGCATTTTCACATTTTGGAGCGCTGATTGTCCAGAAACTTAGCCAACTCCTCCGGCGTAATCTTGCCGTCCTTGTCTGTGTCCATGACTTCAAACTGCTTTTCGGGAGTCATGTAAAGGCCTTTTTTCTTAAGCGCCCGGTTATGCTGTTTGACATCACGGGTCTGCGCCTGATTTTTAAATTCTTCCAGAGTCATTTTGCCGTCTTTGTCAGTATCCTGATTGTAAAACATATATTCGCTGACCTTGGTGCCGCGGCTTTTGACATCGGCCGGCGCTACATATTTCGCTTCGGCCAATGCCGCGCCCGCCATCATAAAACCCATGCCGCACAACCAGACTTTTTTCAGTTTTATCATTTTTGCCCTCCTAATAAAAGCTCTCTCCGCCCCCTGAAGATACACTGCGCAGGCTGCCCAGCTCGACCAGCCGCCCTTCTTCCAGGCTGACCCGGCGGTCCATCCGTTCCGCCAGTTCAAAGTTATGAGTTGCAATCAACGCCGCCAGCCCGGTTTCGCGAACAACGGCCAACAGCGCGTTAAATACAGTTTCCGAAGTTTTCGGATCCAGGTTGCCGGTCGGCTCGTCCGCCAACAGCAATTTCGGCTGATTGGCCAAAGCCCGCGCTATTGCCACACGCTGCTGTTCACCGCCAGACATCTCGCTCGGCCGGTGCTTCAAACGCTTGTCCATTTTCAGACGCGACAGTAAAAATTCCGCGCGTTCCGCCGCCGCTTTGGCATTTGCCCCGGCAATCAGCATCGGCAGCATCACATTTTCCAAAGCGTTAAAATCCGGCAGCAGATTGTGATATTGATATACAAAGCCGACAAAATCCCGCCGCAAGACAGTACGCAGCGCGTCCCCGGCCTTGCCGCATTTCTGCCCGTCAAGCAACACTTCGCCGCCGCTTGGCTTGTCCAACAGCCCGGCAATCTGCAAAAGCGTCGACTTTCCCGAACCGCTCGGCCCGACCAACGCCGTAATTTCTCCCGGGCGGAGAACCAAATCAACCCCTTTCAGAACTTCCAGCATCTGTGAGCCTTGTTTAAACTTGCGGGTAACTTTTTTAAGCTCCAAAACCGGAGCTGTTTGTTTATTCATAACGCAATGCCTCCACCGGATCAAATTTGGCCGCGCGGTAAGCCGGATAAAGCGTGGCCAGGAAAGACAACAACAAAGCCATCAGCACCACCGCCGCAACTTCCGCCGCATTAACCTTGGCCGGCAGCTGGGACAGAAAATAAATCTCGGCCGAAAACAAATCCTGCCCCGAAATTTTTTGCAAAAGCTGGCGGATGTTTTCAATGTTATGACAAAACAACAGCCCCAGCAACAGCCCTGCCGCCGTGCCGACCATGCCGATAAAAGCGCCGTCGACAAAGAAAATACGCATAATCATACCCTTGGTCGCGCCC
>JAUNPO010000098.1 GCA_030536665.1 Pseudomonadota bacterium
AAATCTTGATGTTCAATCACTATTTTTCATGAAAGGAGGAAAAATTCGACAAAGAACAGAAGTAAGATTTAGATAAATCTGAGGACTTGGTTTTAGTGGTTTTTTGCTTGCGTTCTGTTTGCAAATGGCCTACTATTTTGACATTGACTTAACAGAAAACGGAAAAAATCATGAAAGGTATTCTTCTTGCCGGCGGTTCCGGTTCCCGGCTTTATCCTTTGACTAAGACAACAAGCAAGCAGTTGCTGCCGGTTTATGACAAACCGATGATTTATTATCCTTTGTCAACTTTAATGTTGTTCGGCATTCGGGAGATTTTGATTATCTCCACGCCGCAGGATACGCCGAATATCGAAAAGCTGTTTGGCGACGGGCATAGTTTGGGGCTGGAGATAAGCTACAAAGTTCAACAGGAGCCGAAAGGGATTGCCGAGGCGTTTGTCATTGGCGAGGAATTTATCGGGCAGGATGACGTTTGTCTGATTTTGGGCGATAATATTTTTTATATGGGCGACCAGCTGCAGAATTTTCGCGATGAGATTCAGAAAAACAACGGCGGTACGGTTTTCGGTTATCATGTTTCAGACCCGGAACGTTTCGGCGTGGTGGAATTTGACAAGAATCACAAGGTGATTTCCATTGAGGAAAAGCCGTTGCGGCCAAAGTCAAATTATGCGGTTGTCGGGTTGTATTTTTATAAGGCCGATGTGGTGGAAAAGGCTAAAAAGCTGAAACCGTCCAAGCGCGGCGAACTGGAAATTACGGATTTGAACAGCGCTTATCTTAAGGAAGGGCGTTTAAACGTGGTAACGATGAAGCGCGGCAACGCCTGGCTGGATGCGGGAACGCCGCAGTCGCTGCTGGAGGCTTCCAATTTTATCGGTATTATTGAAAAAAGGCAGGATTTGAAGATTGCCTGTATTGAAGAGATTGCATATCGCCGCGGCTTTATTAATGATGAGCAAATGCAGGAAATTATCAATTCTTTGAAGCCGGGTGTGGAATATCGTGATTATCTGCAACGTATTTATGAGGATTATCACGAGTTATAATTTTATATGTAACAAGTCATGAAAAAGTATAATATTTTATGGCGCCGGCCGGACAAATTTTGGCGCCGGAGGCTGAAAGTTTTCAGTTTGCCGCGGTGAGCGACACCGGGTCGCAAATTATCCTTTGCAGAGAATCGTCAAGCAAATGCGGGCGCATCCGAACAGTTTTATTTTGTATTTGGGCGATTTGGTTACCTATCGGACGTCATAAGATGGAAGAGGTGTCAGCGGCGGAGTTGGAGAAGCTTTTGCGGAAGCACAAAGTTGATATGTTACTTTTTGGGCATGTTCATAATTATACGGAAGGCTCTTTTGCCGGAATTCCGATGTACACGCTGCCATCTTCCGGTCAGGAAATAAGGTCTTTTGTTAATAAGTTCGGCTATGTTGAAGTAGCGGTGACGCCGGAGAAAGTTGGTCCGGCCGAGGCTCTTTATATTGACAATATTCCCGGGACGGAAACGGGAGAGGTTTGGTTTACCGACAATGTTCTCAGCAATAAGGCAAGGTATATTTCTTTGGGGCTTATCGGTGCCGGCATTTTGATTTTGCTTTTTCTGCGTTTGAAGCGGAAAAAATAGTTTTAGAGAAGCCTTTGTTACGAGTATGAAAAAGCCTCCGTAAAGGAGGCTTTGGAAACTGGTGCCGACACACGGACTGACGTCACTAAAGCTCCGCCGCTTCGTCGTCGCTCGGCTAAAGCCTCACCGGCATACTTTCGTCTGCCTCTCCTCCTAGTCGAACCGCTTTTCCGCGGTTTGAGAACTCTATATTGTTACCATTATAAAAAAAACCTCCATAAAGGAGGCTTTTTTTATAATGGTGCCGACACACGGACTCGAACCGCGGACCCACTGATTACAAATCAGTAGCTCTACCAACTGAGCTATGTCGGCATTACTGGAAGAGTTTATATACTAAAGTTTTTGGGCTGTCAATATGAAAAATTAATTTTAACGTTTATAATGAAAATTAAGAATCAGGGATTAAATTATTGCCATATCGAAAGTAAAGCGGAGGGATAATATGAAGAAAATGAAATATTTTTTAGGTTTGGTTTTGGCCGGAGCCGTCAGTTCTCAGGCATTGGCGCAGGAAGCGGTGATACAGGCTTTGCCGCAGCCGAATATTTTCGGCGGCATTGCGGTTATGGAGGCGTTGAACAACCGGCATTCCGGAAAAAGTTTCGGCCTGAATACGCTTGACAACCAGACGCTCAGCGAGATTTTGTGGGCGGCCTGGGGCGTTAACCGCGACGACGGCAAAAGAACCGTGCCGACGGCGATGAACCGTCAGGATATGCAGGTTTATGTCATCCAGTCTGACGGCGCCTGGCTCTATAATGCGCCGAATAACAATTTGCAGCAGGTGACAAACAAGGATTTGCGCAGCTATTTGCAGACGCAGGATTATACGGATAACGCGCCGCTTTTTCTGCTTTATACGACGACCGGCAATCCGGCGGATATGAACACGGCCATGCAGGCGGGATCAATGTATCAGAACGTGGCGTTGTACTGTGCGGCAAGAGGGCTGAACAATGTCGTTCGCGGCTATTATCAAAAAGAGGATTTGGCCGCCGCTTTGGGGATTGACGCCGATACGGTGATTATTTCGCAGGTTGTCGGTTATCCGATTTAAGCGGTTTTGGATTGCGGACATAAGAAAAGGTTTCCCCGGTAAGGAAACCTTTTTTGTTTTGTTAATGTTGAAATCAATGAAAAAACGCGTCAGCTTCCGAAGCGGCCAAAGCATCTGAAACGGAAAGCGGTTTTGAAGACGGGTACAGTTCTTCAAGTTTGTTTCGCAGGTTTTTTCTGGCTTCGTTTTCTTCATTCTGCCGCAGTGCCTGAATTTTTTGCAAAGCCCGGTTTTTTATTTTTCCGAGAACGGCGCATTCTTCTTCGTCAAGTCCGCTGTCGGATAACCAGTATTCACATTCTGCCGCAACATACATCCATTCTTTTGAAGAGATTTTTTGACGGCTCAGGCATTGGATTTCGATGATTTCTTTACGCATAATTGTAAGAATTTGATTAAACAATAATAGTTGATTGTCTGAAGTCTATGACAGAAAAGATAAAAAATCAAGCCGGGGAGAAAAGTTTTGCAACGGCGGAAAATGTCAAAATGAAAAAACGCCAAAACAAAAACCCCTCATTGGAGGGGTTTTGCGGTTTGTAAAATAATATTATTTTATCTCCGGCGGAGGAAGGAGGGAATTTCAAGATTCAAACGGTCGTCGTTTTCGTTGTCTTCCGAAAAAGACGGGGCGATTTGTTCCTGAGCCTGTTCGCTCTCTCTTAATTTCCGGCGGTTTCTTTTGGCGATTGAAAACCCGGTGACGCGTTCAATGAGCGTCGGGGTATATTCTTCGTCTTCATCATTAATAATTAACTTTTCCTGTTCTTCTTCAACCGGTTTGGCGGCAAAGGCGGCAGGATTTTGGTTCGGGAACAGTTCCGGTTCTTCCTCAACGGTTTTTACCGTGCTTTTGGGAGAAAAGATGTTCTCGTTGGAAGACAGAATGTTTTCCAGCTGAGCGCTGACATTGGCGTCTTCCGGTTTATTATTAATAATAGCCTTGAACAGAGAGGATGCCTGAGGCATTTCACCGATAACTTCAGAAGCGTCCAGGCTGGTGAAAGTTTCGATCTGCTTTTCCTGGGCGGGAGCAGCCTGAATGCTCTCAGCCTCTACTGCCGCAGCGACTTCGGAAATGCTCTCTTCTGCAGCAGGAGCGGTTTCCGGTTCGGTTTCAGCGGGTTTTGTCGCTGAAAATTTTTGCAGGTTGGAATCGAGTTCCGGGTTGGGAACGGATGGTTTTTCCATTTCATGCATATAACTTTGTTCGATATAGCTGGCGATTTTCGCGGCCTGGGGCTGCTGCGGATTGGCGGCGGCTTTGGCATCGCCGATACCGGTGGCAACAATGGAAACGCGGATTTTTCCGCCGAGGGCTTCGTCAAAGCTGGAGCCGAAAATGATGTTGGCTTCTTCGTCGACTTCTTCTTTAATGCGGCTGGCGGCTTCGTCGATTTCAAACAGGGTGATGTCGTTGCCGCCGGTGATGTTGATTAACACGCCTTTGGCGCCGCGCATATTGCAGTCGTCAAGCAGCGGGTTGGAAAGAGCCTGTTCGGCAGCTTTGACGGCACGGTCTTCGCCTTCGGCTTCACCGGTGCCCATAATGGCTTTGCCTTTGTCCTGCATAATGGATTTGATGTCGGCAAAATCAAGGTTAATCAATCCCGGCATCATCATCAGGTCGGTAATGGAGCGGACGCCGGAGTAAAGGACGTTGTCGGCCATGATGAACGCGTCGGCCAGAGTGGTTTTCTTGTCGGCAATGCGAAACAAGTTCTGGTTGGGAATAATGATGATACTGTCTACGGCCTTGGTAAATTCTTCAACGGCGCTTTCGGCTGTTTCCATGCGTTTGCGTCCCTCAAACTGAAACGGTTTGGTAACGACGCCGATAGTGAGGATGCCTTTTTCCTTAGCCAGTTTGGCGACAACGGGCGCCGCGCCGGAACCGGTTCCGCCGCCCATGCCTGCCGTGATGAATACCATATTGGAGCCTTCAATTTCCTTTTCGATTTCGTCTTTGGCTTCTTCGGCCGCCTGACGTCCGATTTCGGGACGCGCGCCGGCGCCCAGGCCTTGTGTGGTTTTGAGGCCAAGCTGGATTTTACGGCTGGCGGAGGAGTGAGCCAGAGCCTGAGAATCGGTATTGGCGACGATAAAGTCAACGCCTTCAAGATTTTGCGCGATCATGTTATTAACCGCATTGCCGCCGCCGCCGCCGACTCCGATGACGGAAATGCGCGGCTTTAAGTGGGTAATGCTGGTTTCTGGTACGGCTAATTTGATAGACATTGTATTACTTACTCCGATAAATATTTCTTTTGTATTCAGTATAGGCAGAATTGATTAAGTAAAAGTTACCGCCGGGCGGAGAATTTAAATTAATTGACAATGGCGCGGTTTGTGCTAGAAATGGGCTATAAATTAATTATTAAAATATACGATTATGAAGAGAAAATTATTATTTGGATTGCTTGTGAGCGGTGTGTTTGTTTTGGGAATTCTGACGGCGGAAAAAGCAAGAAAGGTTAAGCTTAACAAAGAATTGGACAGGCTGCTGGAGGAGTTGAAAAATGATGATAAACCATTGTGGTGATTTGAGGCAGTTGTTTTGCGGCAGAAACGGATTTTGTTTTGCCTGGCCGCTATTGTAAGTATGAAGAAAACAGAGTGTTGAAGGGAAAAAACACTCTGTTTTTTTGCAGGGGTTCCTAAAAAGCCAGTACCGGACGGACAGTGTTGGTTGTGGAGTAATTGGATGTATCTCCTTCTTGATGGATTTCGTTTTTACCTAAGACCATAATACCGCCTTGGTCGCTGCCGAAAGATTCTATAGAGAAGAGCCAAGCACCGTCAATACTATATTCATTTGATGACCAGATATATTCACGCCTCTCTACTTGTCTTTCACCCAATCTGGATATTGTATAGTTAATATCATCCAAGTTAGTGAGCAAGCTGTTCAAAATTCCAGTTGTTGGCAATGCCCATTTTCCCTTTGTTTCTGGAGCGGCACTCGGTGCATAATTTAATGCGGCGTAAGCTGCCGGGTAATATTTAGCGGCTTCTTTGCCATGGTTATTTTCCGCATATTGGATAATATTGGCCATATTACCGCTAACGTCGAAATCTTTAATTGCGTTTTTCCAATTTGTTATCTGGAACGTATTTGTATTGGCAAATTCCGTAGACCACGGAATGTTTATTGCAATCCAGTTGGGGGTTATGGCGTAACCACACCTATCACTGCTACCACTGATATAGACAACAACACCAATAGGAGTCTTGCTTGGGACGAAGTCACTTGTACATGAGCCATCACTGTTTAAGATATCTGCGATTTTGCAGTTTCTGGCATAGCCGGAACATTGTCCTGATTTAATTTGGCATTTTTCATCTTTCCATTCGTAACTTTCGGTACAAGTACAGTAATTATATTTGCCGTTGCATGTTTTGCTTCCGCCAGAAGCATAACCGCTTCCTTTGCATTCATATTTGAAGTCGTACTTGTCACAGAATTTTGTTTCCGACATAGGACAGGCAAATGTTGTGCCAAAGGGACAACGGATGCCTTTGCCGTCAGGGCAGGATTTTTCGGTATAGCCCAAAGTGGCGCAGTCGGTTGAGGCAACGCATTGAGCATTGGTTAAAGTCGGGATTAAGGACAGGCTTGTCCCTAAGAGTAAAAATTTAAGATTAATATTCATGTTGAACATCCTTGTTTTAAGGTTAAACAAAAACCCGCTTTGAAAAGAGCGGGAGGATGTTCAGAAACCGTATCGTATTAAACGGCTCGACTTATTTGGCTGAGCCTTATTCGCCGACATCCATCCCCTAGCACATATCAGGACAGATATCAGCATATACTTATTTTAAGTCGCATTTATGCTTGACGACTAATACGATAAAAGGGTTTCTGACGCCCTCAGCGGCAAACTCTGCCGCTTAAGGTTAAGGGTAGCACAAGGGGGAATTCTTGGCAAGTCGTTTTTGTGGTATAGATGGTTGTTTTTTGATTCACACCTCACTAACTCTTTTTATCTAGATTCATACTTGATTCATACCCCCTTAATCCAATTCCGACTATATCCTTTTGTTCGGTTAGTTTCACTCCCTCCAAAAGAAAAGTACAATTCCGAGTACATTTGGTGCTTCGGCAGCAGTTGCAGCCTAGCAACAAAAACTCTCATTGCGTCTCCTCTCAAAAAGCAACGTTGGTTGCTTTTTGCTTCGGCCGTGCTTGGCTCACCAAAACAATTCACCGGATTGTTTTGGCTTCGCAGTTCCCCTACTCAGAGTGAGGATTAGATAGTTTGTTTAGGATTCATACCCACCCTAACCCTCCCTACTCAGGGAGGGAATAATATGATTTTTGTTTTTAAATTATCTTCAAACAGGCACTATCTAGTCCCCTCCCTGAGGTAGGGAGGG
>JAUNPO010000099.1 GCA_030536665.1 Pseudomonadota bacterium
GTAATGGTCAAAGGCTGATTTTAATCTTGACTTTTTGTCTAAAAAGCGTATTTTTCTTTATGATAATTTATTATTTTATAACTTATAATTTTTTATATTATGAATGCGATTTATGACAGTAAAGAAAAGCTTGGTTTGCTGATGCAGCTGGTGATGAAAATGTCCAGAGAGGACTTGTGCGATTTTACGCCGATGTCGGTTGCGACAGACTATGTTTCCCGTTGGCGTGGTTTTTCGTTTGCCGTGGCGGTTTTATATGTTAATCTGAAGCATAAACTGACAAAGGATATTGTTCATCTGGCTTGTTATCTGAATCATATGGATGTTCGTTTTTTTGAAGGAGAGGCACCGCATCCGATATTAAAAAGCGTGCAGTTTGGCTTGAACAATTATGATTTTGTTAACGCCTGCAAAACGTTGTGGCAGAAATTTGCCGCTTATGCCTTATTTACGGGAAATGTGCAGATAATTAAGGCGGTTTTGGCTTCAGAAAAGGTTGAACCTGTTGTTGTCGGCGGTTGTTTCGGCTATGTGCTTGGCCTTGACCGGGAAAAAGAGCTGAGTCTGTTTTTGGCTGCGGATTATGGGGGCTGCCGTCAGCCGTTCAGGATTATTGATGATGCGGATATTGAACAGTTTTTGCCGCCGATGCCTTGGGTTGAAGCTTTGCCGCAGAGAACGGACCGTCATTTCTTCTATTTCGACGGAAAGGTTTTTGTCCGCCGTTTCGGCAAATATGTGACAGACCGGGAAGCAATGGAAATTGCACAACGGGAAACGCTTGAGAAAGGGACGGTTTTGTATAAAAATCCGGTAGGCGTTTATTATAAGAAAATTCCGTTTTGGCTGATTGGCGGTATTGAAAAAGACGGATACCGTTTTTTTAACGCCGTTTCTCTTGATACCGGTGTTATAACTTGTATCGGGCAGGAAGATGCCGGTTTTAATTTGCGTCTGGCTTTTGCCGGTGACAGGCTTTTTTATGTCGATTAATCTTTGCAGAATACGCTGCCTTTGACGGGCGGCGTATTTTTTTACGCATTTTCTTGACAATTTGTCAAAAGATGATATTTTTTCCGTTGAGAATTTATTATTTTATTTATTAACAATTAACATTTATAATTATGGAACAAAAACAATTAAATTTGGAGTTTATCGGCAAGCATTTGCAAAAACGCTATGCTTCAAGCATTGTCGGTTATCAGGAGTTTTCGCCCAACGGCGTTCCTTACGGCGCCAAGATTTATCGCGATGAAAATGTTTCCCTGTGTGTTGCTTTGCGTTATACGCGGAAAGAAAATCCCGATGACATGATTACGCTGATGTATTATCCGACGCTTCACCAGACTAAGCTGGTGCGCGGGCAGATTTGCCTTTCGCCGTTTAACCGGGTGAAGCAGCAGAGTTATCTCGGCAAATATATCCGGGTTAAGATTGAAGAAAAGGATGATTTGCTGATTTTTACGCAGGAACTGCGTTCGGAATGGAATTTGAGCACGTTGCCGGAAAGCTTTAAAGATGCCGAAGAACGCCTTAATGTGCGTTTTCTGCTGTCTTCTGATAAGGAACTGGTGGAACAGTCGTGGGTGGAGGACAAAAAGCTGGAGGCGATTGTCTGGGACAAAACCGTCGGCTATTTGTATGGTTTTACTGATAGCAAAGGCCGCGTGCAAACCTGGCTGATTTCAACCTTTTGCGATCGCGTGGCGATTTCCGATGATTTGAAAATCCTGAAATCTCCCAAGCTGGTGGCGTTGGCTGACGGTACATATATGTATTTTAACGGCAAGCGTTTTATTCCGCGAAAAACGGAGTTTTTGGATAAAGACGAAATTCGCGCGCAATATGCCGAATTGTCCGAAAAATATCCGCACATTAAGTATTACGGACATTTGATTCCGCTGCGTATCGGTTCTGCCGCTAAGCCTTTTTGGCTGGTGGGTACGGACGGCGACTCTTATGTGATGATTAGTCCGCAAACCGGCGAGGTGAAGCTTGAAAAGAAATGCGCGTTGCTGGCAACGGCGGAAATAGCCGAGCCTGATGATGATGTTTTCTTTAAATCCTGATTGTTTTTGCCTGTTTATCTCCCCTTATTGCGAGGGGAGATTTTTTTTGTGCCGTTATTCTTTATTCAGCAGGCGGTTGTTGGCTTTGTAAACATAGGAGATGATTTCAGCCACGGCAGCAAAAGCTTCGACGGGGATTTCCTGGTCGATGTCAACGGCTTTGAGCATTTCTACCAAGTCGGCGTCTTGGCGGATTTCAATCCCTTCATCAATGGCAATCTGAATAATCTTTTCGGCGATTTGGTTTTGGCCTTTGGCGAGGACTTTCGGCGCGTTGTCTTTGTTTTGGTCATAACCCAATGCGACGGCATAAGCTGGGGACAACTTTTCTTCTTCGTTGTTTTTATTTTGGTTTTGCGTATTATCAGAATCAGACATGGGCTTTATCCGCGCGGTTGTTTTCTTTAATTGATTATAAACCGCTGCCGTTTATTTGGCAAGGATTTTGCATTGGGGAATGCAAAAACAGGGCTTGTGGCGGAAAACAGGGGAAAAATTATGGATTTGAATAATCTGACGATTTTCAACATGATTAACAAAGAGCGTTCGTATCTGACCGAGCGCCAGAAGGTTTTGGCAACGAACATTGCTAACGCCAACACCCCGGGTTATCTGCCAAAAGACGTGGAAAAGCCTGATTTTGCCGCCGAGTTGAAGTCTTCAACGCTGGCTTTGCGCGTTACCAATCCGAAACATATGCAGGGATTGCCGTCTCAGGGCTTTTCCAACCGCGTTTATACGCCCAAACCGTCTGATCCGCTCAGTATTGACGGCAACGGCGTTATTTTGGAAGACCAGCTGAACGAAGTGAGCAAGGTTAAAGGGGATTATAACCGGATGCTTTCGATTTACACTTCCTACAAAAATATGCTTAAAACCGCCAACACCAAGATTAACGCTTAAGGAGGGCAGGGCAGATGATTGGAGATTTATCAACCAGCGCAGACATTGCCGTTTCCGGCATGAAAGCTCAGGCGCAGCGTCTTAAGGTGATTTCCGAAAACATGGCGAACGCCGAATCTGTTTCCGCCGAACCGGGAAAAGATCCGTACCGCCGTCAGGTTGTCACTTTTCAGCAGTATGTTGATCGGGAAACCGGGGCGGATATGGTTAAAGTCGGCAAAATCGTTAAAGACAAGTCTGAGTTTATCAAGAAATATGATCCCAATCATCCGGCGGCCGATGCGCAGGGTTATGTTTCAATGCCGAACGTTAATCCGCTGATTGAAATGATGGACATGAAAGAAGCGCAGCGGTCTTATGAGGCAAATTTAAGCGTGGTTCAGACATCCCGCGAGATGAATTCAAAAATTTTGGACATTTTGAAATAAAGTGAAGTTTTAGAGGGGAAGACAGATGATTAATGACATATCCAGTGCGATGAATGCTTATCAGCAGGCTTTGGGGCGCATCAGCAACATGGGGCAGCTTTCAGCCGCCAAGCCCGTTCAGCAGCCGGCTTCTGATTTTGGTTCCATGGTCAAATCCGCCATCGACTCCTCCGCTCAATCCGTTCAAAAGGCTGAGGCCATGTCCATTGCCGGCATAGCCGGCAAAGCCGACATTCAAGATGTCGTCATGGCAATATCCAACGCCGAGCAAACTCTGGACACTGTCGTTGCTTTCCGCGACACGGCGATTAAGGCGTATAAGGAAATTTTACAAATGACCATATAAAAACTGCGCTCTGTGGTCGATTAGGGCGTTGTCATCGGGTTGAAAAAATGCTCATGTACTAGCTCTGGAACCTAAGCTTGTTTCGGCTGCTGTCACAGCCTTACTCGCTAAGGTTTTCTGAGATGTTGCAGACAAAAAGCACCATTACTTTGGTGCTTTTTGCTTAGCCATTATACACTGCGCTTTTTTCACCCTCGACGCCTACTACTCGACTCACATATCGCAGTTTTTGAAAAAGTTGTGTAATGGTCGATTAGGGCAGATTTAGCGGATCGGCGCCATCCTCATTTACTATTTTGTAAACTCCGGTGTCGCCGCCCTAAAATCTTACTACTCGACTCATTCTCCGACCTTTTTCAGAGATTTTTTTGCCCTCGACGCCTACTACTCGACTCACATATCGCAGTTTTTGAAAAAGCAGCTAAAGAAATTAATTAAAAAATCAAAAGAAACATAAAGATAATTATAGTTATGATGAAGGTCAGGGCGTAGATTATCAGGGCGGCGGGAATTTTCAGCAGGTAAGAGCGATTGTGCAGAAAGCTTTTATGTGCCAGATAAATCAGAGCGGCAGAGATGACAGTCGCCCACAGGGAAACAGCATAAGAATAATTAAAAAAAACAGAACGGATTGCCGGGGTTATTTCTTTGTCATAGGCTTCAATCCAAAAGGATGTAAGTGCCAGAGATGCCGGATAGGCTATGATGAGCGCGGCAATGAGCCCAATTGCCGATTTGCCGATAAGCATGAAAACCGGCCGTATTCTTTCATTGTCCTTGAATATAAAAGCCACAGCTCCCCAGATTGCCAATAACGGAAATACAATTATTGTACTGACAAAAACCGCGATGTGTTTTACTCGGGTGAAAAAGGATGTCATGGCTGTTTGTTTCTTTCATTTTGCGTTAAAAAAAACACCCCGGAGGGTGTTGATTGGTGCGGCCAAGAAGACTTGAACTTCCACGAGCAGGGCTCATAACGACCTCAACGTTACGCGTCTACCAATTCCGCCATGGCCGCATTTGTCATAAAAAACTACTAGTTTAATAATCTACTTATTTTAATAAATCAAGCATTTTTTTTGTTTCTGTGTAATTTTTGTTTTCAGGAAAAGTCTAATCCTGTGCATATGTTTATTTTTGACTTTAGAACTCAAAGGAAAAAAGGTAAAAGAAGGTAGGTTTTTAACAGGATTTTTTTAGGAGGTAAAGGTCATGAAGAAAAGTGTCAAAATGCGCAAACCAACTCCTAAGAAGTATAAAAAAAGACAACAGAATGTCAAAAAGAACACGCCGCAGCAGGTTTTGGGGCTGGGCGCGAAGATTGTCAACTCCATTCTTATCGGTTTACGGGAAAACGACAAATCCCATGTTCGCAAGATTGTCGAGGGGTTGGATGAATATGACCTCGCCAAGCTGATTGAGGTTTTGGATGTTGATGAACGTAAGAAGTTAATCGAATATCTCGGCGGCCATATTGATCCAAGCGTTTTTCCCGAGTTGAACGATGTTGTTCAGGAACAGGTTATTGAGAGCCTGGATGAAAATCAGCTTGTCAATATCGTTAACGAGTTAGATTCGGATGACGCGGTTGAAATTTTGGAGCATATGGATGATGATGAGCAGAAGAGCATTATCAACCGTTTGGATCCGGAGCTGAAATATCAGGTAAAATCTTCTTTGCATTATCCTGAAGATTCTGCCGGGCGTATTATGTCGCGCGAGTTTGTGCATATGCCTGAGAACTGGACGGTTAAGGAAGCCAAGAAATTTCTGTTGACGGACGACAATCTGCCGGACGAGTTTTATACGATTTTTCTGACTGATGAAAAAATGCACCCGACCGGCGAGCTGACGCTGGACAAACTGTTGCGAGCCAAAGCCGGGGAAAGCCTCAGCGCGATTATGGATGGCGAGATTGTGCCGATTGAGGCTTATACCGACCAGGAAGAAGTGGCGCATATGTTCCGCGAATACGGCTGGATGTCGGCGGTGGTTGTTGACAATAAAGGGCATTTGGTCGGCGTGATTAATATTGATGATGTTGTTAATATTGTGCACGAGGAAGCTTCTGAAGATATCATGCATTTGTCCGGCGCGGAAGAGGGCGATGTTTACAAATCCGTGCGGGATATTTTCAAATCGCGTATTCCCTGGCTGATTACCAATCTGGCGGCGACGATTATGGCGTCTTCCGTCGTCAGGGGATTTCAGGATATTATTGCGCAGATTTCCATTTTGGCGGTTTTGATGCCGATTGTCGCTTCCATGGGCGGCACGACCGGCAACCAGACATTGGCGGTGGTTGTTCGTGCCTTGGCGACCAAAGAACTGACCTCGCGCAATACGCTCAAAATGATTTTTAAGGAATTTATGGTCGGTTTTCTCAACGGAACCTTGTTTGCCGCGCTTATTGCCCTGATAACCTGGCTTCTGTTCCCCGATTATCAGCAGATGTGTCTGATTATCGCCATTGCCATGCTTTGCAATCTCTGTATCGCCAGTCTGGCCGGTATTCTCATTCCCTTAACCCTCAATAAATTCAAAGTAGACCCGGCGGTATCTTCCGGTGTTTTTCTCATAGCCTTAACAGATTCCGGTGGGTATTTTATATTTCTAGGCCTAGCCAGCCTCATTCTCTTGTAAAAGTGCGCTCTGTGGTCGATTAGTGCAGATTTAGCGGGTCGGCGCCATCCTCATTTACTACTATGTAAACTCCGGTGTCGCCGCCCTAAAATCTTACTACTCGACTCACATATCGCACTTTTACAGCTGCTAATGGTTGAGATTGTGCTATTGTTGTACTTTTACAGCGGCTAAAGACGAAATTTGTTTTGAGGGGAAATTTTGTTTTTATTTACCTAATTATCCACAGGGGGAGGAATTTTCGGGATATTTCAAAAATCTTGCTTTCTATCTTGTTTTTTTAGCCTATAATAAGTTTCGATTTTACTTTTTACAAAGGAGCAAAAGGTGTTATTAGGTCTTGGTATTGCCGTATTGGTTCTGTTGGCGGATCAGCTCAGCAAGCTGTATGTAGCGGGGTATTTGCTGAATGGCCGCGGCGTCATCATGGTGGGCGATTATTTTAACATTGTGACGGCCTGGAACACCGGGGTCAGTTTTTCCATGTTCAACAACTGGGGAATTTGGGGAACGATTTGCTTGTCTTTGATTGCCGTCAGCATTGTGGCTTATCTGCTGTATTGGCTGACGAAGGAAAAAAAGCCCCTGATTCAGGTTTCGCTCGG
>JAUNPO010000100.1 GCA_030536665.1 Pseudomonadota bacterium
GGCTTTAAATGGTGAGCGCGTCGGGATTCGAACCCGAGACCCTTTGATTAAAAGTCAAATGCTCTACCAACTGAGCTACGCACCCAAGGGTCAAAAATATGTAAGCATTTTATGTAAGCAGCGTGTAAGCGTTAAAATATTGCTCCTTACTACTTAGATATTCTTACATCTGCACTTTTACTTTTTACAACTCGCCAGACCGCGCAGAATTTCTAGCTTGTTGGGACTTCTTATAGTTTGGTACAGCACCCGCGCTTTTAATTAAAAGTCAAATGCTCTACCAACTGAGCTACGCACCCGTTATTTTGGGATTTTAGCCACCGTCATGCGATGACGAAGAGAGTTATAGTGGATAAATTTCTTATAGTCAATATAAAAAAATGCTTTTTTTCAAAAAAAAATTATTTTTGTAATTTATTTATTAATAATTATATGCTACTATCTTTTCAGATTTTGAAAATTAATAGTTTAATAGGTGCAAAATGGTTAAAAGTGCTAATCAATCAGAAGGACAATATGACATTCTCCAGAATTCTGCCGGAGAAATCCTTATCATCATTCAATACCGTGACGGCGGCCCTGAAAACCCGCGTTTGGTTTATGACGGCGGCGATCAGGCTTTGCTGTACAGAAGCCGCGAAAGCGCGGTTATGCTTGATGCGATTAATGAAGAAGCCCGTAAACCGCTGCGCGCCGTTTCTGAAGTTCTGATGGTTGAACTTGACAATGACGATGTTGCCCGCGAATACCGTGTTCCGGTCAGAAACGTCAAAAGCCTTGAAGCTTTGATGAAATAATCCATCTGCCGTAAAAAAAATCAGGGAGGCTCTTACAGCCTCCCCTTTTTTATCCCGTTTTCTTCCGATTCGTAAAATATGATAATAAAATGCTTGACATATACCCCCATATGGTATATAAATTAATTATACCCCCAAAGGGTATTTAACCAATAGGAGAAAAATAATGACCAAATGTAAAAATCCGGACTGCAAATGTGAAAACTGCCAGTGCGGTGACAACTGCCAATGTGGCAAAAATTGTTCCTGCGGAGAAAACTGCACTTGCGGCGATAACTGCACCTGCAATGACGAACACCGCTGCAACAGCGATTGCAAATGTAAATAACCGCCGACGCCGTCTTTACAAACCGCTTTCCTTAGCGCAGAAAAACATAAGGCAGAGCGGTTTGAACGGCGCCCGACATAAAGGAAAATAAAATGTTCAAGCTTTCTTTCTGGAAAAACCTTGTTGTTGGCAGCAGCTTTGCCACCGCACTGTTTCACTTTGTCTGCTGCGGCTTGCCAATCCTTGCCGTCATATCCGGCGGCCTGCTCGGAATGGAAGCCTTTCCGCAAATAACCTTTCTCACCCACGCGCAAATGGGCTGGCTGCTGCTGTTTTCCGGCTTGTTGCTGGCACTGTCCTTCTATATTTCATATTCCGACAAATGCGCCTGCAGCCCGACTGAAAAAACATCCCGCTGCAGAATCATCCTCTATATCTCGCTTTTGCTTTATCTTCCGGCGCTCTACTTTCATATCTGGCCGATGGGAGGCGCCATGCCTCACGACATGAGCAGCCATATGGAAATGAACATGCCGCATAATGCGCATTAAACCACATAAAGGACTAAGAAAAATGAAAACGCCCTGCCCCAACTGCACCCCGGAAAAAAACAGTGCCAACCCCTGCCATACCGCCAACCTCCCGCGTCTTAACCGTATTTCGGGACAACTGGAAGGCGTCAAAAAAATGATTGAAGAAGGCCGCTATTGCCCGGATATCCTGATACAGCTCAAAGCTATCCGCTCCGCAATCCGCGCCGTCGAAAGCAACATCCTTTCCGTCCACCTGCAGCATTGCGTTTCCCAGTCCTTTTCTTCGGAAGAGGAACGCGAGCAGAAAATTGAGGAACTCAAAACGCTTTTCGACCGTTTTGAAGAATAACCTGTATTCTCTCCACAATCCAATTTTCCCCCTACCTTAAGGGAGGAATAATATGACTCTTTATTTTTAAATTATCTTCAAACAAGCACTATCTAATCCTCCCCCTGAGTAGGGGACTGCGAAACCAAAACAATCAGGTGAATTGTTTTGGAAAGGAGACGCAATGAGAGTTTTTGTTGCTAGGCTGCAACTGCTGCCGAAGCAACAAATATACTCGGAATTGTACTTTCCTTTTGGAGGGAGTGAAACGAACAAAAGGATATAATCGGAATTGGATCAAGGGGGTATGAAAAACTATCGGTAGGCACAATCTAAGCATCGCGCCTCCTTATGCACGGAACAACCAGCAGCAAACCGATGGGGTGAAGCTGCCTCAGCTTCCAACAGCAAACTTGCCACCACACACTCCGCCGATATTACCAGGCGCCGACCTGTTCGCAAACCCTGGCTGCCCGCTCAACCGCCGCCGCATGGGCTTCGGCCAAAGGTTTTCCGCTGAGAATATGATAAATAAACGTTCCGGAAAAAGCGTCGCCGGCACCAACCGTATCCACCACCTTGACTTTTGGCGTTTCAAGATAAGATTTCTCCCGGCCGTCATAAATAATGCTGTACTTTTCTCCGGCCGTAAAAACCACATAACGCAGCTTATATTCATGAATCAGCTTCAGACAGATGTCCTCGTCACTGCCGCTGTAACCAAACAACTCGCGAAAAACCAGCATTTCCTCGTCATTGATTTTAAAAGCATTGGCCTGCTGCAGCAACGCCGCAATCAGCTCCCGCGAATAATACCCCTTGCGCAAATTAATGTCATAAAACTTCAAAGCCTGCGCCGGCGCCATCGCCAAAAGCGCCGCTATCGTCCGCCGCGTTTCCTCAAAACGGCTGGCCAGCGTTCCAAAACAAACCGCGTCAGCCCGGCTGATAATTGCCGCGGCCTGCGGCGTAACCGAAAGATGATCCCAGGCAACATTTTCAACAATCTCATAAGACGGCATCCCGTCATGCAGTTTCACCTGAACCGTCCCGGTCGGATAAGCCACTTCCTCAATGCAGTAATCAATACCGTGGCGGCGCAGCTCCTCCAAGATTTCGGTACCCAGCCGGTCCCGTCCGATTGCGCTGACGGCATAACCTTCCGCCCCCAGCCGCGCAGTGTTGTACACAAAGTTCACCGGCGCGCCGCCGGCCCGTTTGCCCGAAGGCAGCATATCCCAAAGCAATTCGCCGATTCCGGCCACTAACAGCTTTTTGTTCTCAGTCATACGCGCCTCCCGATAATAAATTTGCCTGGAGTCAGTATAGCAAATTAATTCAATAAAGTTAAGATAATACCGACAAAAAGCGGCACGGAGAGATTGTCGTCAATCTCGATTTTATCCTCAAACATCTCAGCCAAGGTCGCCACTGCTGCTGCCAGAATGGAAGCATAAGTCACGGCATAAACGGGGTTAAACAGCATCATGATAATCAGCGCGCTGAGGAAAAACGCGGCCGTTCCCTCCAGCGACTTGCTTTTATAGAGCTTGCGCGTGCCGAAAGCCTTGCCGAACAGCGCCGCGCAGGCATCAGAGGTCAGCATAATTGTCAGTGCAATCGCCGCCACCGCCTTGCTGAACAGCATAGTGCAGATAATCGCCCCGGCCAGCACATACATCGACCCCGACACCTGAAACTTGTTTTTTTTCAGTTCTTTGCTGCGCAGGGTCTTGTAAAACAACGCCCCGAAACTGCGCCGCGCCCAGCGCCATTTTTTGAAATTGCCGTATTCGATAATCCCGTCCGCCAGCAGCAGAAAAGAAAACAGCGCAATGGAAATCCCCGGATGCGCAAAATAAACCAGCGCCGGAATCCACAGCGAACTCAAATGGATAGACTTGCGATATAATTCATTGCGAAAAGATTTTTTTATCTGAATGTGCCGCTTGGTCATTTTCAGGCGCAGACCGCTGAAAAAATTCTTTTTCCCCTGCGTGCCAAAAATCGGGAGCATAATAAATTCCTCGAATTAGATAGTTATTGTTCAAAGCATAGATAACATTAGTTGCCGCGCTTGTAAATACGCTTCTGCAACTTGTCTTCATAAAAAAACCGCACCGCATAATTGACCAGCAGAATCACCGCCAGCGAGGCAATCATGCTAAACAGGCTGTGCGACAGAAAATGCTGCCCGCGGAACATCTGATAAACCGCCGCCGTCCAACCCAGCGCCAAGCCGAAAGCCAACCCGCACCACTTCAGCAGCCGGTCATGAAAACAAAAATACAAAGCCATAAAGGCAAAGCCGACCGTCGCGTGTCCCGCCGGGAAACAGCGGCCGCCCTTCGGCTGCACAAAGTCCGCCGGATAAGCTTCCAAAATCCGCACAAAAGGATAAGCGCCGTTATAAACATTGAGCTGATAAGGGCAGTAAACATTGGTAAAATATTTGGCGCTCGCCACAATCAGCGGCACCAAAATCAAACTCAACAGCAAAACCAACACCGGCTGATTATGTCGCCGCAAGGGCTTCACCCGCCAAGATAACAACAGATAAACCACCGCCGAAAAACAAACCGCGCCGTAAAAAAACTTCGGCCCCTTATAAAAAAACCAGGTCAGCTTTTGGTGCAACAGCGGATTCACCACCCATTGACGGCTTTCGGAAACATAAAGCAAATCCTGAATCCAAAGGTCAATATCGGTATAATATTCCAGAGCCAGAATGGCGGCCAGCGCCAGAAAACAAATAAAAAGCTGTTGCACCAACCTGTCCATAAAACGCCTCAATCCTCGCTGAAATCCCCGCCGGCATAATCGGCGACGGTCTCCTTAATAACCATATAGGTCCCTTCTTCCGAAAGCTCATTGTTCAAGTCATTGGTGCTGACCATCAGCGTTTCGGCATTGATATTCAGATAAGTCATAACACAAACCGCCGCATAGACTGCCGTTTGAAAAACGCGGTTAAGCCACTTCGGCGCAGGAATGGCCGTCAAGGTAAAACGCGCCGTATAATACATCAGCACAACCAAGGCAATAAAAAAAGCCAGACAAACCCAGACCAACCACGGCGACGCCAAGAGATTGGCCACCAACACCCCCGGATTATTATAACTGTGACGAAAAGCCGCCAAACTGGCCGGCAGCTCCTGCGACTGCCAGAAATAAGCCGACAACAGCTCCTCTCCGAGCGTACTGGCGGCAAAGACCAGATAAAAGAAATAGGAAACACACTTGTCAAGTCTGCCGTTCTGCCAATTTCTCGGCAAAAGCATAAGATAAGCCACATAAGGAATCATCATCACCAGAAAAGCCGATGTCGTCGTCAGCAACAAAATGCCGAATGTCTTGACGATGCCGAAAAAACTCATATCCAAAGGAGAATCTGCCGCCGCCATGCTGTAAACGGTAAAGACCAGCTCCGCCGCCACCGCCAAAATATAAAAAGGGAACAAACGCCGCAGCAAATAAGAATTCATAAATATATTTCCTTTTGATTTTGCTAAATTTTTACCATGTCCCTTAAAGTAGTTTATTTGAATATAATTTCAATAGTTTTCATCATAAAAACCACAATTTTTTATCCCCTTCCTTCCCGTCCTGTTTGTCATTTTTCTTTCATCTTATCAAAAATAGTGATTGAACAGTAAATTTTTTTATGTTATAGTATCCTTGTGATGACAAGTGTGGAGGGTACTATGAAGAATATCAGCAAGATACTGTTACTGTCTACTTCGTGCATAATTTGTTACGGAGCTCGTGATGTTTATGCTTCTTTTATTTCCGATACCGTGCCCAGGTCAGGAATACATATCTACACAACACAACCACACCTTACCTCTGACTATCCACACTTGCCACACCTACGGGCACAATTTAATTCCCTCCCTGAGATAGGGAGGGTTAGGGAGGGTATGTCGAGCGAAGCGAGCATTTCCCTTTATTCTGAAAGTGATACCGTGTCCCTTGCGGGATTCATACCCCCTCGAGCTTCTAGCTTCGTAAGCTCGTCCCTCGCTAACTCAGCGTCGGTCACCAGTAAATGTAACGCTCGCCTTGCGTCGCCTTCGCTAGCGCGCGAGCTAACATTTCTGTCTCTGTCGTTGAAAAATGCTTCACCGGAGCATTTTTCTGCCTCCAGCCCTACTCAAGGGGAGGATAATAAGCTAAATGTTTTTAAGACAGCCTCAGTCTGTTTCATAACCGATGCCGGGAATTGTTCGGGGGAGAAGTTCAGTAATGATGAAACGCCGGGGAATGGCAACGGCAATCCCGGCAGTGTCCCGGATTATGACACACCGCAGGAACAATGCCAGGCAGCAGGATATGGCGTGACTTCCTGTCCCGCCGGGTCGCATGGCGATAATCCCTGTCCGGCAGACAGCGCTTATTATCAGAAATGCGTTTGCGACGCCAATATGACACAAACCTGTACCAAACCTTATTACGGTGTCGGATCGTCTTGTGACGGCAAATATGCTTCCTGTAAACGCGATGACGCTAAAGCCTGCAAAGAGGATGGTTACTCTCAAACAGCACAATGTTCTTCCGTACAGACGCCAAACAAAAAATGCTCCTACAATAATTCTTATTATGACAAATGCGTCTGCCGTTCTGACCTCGTGACCTGTACCTATCCCCAAACGGGCGTGGGAGAAGCCTGCGGCGGGAAATATGCTTCTTGCCAATGTCCAAGCTCGTACAAATCCTGCGAATGCGGCGGCGCTGCCGGGGCAACATCTTGCACCGTCAACGGACAGACGACTTATTCCGACTGTAAATCCTGTTGTAATTCCAGTTCTTCCAACTGGTGCTGGGTTCACAGTACTTGTCATGGTGATTGCTGTACCGATGGCTCAATCGAATCATGTGACCCGCAATGCGGCGGCTCGGGATGTTCTTCTTCCGGTGGCGATTCCGGAAACTCGGGA
>JAUNPO010000101.1 GCA_030536665.1 Pseudomonadota bacterium
CCCATTCTTTTTTACGCACCTCAGCATATTCGGGACTTCCTTTCTTCACGACTTCCCGAACTATCCCGCCGGCAGTGCATAAAGTGAGCTCAATTCCGACCTTGCCCGCAACCGGCGGCCGAATAATCCGCGCCGCGCGTTGTGCCGGAACTTGCCGGACAAAAGCCATATAAGAAAACTTTTCGTCTTCATACCCCATGGCCGCGTTTTTCAGGCGGCGATGCAGTTTGCTCCGCGCCACGCGACAAGAAAAATGACACCAGTCACCCGCCGCCAACGGACAAACCCCGTCATGCGGACACGGCGCCGCAACAAACGCCCCGGCTCCGGTCAAAAGCGCCCGCGCCTGCAACAGATTGCGATATCCCTCCGGCGTCCCCGGCTCAATAACCAGCAGCATTTTGGCCGCCGCCCGCCACAGTTTTTCAACCGCCTTGTCCCGCTCCATGGCGTCCAGTTCATTCAAAACATAAGAAGCCAGCACCAAATCCGCCTCTTCCGCCAACACCCCGCCGGTTAAATCCGCCTGCCGCCAAACCGCATTTTCCAAAACCGGAATTCCGGAATCCCGCATCAGCTTTTGCCCCAAACGCAGCATAACCGCCTCGCGTTCCAGACAAACCAAACTGTCAAGATTAATCAGGCTTTCCGCCGCCCATCCGGCCGCTCCGGTTCCGGCGCCGATGTCCAAAACCGTCTTCGGCACAAAATCAACCGCGTCCAAAGCATAATCCAAGGCCTTTGCCACCGCGCCGAAAGTCGCCGGCATCCGCACCGCCGCATAAGCCAGCGCCTCGCGTTCTTCGGTCAGCAGTCTTTTCCCGCGGCCGCTTTCATGACGATAACGGCTGCTGAGAGTCCCGGCGTCCCCGGCCAAAGCCGACACATCTGCCGCCGCCGTCAGCTTGTCTATTTCACTCCTGAGCCTGTCAGGAAAAGCCGGCATTCTTAACTTCATTTATTCCTCATAAAAGCTGATTGTCCCCGCCGCATTTTTTAACGCGCCCAGCACCAGTTCCCGCGCCAAAACATGCTGTGCCGGAATATTGTCCGCATTATCGATTCCCCAGCGGTCTGCCCGCTCAAACCCCGCCTTTTGATAATAAGCGATGTCACCGACCAGAAAAACCGCCTGATACCCGAGCGCGGCGGCACGCTTTAACGCTTCCGCAATCAAAGCCTGCCCGTATCCCCGATTCCGCTCCGGCAGGGCAACGCATAACGGCGCCAACAGCAAGGCCTTAACAGCTTTGTCAGACTTTATTGCCAGCCGCGTCAACATCACCTGCCCGATAAGCGCGCCGTCTTTTTCCATAACCAAAGCCAACTCGGAAATATAATTCCGCCCGGAACGCAGCTGCGTCACAAAATCCTGCTCCGTACCGTCACTGACGTGCGCCGTTGCAAACGCCTCCTTGACCAAGGCATAAATCCCCGCAAAATCCGCCGCTTCTTCCGCCCTGATAACAACATTTTCCACCATAATGTCACATTCCTTTCCCGCCGCATTCCCGGCACAAATCTTGCAGCTGCCCAAACAAATCCGCCGGCCGCACCGCATTTTTGATTGTCAGCGGAATATAAAAACAGCCGCCGTTTTCAAAGAGTTTTCCCAAAGCCAAAAACAGGCCGTCTTGGGCAAATTCCTCGCGCAATCCCCAAGCCTCAAGACACGACACATAAAGGCATGCCTCAGACGAAGGCAAATTTTGGACTGTTTCGCCGCTCTCGCTGAACCGGTGCCACACGGAAACATATTCCCGGTAAAAATCGTCAAAACTCCCCCGGCTGGCATTAAACAGCCAGGAACTCCCGCCGTTTTTTTCATCCAAAACCGTGTAACAAGGGCACAACGACCGCCCTTCGCCCTCTTCCGCAGCGCGGACAAACAGATACAACAGCGCCGGAAACATCATCACCCGCTGCCGTTCAACCCAACCGACCAATTCCGTAACATCAAGATTCTGCTTATATAATTCCATCGCCGCCGCTCTCGCCTGCCTCCAAAAAACACCGACATTTTAACTTATATATTCCGTTCTGTAAAGTAAAGTATTAGCCCAAACGCCGACATCATCCTGAAAAACCGTCATTTATAAAAAAAATTTCATTTTACAAAATTTTTTGCTTGATTAATTAATTTTAGGAGTGTATAAAGTCATTCGTAAACAAGATGGGCGCTTAGCTCAGCTGGAAGAGCATCTCGTTTACACCGAGAGGGTCGGGAGTTCGAACCTCTCAGCGCCCACCAATTAAAAAGCTGCCTTTATGGCAGCTTTTTTGTTACGAGAACTTTGGTGAGGTTCGAACTCCCGAGGGAGGGAGTTCGACGCCAAGCGAGAGGCACACGCGAGAGTGCCGGTGAGGCGTCAGCCGAGCGAGCGCGAAGGAACGAGCATTGCAAAGCAATGTCGAGAACACCCTCTCAGCGCCCACCAATTAAAAAAGCTGCCTTTATGGCAGCTTTTTTGTTACGAGAACTTTGGTGAGGTTCGAACTCCCGAGGGAGGGAGTTCGACGCCAAGCGAGAGGCACACGCGAGAGTGCCGGTGAGGCGTCAGCCGAGCGAGCGCGAAGGAACGAGCATTGCAAAGCAATGTCGAGAACACCCTCTCAGCGCCCACCAATTAAAAAAGCTGCCCTTGCATATCGTTATTTTAAAACCTAACTAAGATAGTATAAATTTATTTTAGGAAAAAATAATGGCAGACAGAGAAATGATACCAAATAAAGCTTTGCGGGAATTGGATATGCTGATTTTGCATAATAAACATTTGCAAAATGACAAGGAGTTGCAACTAAATATAATCAATTGGGCGGAACAGATGTTATCCGAGGCCAGAACAGAATGGGAAGAAATCAGAGCAACCACCATTGAAGCTGTTATTTTATCAGACCGCAAAGCAGAAGCAAAACGACGAGCTGTAATAAAGGATAAAAAATATGCCCCGTTTAGAGAATATTTTAAGAATTTACAACGGAAGAAATTTTATGAATTTCAGAAACAAGGCAAAACATTAACAGCTAATTCTTTTGTAAGATATTTTCTTAAAAATCAGTCTTCGTTTATGGATATCCCATATAAAAACAGCAATTTGCAAAACAAGCTTAATCAGTTGGCTCAAGCCAATAATCGAGAATTTAAAAAAGCTTCTGCATGATGTGGTTAGCCGGTTGCAGGCTGTGCCGGATAGACATAATCTCTTGCTTTCTGTTAAAGTCAAAAAGTAATTTTTATTTTAACGACAACAGGAGAAAATCTAATGGATATATGGGGAAAATACAAATCAACCTTGGGATATCAAAACAATGACAGCGGCATAGATAGTTTTGGTGTGAATCACAACAGTTTTAGCCTACGGGATGAACTTGCATATCAAATGGCACGTTCAAATAGAGAACAAGAATTGATTCAGAATTATAACAATCAAGGAATAACAAAAGACTATCCGCAGTATGGAACAAACTTTTGGGGCAATTCTCCAGAAAATAATTACGGTTTTGGCGTTTCGAATATCGAAAATAATATTGAAAATGTTACAAAGCGACTGAAAAACAGTGAATTAAACAGCAACCAAACACAACAAGGTATTGGGGAACAACATAAAATGAGAAACATCGAAAATAACTTGTTGATGAACGGAATGGATACAATGTACGGAATGAACCGGGCTATCAACGGCATGACATTTGGCGGACTCGATTGGTTGGGAAATAAGTTTGGTTTTGATTCACAAATGAACGGATATCTCAACTTAAAAAATGACCAAAATCGCAATTTGACGCAAATGGCCGGAAATGCGGCCGAATTAGGCGGCGCGGCCTTAACAGGCGGGGCGCTGGCTAAAGCAGGATATAATCAAGCAAACATGATATATAACGGTTATAAAATAGGTAAAAGTTATGATAAATTACTGGATAATCCCTATCAGGGTAATGGGCGTGACGTGATTGCCCGCATGAAAAATCATAACGGAGAACCGGTTATTCTGCAACGAGGCGAAGCGATACCCGGTGCGAATGGCAACGTTATAGTGCATGGAAAAGCTTTGGAAAGGGAAACGGGAACATTGAGAAATTATGGTCTTAATAAAGGGATTTACAGACACGGAATCAGTCGTGCAGACGCACAGCGAATACCTAGAATTATACGGCAAAAACCCGTAGAATTAAGCCAAAGGGGACAATACGTATATAATGTTCCTAGCAGAAACGGAAACTTCAAAGTTGTCACATCGCCAACAACAAATAACGAAACCGTTGTAGTTACAACATATTACCCTATCGAATAAGCAAGAGCCCTCATTCGAGGGCTCTTTTCTTTTAATCTCTTAACAGAGCTAGCTCTCCGTTAAGGATACAAGCAAGCGATTACAATTTCGTTCTTGCAGGTAAAAGAAACCTTTCGGCAGTTTCAATATAACCAATTAAGCCCCGAAAATCAAGAATTATCCATAAGCATCTTGTAAATTTGCCTTCCCGCCAATCTACTATTTTTTTGTCAAAAATAACTTGTTTTTCGGCAAAATATATGTTATAAAATTGCCAACCCGATAAAAGCGAAAACATTTTTTTGACGCATTATCAACGAGTTAAGGGAAAATAAGCATAACAACCGCTTCCGACACCTTGAAGTGTCACCGCCGGCAAACTATTATTAAACGCTGTACTTTTTGAAATTTTGTGCTATAATGCACCGCGATTAACGGAATAAGGATTAAGCGAAAGTGAAGAAAATCATATCCGCGGCAGAGGCCGGAAAGCTCATCAACGACGGCGCGTCAGTCATGATTGGCGGCTTTTTGAAATGCGGCACGCCGACAAAGATTATTGACGAACTCATCACCAACAAGACCCGCGGCCTGACCTTAATCGCCAACGACACCTCATACCCGGACAGCGACCGCGGCCGCCTGATTTCGGGAAAGCAGATAAAAAAAGCCATTGTCGCCCACATCGGCACCAACCCGGAAACCGGACGCCAGATGCACGACGGCTCGCTTGAAGTCGAACTTGTTCCCATGGGAACGCTTGTCGAGCGGATTCGCGCCGGCGGCGCAGGCTTGGGCGGCGTTTTGACCCCGACCGGCGTCGGCACCGTTGTCGAAGAGGGAAAACAAACCATGGAACTCGACGGCAGAAAATATCTGCTTGAAAAACCGCTCAAAGCGGACTTCGCCCTCATTTACGGCACCAAAGCCGACAAGTTCGGCAATGTTTATCTGGAAGGAAGCACCAGAAACTTCAACACGGTCATGGCCACCGCGGCAAAAACCGTCATTGTTGAAACCGATGAACTCGTCGAAGACAGCCTCGACCCCAATATGGTCACGATTCCCGGCGTTTTCGTCGACTACATTATCGCCTAACCACAGACAGGAAACATAAATATGGAATTAAGCAAAGAGCAAATCAGGGAAATCATCGCCAGACGCGTGGCCAAAGAACTGCACGAAGGAGATTATGTCACGCTGGGCATCGGCCTGCCGACGGAAGTCGCCAACTACATTCCGCAGTCAATGCACGTTATGATTCAGTCTGAAAACGGCGTTATCGGCGTCGGCCCAAAACCGGCTCCCGAAAACATCAACCCCAAAATCACCAACGCCGGCGGCATTCCCGTCACCACCAAACAAGGCGCCGTCTTTTTTGACAGCATGACCTCGTTCACGATGATTCGCGGCGGGCACATCGACGCAACGGTCTTGGGCGCATTGCAGGTTGACCAGGAAGGCAACATTGCCAACTGGATGGTTCCCGGCGTCATGGTTCCGGGCATGGGCGGCGCCATGGATTTGGTCGTCGGCGCCAAAAAAGTGATTGTCGCGATGGAACACCTCTCCAAAAACGGCGTCAAAATTCTCAAAAAATGCACTCTGCCCCTGACCGCAGCCCATGAAGTCGACCTGATTGTTACCGAACGCTGCGTCCTGCGCGTTACCGAAGACGGGCTTGTCCTTGAAGAAATCAACCCGCTGTTCAGCCTGGAAGACATCACCTCCACCATCGAGGCGGACTTGATTATCCCCGAACACCTGCAAAACATCGCGGCTTAAAAAACACAAAAAATGCCAGTTTTCAAACTGGCATTTTTTTCACTCAAGACTCATAATCAACCCGCCTGGCGCAACCCAAATTTTCCGACCTCAAACAACCTGAACAGTCATAAACCTTCACAAAGCCCCAATACGTCTGGTCGACCAGTGAATCTGCAGCCATAAAAAGTGATAAATCTGGACAGTTATTTCCCTTAGCACGGATTTTCTTAATCTTTTTCATCGGGATTCCCGTCTTGTGCGAAAGCCAAAACCGCCGAAACCACCCGCCATTCACCACCAGAACCAAACAGACATAACTCAAATTCCGTCGCTGTTTTTCCTGTTTCATCTGACACAAACTGTGCCAATAATCTCTGGCAATAACATCCGTATCATGACTGTTTTCCGTCACAATCAGATAACCATAAGTCTTATCATCCATAATATGCGTATCAAAAAATTAAACATAATAATAATTCAAAAACTTTCCTCTCCGGCCATCATAACACAAAACCTGCAACTACACTGCCATCGACCGATTACAACGTAAAAGCGCCCATACTATAACGCAAAATAACAAACATTCTTAAATTTCATTTTCATACTAGACAAAATAACAAAAATATATTTTCTCGTCAAGTATTTTCATTTCTCTGCCCCTCCCCCGACGCACTCTCTCCCTCTCCCCGCTTGTCATCAACCCAGAAAAAAGCATTATTTTCCATTATTTTTGAG
>JAUNPO010000102.1 GCA_030536665.1 Pseudomonadota bacterium
ATGAGTGGTTGGGGTGTGGGGTTTTTGATTCTCCGGCTTGCTTAATTTGCAAATGCCGTTATAATGCGGAAAAATTATGCGTTAAAATAACGGAGAAGATGAAGGATGAAGATTGTTTTTATGGGAACGCCGGATTTTGCCGTACCGGCCTTGAAGGCTTTGATGACAGAACATGAGGTGGTTTGCGTTTATACGCAGGCGCCCAAAGAAGCCGGACGCGGCAAAAAGCTGACCAAAACGCCGGTTCATCTTTTTGCCGAAGCCAACGGCATTGAGGTTCGTACGCCGAAGAGCCTGCGTCATGAGGCGGTTCAGGCCGCTTTGCGGGACTTGCGGGCGGATGTTGCCGTGGTGGCCGCTTATGGGTTGATTTTGCCGAAAGCAGTGTTGGAGGCTTTTCCTTACGGCTGCTTGAATATTCATGCCTCACTTTTGCCCAGGTGGCGGGGAGCGGCGCCTATTCAGCGCTGTATTGAGGCCGGTGACAGCGAAAGCGGCGTGACGATTATGCAGGTGGCCGAAGGGCTGGATACCGGCGATATGCTGCTGGCAGGCCGGGTGCCGCTGACGGCGGAAACGACCGGCGGCAGTTTGCATGATGCATTGTCGGTTCTCGGTTCTGAGCTGATTGTTAAGGTTTTGCGCGATATCGACCGGATTAAACCGGAGGTTCAGGATGATGCGCTGACCTGTTATGCCGCCAAAATCGACAAGGCGGAGAGCCGGTTGGACTTTTCTTTGCCGGCGGCGGTTCTGGAGCGTAAAATCCGTGCGTTTAATCCTTATCCGGCGGCTTATTTTGAGTATAACGGCGAGCGTTTCAAGGTGTTGCGCGCGGTTGTGGCTGACGGTGCCGGGAAGCCGGGGCAAATTCTTGACGGCGGTAAGCGGCTGGTTATTGCCTGCGGCGACGGCATGGCGCTGGAAGTGACGGAAATTCAGCGGCAGGGAAAAAAGGCCATGGCGGCCGCCGATCTGTTGCGCGGTATGTCTTTTCCGGGATTTGCCGGATAAAAAGCTTTTGGCTTAGATATGAAAAAACGCCTCTTGGGGGAAGAGGCGTTTTTTTGTGTTCTTAGTTATCGAAGAGCTTGTTTTTGGGCGGCGGCGCGTTTTTGGCGGCTTCCTCCTGTTTCTTTTTCTCTTCAAGTTCTTTTTGGCGCTGCGCTTCAATCTCTTTTTCTTTTTTCATTTGCTCGCTGGCGTCCATACCGCCGACCACAGCCTGTCCGGCACCGAATATACCGCCGACGACATCACCCAGAGCACCGCCGCCGCCAATCTTTTGGCCTTCATGGCCGGCCGTTGTCGCCTGTCCGGCGGCTGTTGCGCCTTTGTTAATGGCGTTGTTGGCATCGCTGACAATGCCGCTCAGGGCACCGCCGCCTTGTTCGCTGTTAATCCAGCCGCTGATGGCGTTGGAGCTGCCGTTTTCCGCTCTTTCGTTGGCGTTAATATTACGCTGCTGGTTGGTGGCGACCATATCCTGCGCATTATCGGCTACCTTGCCGATTCCGCCGAGCGTACTGTTCATGCCGGTTTGGGCAGCATAGCCGATGTTGTTCATAGCACCGGAAATGTTGCCGACCGCACCGAGAATGCCGTCCAGCCCGCCGCTGTTGTTGGTGACGGCGTTCTTGATGATGTCAGCATTGTTTTTGACGGTGTTAATCGTCGATTTGACGCCTTGAACTGTGTTATAAGCGCCGCGCGCCATGTCAAGACCGGACTGGATTGAACCTTTGAGGTCTTTTAGACTCCATTTTTTCTTTTGAGCGGTAACTGCGACCTCGGGAAGTTCGCCACCGTCGATATCCGCGCCGCCGCCGGTACCGTTAATCGGGTTGTAATTGCCGCCGAGGTAGTTGCCGTATTGCAGGTTGACCTCAACCGTTTTATCACCAGTGAAGTAGCTGATGAACGGCCCAATCATGGCCAGGAGGAACAGGCCGATGGCAATCTGTGAGAAGTGTTTCCAGTTGATTTTATTAAATACGGCGGCGTAGGCAAAAGCGACCATACCGAAGCCGGAAATGACATAAGCAATGACACGCAGGTCAATCAAGAACATCAGAGCCTTGCAGGCAATCTGGGCAAAGACTTTGGTCTTGCCGGAACCGGCATTGGCGCAGACGCCTTTCAGACCGGGGGTTGTGCCGTTAGCGCTGTCAGCATTGCCGCCGGTGCCGATGGCTTTATTCGGGTCACCGTCGCTGCCTTCTGTCTTTTCAACGCCGGGGAGGGGGAGTTCTTCCGGCTCTTCTTCTTCCATACTGGCGTTTAAGGCATCTTGCAGGGCTTGTTGTTTGGCTGCTTCTTCCGCCGCCTGACGGTTGTCCAAGGCGGTTTGCTGTTCATCGGTCAAGCCGTATTTTTTCTTGGCTTTTTCGGCACAGGCCTGTCGGGTGGCCGGGTTGGCGGCCATAGATTCACATTCGGCGAGGGCTGCCGCCAGCTGCTCGCTTTTCTTTTCGGCTTTGTCTGCCAGTTTGTTTTGTTCTTTTTCAGCTTTTGCCGCCGCTTTTTCTTGCTTTTCAAGGGTTTTGTTTATTTCTTTCATCCCTTTTTCGTATTCTTTAGAAAAGTCGTCGACGATTTTTTGCTGTTCTTTGATTTTCTTGTCAGCTTCTTTTGTTTTGTCTTTAGACTCTTTTTCCAAATCTTTCAGGAGTTGTTTGTATTCGGCATCAGTGATATCGCCGTTGTAAACTTGTGTTTTGGCTTTATCAATGGCGCCGAGATAATCAGACATGATTTGTTCTTTTTCTTTATTGGCAGCATCAATAGCGGCCTGCGCAGTCTGGCTTTTCTGATAGCTGTCCTGCAGGTCGTTTCTGAGGTTGTTTTCCAGTTCTTCGCGGGTGTAGTTTGTCACGTCATCCGCAGCGTAGACGTTGGTACAGCATAAAATCAGCAGTGCCGCCATCGGTATCATAAAAAATTTTCTGATGAGATTCTGAATATTTCGCATAATAATGCTCCCCCTGAAATATCGCTCCATTTTTACCATTTTAGCCTGTTTTTTGCGCTTTGACAATATGAAAGGCGGGGCTGTAACAAAAAATTCACAGTTAGATAAATGTTAAGTATTTTGCATTATAATATGTTTTGTAACTTTGATGGGGTTATTTGATGGTAAAAAATGTGTTGCTGGTCGGCAGTGTGGTGCTGCTGACATTGGGCTGTGCGCAGAAGCGTACGGTTCCGGAGGGCTTTCAGCCCAATTATTCGCGCTTTGTCGGCTATAAGGAAGATGTGCTGACGAGGGCGGTCGGGCGTCCGGATTCAATCTATTATGACGATTACGGCCGACGCTATATGGTTTATAATACGTTTTCGATGGACAACAGCGGGCCGCGTTTCGGTGCCTACCGCTGCCGGACGATGTTTTTGACCGGGCGGGGAATGGTGAAGGCCAGCTTCTTTAACGAAGAAGAGTGTATCCGCGAGCGTTGAAACAATTTGTAACAAACTGCCGGGCCTTGTTCCCGGCGTTTTGTTTTTGGGGAATGGGGCGCCGGTATTTATACCGCGTCCGGAGTGAAAATGTTTCAAATTGTTACATTCTCCGGTTTCTTTATCTTATTGATTTTTCCTGTTTTTATTCTCTGTTAACCTTTTGTTTCCGTTTTTGAAACAAAGCAAAATTTCATTTGAGTTGCGTCGGGAAAATTGTGCCGCTAACCTTATGGCATAACGCAATTTTTTTGAGAGGAGCTATAACATGAAGAGCGGAAAGAATTTTGTTTTGGGAGATTATGTGGTGATTAAAAAGCCGGAGTTGGTTGAAGCCGGCGACAATGTGCGGATTTCGGATTTTTGCCGCATTTCTTCGGCCTGCGAGATCGGGTCGGACTGCGAGATTGCGTCCGGGACTTATATTTCCGGCGGGGACGGCAAGTTTAAGTTTAAAATGGGCGATTGTTCAAGCCTGGCGGCAGGGGTGCGCGTGTGGTTGTCGAGCAATGATTATGTGAACGAGCTGATTACCCATTCCGTGCCGGAAGTCAAGGAAATCCAAGGCGACGTGGTTATGGAAAGATACACCGGCGTGGGGACGAACTCGGTGATTATGCCGGGAAACCATATTCCCGAAGGTGTCAGCATCGGCGCGCTGAGCTTTGTGCCGAGCGGTTACAAGTTTGAACCGTGGACGGTGTATGCGGGGCGGCCGATACGCCCGATTAAGAAGCGCAACAAGGAAAATGTGCTTAACACGCTGCGCAAACTGGGACGGTTGTAAGGATTTGGGGGAGAAAAACAATGTGCGGAATTGTCGGATATGTCGGAAAGAAAGCGGCGGCGGATGTTTTGTATCAGGGGTTGAAGTGTCTGGAGTACCGGGGATATGATTCTGCGGGGCTGGCTTTGGCCGGAAACGGCGGGTTTATGGTTATTAAAGCGGTCGGAAAGCTGGAAAATCTGGGGGAGGCTTTGGCGGCGGAAGGTCAGAATTCCACCGGCGCCGGTATCGGGCATATCCGCTGGGCGACACACGGCAAGGCGAATCTGGAAAATGCGCATCCGCATCTTTCCAATGACGGAAAGACGGTTTTGGTGCATAACGGCATTATCGAAAACTATAAGGAACTGCGGCAGGCGCTGGTAAACAAGGGATATGTTTTTGTTTCGGACACCGACACCGAAGTTATTGTGCAGCAGATTGAGGAGGATTTGAAGACGGCGGCGGATTTTGCCGCGGCGCTGCGCAAGACGATTGCGCGGCTGAAAGGCGCTTTTGCTCTGGCTATCATGCACAGCGGCAATCCGGGAAAAATTTATGCCGTCAGGCGCGGGGCGCCGCTGGTTGTCGGCTTTGGCAGGGACGGGTGTTCCGCTGCCAGCGACGTGACGGCTTTGGCCGGGATTGCCACGCAGACGGTTTGTCCCGATGATGACGAAGTTGCGGTTATTTCTGCGGACGGCGCCGTTTTTACGGACGTTTCCGGAGCGGTTGCCGTCAAGACGCCAAAACCGTTGAATTTGGCGCCGGAAGCTTTGAGCAAACGCGGTTTTGCCCATTTTATGCTTAAGGAAATCAACGAACAGCCGGGAATCGTGCGGCGGATGTTGCAGAAATGCCTGCGGCCCGAAGGCGTGGTTCTGCCCGGGCTGAAACTTGGCCGCGAGGCGGTTCGCCGTTTGGCTAAGATTGAGGTTGTTGCCTGCGGGACTTCCCTGCATGCGGCGACGGTCGGAAAATATATTATTGAGGATTTGGCCGGGGTGACGGTTGAGGTTGAAGCGGCCAGCGAGTATATTTACCGCCGGCATCCGCAGTGTGACAATGTTTTGGTGGTCGGCGTGTCGCAGTCCGGCGAAACTGCGGACACCATTACGGCCGTGCGGCAGGCCAAGGAACGCGGGGCGCATGTTCTGGCTGTGACGAATCGGGAAGAGTCCGGTATTGTCCGTTATGCCGACAGCGTTATTGCGCTGGAAGCCGGGGTAGAAGTCAGCGTGGCGGCGACCAAGTCTTATACGGCGCAGCTGACGGTATTTTATCTGCTGGCTTTGTATTTGGCGCAGGAGCGCGGCACGATGCGCGCGGACGATTTGCGGCAGGTAATTCAGGCCTTGCAGGCGGTGCCGGTGCAGATGGAGGAAATTCTGGCGGACACCGGCGCGGTGCAGAAATGCGCCGAGAAATACCGTCAGGCAAAGGGTTTTATTTATGTGGCGCGCGGCGTGAATGTGGCTACGGCCATGGAAGGGGCGTTGAAGCTGAAAGAACTCAGCTATATCAATGCCAGCGGTTATCCGGCGGGAGAACTGAAGCACGGGCCGATTGCCCTGTTGGACGAGAAGATGCCGGTGTTGTCCGTTTTGATGCCGGGCAGCCCCAATTATGACAAGCTGCTGTCCAATTCTCAGGAGGCCAAAGCCCGCAATGCCCGGATGATTGCCGTAACGTCGGCAGCGGCGGAAAAGCTGCACGGCGTGTTTGACGATATTTTGCATGTTCCCGAAATTCCCGAGTTGTTGTCGCCGCTGACGGCGAATATGCCGTTGCAGCTTCTGGCCTATTATATGGCGGAAAAGCTGGGGCGGGACGTTGATAAGCCGCGCAATCTGGCAAAATCTGTGACCGTAGAGTGATTCAGCGTGTCCGGAAAGGAAAAAGCAAGGGGAAATATGCCGGTAAGCGGCTGTTTCTCTTTGTTTTTTCCGAGAAAATTAATTTTTTTGAAAAAAAGTGAAATTAGGTATTGTCAAAATAAAATTATGTGGTAAACATATGTACGACTTTCGGATTGTAGTTCAGCCTGGTAGAACGCTTCGTTCGGGACGAAGAGGTCGCTGGTTCGAGTCCAGTCAATCCGACCAATAAAAAAAGCCACCCTTGCGGTGGTTTTTTTTATTGGGCTAACCGGGAGGGGTGAATCTGCGATTTTGAGAGGGCTGATAGGAAAAAGTTGACAAAAATATTTTTTCCTGTTGTATTGTAGGCAGTTTAATTATTATTATAAATTTTAACAATATGGAAACTAAGTTTATTATTTTGGGGCTTGCTTGTATTTTTTGGGGGGCCATCGGTATCATTATTGATAGTTACAGGGACAAAAAATATCCTCCCAGGTTTGATCAATATGGAAATGCGCATTTTAGTAATTGTATGCCGGTGATTTTGTTTTGCGGCGGCATTATTACAGCATTGATATTGGCAATGTGGTAGAAATTAAAGGGTTCACCGGGTGAGAAAGGCGAACCTTTTTTTG
>JAUNPO010000103.1 GCA_030536665.1 Pseudomonadota bacterium
CGGGGTTGAGCGGCAGCAGGGGAAGATATTCCGTCAGGGCTTTTTTTATTTCGTTATTTTCGGCATCTTCATAAGCTTTGGCTTCGGCGAGGAGCTTCTCGCCTTTTTTTAATATTTGTTTGACTTCTGCAGGGTAGTTTTCCTCCGGAATTTCAAACAGCGTTATCTTGTTCAAAGCTGCCGAGATTTGAAAATCGTCGACACGGGTTATCAGCAGTTCGGCTTTTTGCCACGGCCATTTGAAAAACGGCGGCATTGGGCCTGTGTAGTTTTTGTTGCTGATGAAAACCGGTTTTTGGTCTTTGTCGAGCGGATACAAGTTCCAACCGTCTGTCTTTCGTTCAATCTTTTTGACCAAAAGACTTTCTTTTTTTATAAAAATATTCATAACATTACATTTTAAATTAATAATATTTTTTATGGGGGATTTTAGGGCGTTTGGGGTGAAAAGTCAATAAATTTGTCCAAATAAAAAAGGTTTGGAAATTTGTTCCAAACCTTTTTTGTGGGTGTCAGCTTTCAGCAAGCTGTTTTTCCAGTTCGTCAACCGGCGGCTTGATGTCATACCAGTAGGTTGAAGCCGGAATGTCGATTTGTTTTTTGAGCTGCGGCGTGTCCAGAATTATCTGAACGGCGTAAAGCTCAGGAAACGGCCCGTCATAGCCGAAAACCGATTTTTCCCGTATTCCCCGCTGCAGGCGCAGGCTGCACGGGCTGCTTACAATGGGAACGACAAAGCTGTCGGGCGCAAGTTCCAGGCTGTAATTCAGGCGGGAGAGAAAAATCTCCTTGTCGCCGCCGACGATGAAGCCGATATAACCACCATAGCCACTTGGTTTAAGAAAAGCGTAAAACGGTTTTTCCTGCGGATTGTTGCGGTGGGTGCAGCGGTAGATGTCCATGTTTCTGGTGCCAAGGTTGTCAATAAAGGTTTCGCAGTCCCAGCAGGGGAACAGATAAGTGCACAATTCCAGGTACGGCAGGGCGGAATTTTTCCTGATTTCAGCTTTATAAAGGCTGATTTTCCGGTCTGTGGAAAGCTCTTTTTGCGCGTCTGTTTGCTTCTTTGGAAACAAAGCAGAGATAACTTTAAAAATATTCATAATACTAAGGATTAATTATAAAAAACTGTCTGTGATTTTAGCGCAAAAAACTTATTTTGTCAAATTTTTTATGACAGGCTTCACCGGCGGCTGTTGATTTTTTTACAAAAGGGGTAGCATAAAGCGGGCCGGGGCGTTATATTAGGCAGGAGATGTCAACAAGCGGAGCACAGCATAAGGAGTTTGGAAGATGAAAGTTTTGATGATTAACGGCAGCTGCAATGAGAACGGCTGCACTTTTACGGCGCTGTCGGAAGTTGCCGGAGTTTTGCATGACGAGGGGATTGAAACGGAAATTATCCAGCTGGGAAAAGGAGCTTATAAGGACTGTATCGGCTGCGGCGCCTGCCACAAGATGAAAAACAACCGCTGCGTTTTTGACGACGACATTATTAACCGGATTATTGAAAAAGCGGAACAGGCCGACGGTTTTATTTTCGGGTCGCCGGTTTATTACGCGCATCCGTCTGCCCGCCTGCTGGCGGTTCTTGACCGGGTTTTTTATGCCGGCAGCCGGGTGTTTGCCTTTAAGCCGGGCGCGGCGGTCGTGTCTTCCCGCCGGGCAGGGACGACGGCTTCCCTCGACGTTATCAACAAATATTTTACCATTGCCAGAATGCCGGTGGTGTCGTCGACTTATTGGAACAATGTTCACGGCAGCCGGAGCGAGGAAGTGGCGGAGGATAAAGAAGGGCTGCAGACCATGCGCAACCTGGGGCGGAATATGGCCTGGGTTTTGAAGAGTCTTGACAATGCGAAGCAAAACGGCATTGCGGCACCGCAGAGCGAGAGCGGGGCGCGGACGAATTTTATCCGCTAAGCAGGGCAGGGAAAGGCTGAAAAATGGAAAAATCGGTTCGCGTCGGTGTGGGCGTTTATATTTTTAACCAAAACAATCAGGTTTTGCTCGGTTTGCGGAAAGGCGCCCACGGCAGCGGCATGTGGTGTCCGCCCGGCGGCCATATGGAATTTGGCGAGAGCAACGAGCAGGCTGTTCTGCGCGAGGCCAAGGAAGAAACCAATCTCGATTTGTCGCCGGAGAGCGTGGTTTTGCAGGGGGTGACCAATGATTTTTATGCCGAGAGCGGCAGGCATTACATTACGCTGCATTTTTTCTGCCGCCGTTTCAGCGGGGAGCCGCAGCTTATGGAACCGGACAAATGCGCGCGCTGGCAGTGGTTTGATGTTGACCGTCTGCCGGAAAACCTGTTTCTGTCCAACCGGAATTTTTTGAAAAACCATTCTTTGAGCCTTGGAGCATAATTATCGTGGAAGACGCTTATTATCGGCGGCAAGTTTGCTATTGCTGCGAGAAACCTTTTGACAAACCGCATTTTTTCTATCGCGAGATGTGCGCGGAATGCGGCGACTTTAACTACCGGAAGAGAATGCAGCGCCTTGATTTGAGCGGGCATCATGCGCTGGTGACCGGCGGCAGGATTAAAATCGGCTTTGAAACGGCGCGCCTTTTGCTGGAAATGGGCGCCGAGGTGAGCGTGACGTCGCGTTTTCCCAATGATACGCTGAAGAGGTTTCAACAGCTTGAGAATTTTGAACAGTTTCAGGCGCGGCTGCATATTATCGGGACGGATTTTCGTTTTGTGCAATCGGTGCAGAACGTGATTGAAACGGTCAAGGAGCGGCCGCTGGACATTCTGATTAATAACGCGGCGCAGACCGTGCGCAAGCCGGCGCCGTTTTACAAGCATTTGCTGGCGGGAGAAAAAGAGCCGAATTTGCCGGGCAACATTATTTCCAACCGCAAAATTAACGAAGTGGCCAACATCAGCCTGAATCTGCCGGCGTTGCACAAGTCTTTGAACGCGGCGGAGATGTCCCAGCTGGCCGTGCTTCCCGAAGATTTGAACGCGGACGAGAGCCTGTTCCCGTCCGGGCAGTTTGACAAGGACGGGCAGCAGCTTGATTTGCGGTGCAACAACAGCTGGATGTATGAGCTGGAAGATGTTTCCCTGACCGAAATGTATGAAGTTTTGCAGATAAACCTGATTGCCCCTTTTTTGCTGAACACAAAGCTGTTGCCGCTTTTGGCGCGGAATTCGGGGATGGCGTTTATTGTTAACGTTTCTGCCATGGAGGGGAATTTTTATGCGCCGCGGAAGCACAGCCGCCATCCGCATACCAATATGGCGAAAGCGGCACTCAACATGATGACGCGGACGGCGGCGTCCCATTATCGGGATTTCGGCGTTTTTATGAACAGTGTGGACACCGGCTGGATTACCAATGAAAAGCCCAATCCGCAGAATCTGGACGCGGCGCGCAGAAAAACGCTGATGGCGATTGACGAGGTGGACGGAGCCATGCGGGTTTTGGATCCGGTTTTGTCGGCTTTGGGCGGAGAAAAGCCGGTGTTTGGAAAGCTGTTTAAAAATTACCGGGAATATAACTGGTAGGGCGAGGAGAGGCTGAATGAGAGAGTTGACGGCGATGTTTGACGGGCTGTCGCCTGAGCGGGAAAAACTGGCGGCTTTCGGTTTTAAGCCGGAGGCAGGCGGTTATGTTTATCGGGCGCCGCTGGCTGACGGGCAGTTTGAGGCAGTGGTCAACGTGGCGGCAGACGGCCGGGTGACGGCGGACGCGGTTGATGCGGAAACAGGGGAAGTCTACGCGCTGGTTAAGGTTGCCGCGGCGACGGGCGCTTTTGTCGGCAAAATTCGGAGCGAGCTTGAGGCGGTTTTGACCGAGGCGGCGGCAAAGTGTTTTTATGCCGACAGGTTTAAAAGTGCGGTTGCCGGAAGTGTGATTGCCTATGCGCGGGAGAAATACGGGGACGAGTTAGAGTTTTTATGGCCGAAGTTTCCGACGAATGCGATTTTGCGGCGAAAGGACAATGCCAAGTGGTATGCCGCGTTGTTGAATTTGCCGCCGCAGAAACTCGGGTTGTCCGGCGAGGAAAAACTGGACATTATCGACCTGCGGGCGGAGACGGACGAAATTGCGCGGCTGGTTGACGGGGAAAGGTATTTTCCGGGATATCACATGAACAAAAGCCATTGGCTGACGCTGTGTTTGGACGGGCGGACGGCAGCCGAAGAAATCTGCCGGCGGCTGGATGAGAGCTATCGTCTGGCCGGGAAGAAATAGGGTGTTGATGTTATGATTTGTAACAAAAGTTTAATATCATTTTTTTGCCGTTTGTGGTAATATGGAAATGATAAGATATGAATGTGTCACTTAAAATTATTTTGTAATATGAAAACTTTAAAAGAATTATTTTTTGGTAAAAAGAGCGCTAAGAAAAACTCAAAAAAACAACAATTCAGAAAAGCTATTCAGGCTGACAATCTTCAGGTGGTGAAGACATTGGTTGAAAGCGGCGCAAACGTCAACTGGCGTTACCGCGGCGGCATGAACGACGCTAATGAGAGAACTTATTACAGGCCTTTGGAGTTGGCTCGTTCAGAAGCAATGAAGACTTTCCTTCTGAAACATGGTGCGAAAAGCGATTCTGAAATCAAGAGAGAATATTGCGACGCGATGGACGCAATCCGCTTGAAAGAAGCGGGCATTTGTTCGGAGTGATGCTGCAAGAGTTCTAAGAAAACACGCTGTTGGAAAAAAAAGACGGCGTGTTTTTTTTTGATTCTAAATTTGTAACAAAAGTTTAATATCATTTTTTTGCCGTTTGTGGTAATATGAAAATGATAAGATATAAATGTGTCACTTAAAATTATTTTGTATGAAAAGTTTAAGAGAATTGATTTTTGGGAAGAAAAAAGTTCAAAAAAGGCAGTTGAAAAAGGCGGTTAAACGGGATGACATTCAGGCTGTAAAGGCATTGATTGCGGACGGTGCCGATGTTAACTGGCGGTATTTCAGAGGTTGGAGCGAAATTAACGAAAAGGAATATTACGGATTGTTGAAAATAGCTCGCTCTGATGAGATGAGGTTTTTTCTTATAGAGCAAGGTGCGAGGTAAGATTCTGAAATTATGAATAATATGTCGTAAGGTGTCAAAACACGCTGTTGAAAAAAACGGCGTGTTTTTTTTGTTATTTTTCGGGGCGGATTTTGCCGACGCGTTTGGTGATGATTTGCGTCAGGGCGGCCGCGTCTTCCGCCGTGATGTGGTATAACGGCAGGGAAAAGGCGGTGAAGTCCGAGTCAATGATATGCCGTTGGATGAAGTTGTAGCGGTATTTTATGCCGGGACGGGGAAGCAGGACGATGAGCGGCAGGCGGCGGAAGCAGCAACGGGCGGTGCGGTATTCCGCGGCGGCGATGTCTTGCCACGGCAGCAGCCGGCTGTGGTCGATTTTTATGCCCTCGTTGCTGATGACGGCAACGGGAATTTTCAGCAGGTATTTATAGCCCCACATTAACAGCGTGAGCGTAAACAGACCCAGCAAAATTTGCATTTGCGGCCAGAGCCACAAGGCCGGGTGGCGGAGGGCGCAGCTGACGAGCAGAACCAGCATCAGCAGGTTTGACAGCAACCAGAACCAGTTTTTTTGAAAATGGTAGTAAAAAGTTTGAGTCTGAGTCATGGCGCGGCTCCCGGTATTAAGATTACACATTATTCGTCATAATGCGATTATAACACAAAAAGCCGCGCAATGCCAGAGGCTGTTTTATAAAAAGGGTTGGGCATAAGCGTCAAAGCGGCTTGCGTATTCCGGCGCCCAGCCCATGAGGTAGTTGTCGCCCATGCAAAACAGCGGGGTTCCAATCCTTTGTCCGAGGTTGAATTTTTCCGCGCATTTGACAAAGAGGGCGTAGCCCTGGGGCGTCTGCACGTCGACTTTTTCCATTTTCAGGCCGGGATGTTTTTGCCGGATGTAGGCTTCGGCTTCATGGCAGTGCGGACAGGTGTCGGCATAGAAAAAGTACAGGCGGTCGTTTTGAACTGCGGCGGATTTTTCGGCGCAGCCGCCGAGGCAAAAAGCGGCTGCAACCAAAACGGCTGATAACAGTTTTTTCATTGTTTATGTTCCTTGCTTTTATTAAGGTTTTGACATTACTCGATGCAGCAGTCGACGGCTTTGCGGACAAAGGCTTTCATCTTTGCCAGAGCGCCGCCTTTGGGTTCCGCCTCAACCGTTTCAGCCGTTTTCTTCTCTGACGCCGGCGTGGTGACAGCCGCGGCACGCGCCGTCAGTTTCTTGACGTCCTCGACGCTGTCCTTGACCCATTTCACATCGTCAACGCTCAGCATATTCATGTTTAAGCCCCAGAACAGGCAGTATAATTCATAAGCCTGATTAAACAAGTCATAGGCTACGTCCTTATGGCCCAGGCTCTGCTGCTTGGTGCCGACTTCCATCAGGCGCATCGAACTCGCCAACAGGTGTTTGGAGATACACCAGACTTCGCCTTCATAACTCGGGATTATCTTCTGCATCAGTTTTTTGCGGGTTTCGCGGACGTCTTCAATCAGGTCGTAAAACGAGGTTTTGCCTGTCTTGGCGCCGGAAAACATCAGGTGTTCCTCTATGCTGATGAGGTTCATAATGGCTATCGTCAAATCCTGATCCGAGGACAGGTCTTTGGGGTTGACTTTCTTGCTGCTGTCTATCCTCTCCACAAACTCTTTGACGTCTTTGGCTTTTTGCATG
>JAUNPO010000104.1 GCA_030536665.1 Pseudomonadota bacterium
TGCGTCCTCAATGGTGCCACCTTCTTCCAAATCATTCATCATGTCGTTGCTGAGTTCCTGCGCGATAATATCGCGTTCGTTGTCGGCCCACATCTTTTCAATCATCGGCTTAACCTCGTCAAGATCAAGCAAATGCGCGTCAACAACATTGTCAACCCGGACAACGGCCAGCCCGGTGTCGGTTTCGACAACTTGGCTCACTTCGCCGACATTATAAGAAAAGGCCTGATCGACAAGCTCAATGGAGTAGGGGGATTTTGCTCCGTCCGCCATGCCGTCCTCGCTCAGATTCTTGATATGTTTAACACTGGCTTTTAAATCTTTTGCCAGATTTTCAAGCGTTTCGCCGCCGCCGATTTTGTCCTCAATCTCCTGTGTGAAATTATAAACGACATCATAGGCTTTTTCTTTACGCACAGCTTCTGTGGCAATTTTTTCGGCTTCTTTACGATTCATCTTTTTAGCCGGAGTGATGGCGGTAACTTTCATGATATGCCAGCCGAATTCCGATTTAAGCGGACCGGCAATACCACCTTTGGGCAAGGCAAAAACATCATCGCCGATACCTTCAATAAGCGCATCTTTGTCAACGTCGCCGAGATTGGTGTCTTCATCCGTCTGGTTGGCCGCAGTACGGGCAACGGCATTGAAGTCTTTTCCGGCGTCAAGATCGGCGCGGGCTTTGAGGGCCGCGTCTTCATCCTGAAAGACCATTTGCAGAACGCTGCGTTTTTCCGGTGTTTCAAACAGAGTGATGTTGGCATTGTAGTATTCGTTGATTTCGTCCTGAGAAGGCTGGTATTGTCCGGCAATTTCGTCAGCCGAAATCATAACATAGGAAATGTCACGCTTTTCCGGTGCCATGAAATTGTCGGAAAAATCATGATAGTACTGCTGCAGCTCGTCTTCGCTGATAGCACGGTCGATTTTGAGTTTTTCCGGATCGATTTTAACATATTTAAAAACGCGTTTCTGGTTTTCGATTTTGCCGAGAAAATCAGTCAGAAAAGCGGGAACATTGACATTCTGTGCCGGATCATAGGCCAGAATGCGCTTCTGCAAGTCGAGGCGCAGACTGGAAATATATTCCTGCTCCGTCAGGCCGTATTGGCTGAGCGCCAGACGGAAACGGTTGATGTCGAATTTTCCCTGGCTGTTCATAAAGGCCGCCTGCGAATAAATGATTTTTCTGACCAAATCATCGCCGATGACAACATTGTTGTTTTCCGCTGTCGTCTTGATAATGGCGTCAACCAGTTCGGCGCGGACTATACCGAGCAGGATTTGGTTGCGCATTTCATCGGTGAGTTCCAGCTGGTTGCCGAAGATGTCGCGCGCCATCTGCAGCTGCTTGTCGTACTTATAGGAAATTTCACTTTGTGAAATTTCAATGTCGTCAACTTTGATAACCGTGCGATTCTGCCCGGCGCTGTTGATATATCCCGAAATTCCAAACAAAGACATAAAGCTCAGTGCAGTAAGGATAAAGATACTCTTGGCCAGCCAGGTATCCTGCATTTTTCTAATTTTGCTCATCATGGTCGTAAAATCCTATTCAAACCAAATTTATCTGTTAAGGAAATGTAATATAAAAAAAATCCCTCTTCAACATTATTTATAAAGCGTTAACAACAAATATTGATGTTGAAAACTATTTTTGACTGGAAAATAAAAAAAACTTGTGTTACAAGTCATAACAAATATGTTTTTTTTAATAAATTAAGGAATTGAGCATGTCAAGAAAGTTACTGATTGCCGGAAACTGGAAAATGAACGGCCTGCTGGCTGACGGCGCTGCTTTGGCCAAAGGCGTTGCCGAAGAAGTCAAAAAAATGGGCAAAGTCGATTGTGAATTTTTGGTCTGCCCGCCGTTTACGCTGCTGACAACCGTCAAAAAGGCTCTGCGCGGCGCAAAAGTCGCTATGGGCGGACAGGATTGCCACTTTGCCGAAAAAGGCGCGCATACCGGCGATATCAGTCCGGTTATGCTGAAAGATACCGGCTGCCAGTATGTTATTCTCGGGCACTCCGAACGCCGTGCCGACCATTATGAATCAAGCGAACTTGTTGCCCAAAAGGCCGAAGCTGCTTATGTCGCCGGTCTGAAAGCCGTTATCTGCGTTGGTGAAACCCTGAGCGAACGCGAAGCAGGCAAGGCATTAGATGTCTGCACCAAGCAGATTCTCGAGTCTGTTCCAGAAAACGCGACTTCTGCCAATACCGTCATCGCTTATGAACCGGTTTGGGCTATCGGTACCGGAAAAATCCCGACAACCGCGGATGTTGCCGAAGTTCATGCTGCCATTCGTAAGACACTGGCTAAAAAACTCGGCAAAGGCAACGCCAACAAAATGCGCATTTTGTACGGCGGTTCCGTAAAACCGAACAATGCCAAAGAACTTTTGTCGCTTGAAGACGTTGACGGCGCTTTAATCGGCGGCGCCAGCCTCAAGGTTGACGACTTTATTGCCATTGCCAAAAACTCAGGCGCTTGCTAAGTTATAAAGGAAAAAAAATATGGAAACAGTATTGCTTGTTGTACATTTGCTTATCGCCATTTTCTTGGTTTGCTTCATTTTAATGCAGCGTTCCGAGGGCGGTGCCTTGGACGGTCTTGGCGGCGGCAGTGGCGCCTCCAGCTTTTTGAGTGCGCGCGGCACCGGCAACTTTTTAACCAAGACAACGGCTGTTTTGGCGACACTTTTCTTCATTACGAGTATTTCTCTTTCCCTCTACTACAAAAATGTGGAAAGAAAATCAAACTCTATTTTAGACGTTGCCCCGGCAGAACAGTCAGTGCCTGCTGCACCCGCAGTTCCTGATGTTCCGACTGTACCGGCCGCCGGAAAATAAATGACTGAAAATAATCAAAATAACAAAGGCTCCTCAAATTAAGGAGCCTTTGTCACTTTAAAACAAGGTAAAAAATAAGGGAAAATCTGATGACTATTGCTAAAAAAATTGAAGATGTTTTGAAAACCAAAGCCAAATTTATTTTTATCACCGGCGGGGTGGTTTCTTCTCTGGGAAAAGGGCTGGCTTCGGCATCTCTGGCTTCCATATTGCAGTCCCGCGGCTTCAAAGTCCGCTTGCGCAAACTCGACCCTTATTTGAATGTTGACCCCGGCACCATGAGCCCGTATCAGCACGGTGAAGTGTTTGTAACGGATGACGGAACCGAAGCCGACCTTGACCTTGGGCATTATGAACGTTTCTCCGGCGTTCCGGCCAAAAGGGCGGACAGCGTCACCACCGGCATTATTTATCAGCGGGTTATCGACAAAGAGCGCCGCGGCGATTATCTGGGCGCGACAATTCAGGTTGTGCCGCACGTTACCAATGAAATTAAGGACTTTATCCTGTCGGATATCAGTGATGAAGATTTTGTACTGTGCGAAATCGGCGGTACGGTCGGCGACATTGAGGGACAGCCTTATCTTGAAGCTATACGCCAACTGGCTTATGAACTTGGCCGTGACCGGATTATGTTTCTGCATGTAACGCTGCTGCCCTACATTCCGGCGGCAGGGGAGCTCAAAACCAAGCCGACGCAGCACTCTGTCAAGCAGCTTCAGGAATACGGTATTCAGCCGGATATGCTTCTCTGCCGCTCGCAAATGCCCATTCCTGAAAATGAAAAGCGCAAAATTGCCCAGTTTTGTAACGTCCGTGAGGAAAACGTTATTGCCGCGCTTGATGTCAGCAGCATTTATCAGGTGCCGATTTCTTATTCTTATGAGGGCATGGACGCCGCCGTCTGCAAATATTTCGGCCTGACTGACGCCAAACCGGCGGATTTGAGCAAATGGGAGCACATTGTCGATGTCTTGAAAAATCCGGAAGGAACGGTGACAATCGGTGTTGTCGGCAAATATACCCAGCTTTTGGAAGCTTATAAATCTCTGAACGAAGCCCTTGTCCACGGCGGAATTGCCAATAAATACAAGGTAAAAATCAAATGGATTGATTCTGAAAAGCTTGAAGGCGAAGAAGCCGAGGCCGAACTGGCAGATGTCAGCGCGATTTTGGTGCCGGGCGGTTTCGGACAACGCGGTACGGAAGGAAAAATCAAGGCGATTAAATATGCGCGCGAGCATAAAGTACCATTTTTGGGCATTTGTTTCGGTATGCAAATGGCGGTTATTGAAACATTGCGCGATGTCGCCGGTATCAAAAATGCCGGAACGACCGAATTTATGACGGACTGCGAGCCGGTTGTCGGCCTGATGACCGAATGGGATAAAGACGGCGCCAAGCAAATCCGCCACAAAAACGGCGATTTGGGCGGAACCATGCGCCTGGGTGCTTATGAATGCTGTCTGACGCCCGGTTCAAAAGTTGCGGCGGTCTATGGCAGCGATAAGATATCCGAACGCCACCGTCACCGCTATGAGGTTAACTGCAAATATGAACCGGTTCTGAATAAAAGCGGCATGTTGATTTCCGGCCGTTCTCCTGTTGGCAATTTGCCGGAAATCGTGGAAATTCCTGACCATCCCTGGTTTATCGGCGTTCAGTTCCATCCTGAATTAAAATCCAAGCCTTTTGCGCCGCACCCGTTGTTTGTGTCTTTTGTTCACGCTGCTATTGAAAACAGCCGCTTGATATAGGAACAAAATCATCCCCTCTGTAATGCCGGCAGAGGGGATGATTCATAATAAAAAGCGGCAGGCACAATGTAAGCATCGCGCTTCCTTACGTAAAAAGCAACCAACAGCTAACTTGTGCCCGCGGGGGCTCCCCGCCGCACGCAGTGCCTTATTACGCACGGGGCAACCAACGGCGAACCAATCGCTCACCCCGTGGGTGCGCTCACCTCGCAGGTGTGCATTAAACTTATTATGTGATTGTATATATAATTGATATTTGTTATAAAACGTCAGTTTTAAGTTTTAATAGGAAAAAATCACCATGTACAGGTTAGTCGGAATTTTGTTTTTGCTGTTTTTTTGTTTTGTACCGGTTGCCGGAGCAGAAGAGGGCGAAGAAAGCAAAACAATCAATATCTTTACGCCGGAAGGCAGACAAAACCTTTGGGAAAAAACAAAATATAATGTTTCCGAAACATGGGATTCCGACAGCTATGATGTCTATTTGCCCTTTTATGCATGGCATAACCGCCTGTTTTATGATAAAAAACACCTGGATAAATATAATGAAGAAGCCTGGGGCTTTGGTGTCGGCAAATCACGCTATGATGACGACGGCGATTGGCACGCTTTGTACGCCATGGTTTTTAAGGATTCTAATTTTCATACGGAAACCATGTTCGGCTATGCCTTTCAAAAAAACTGGTTTGTAAACTGTAACCCCGATTTCAGAGTGGGCGCAGGTTTTACCGTCGGCCTGACCCAGCGTCATGAATATAATTATATTCCCGTGCCGCTGCCGTTGCCGATGGCTGGCATAGAATACGGGCGTTTGGCATTGCAGGCCGCATATGTCCCGGGAATAAAAAATGACGGAAACGTCCTCTTTACCTGGTTCCGTGTCCGCATGAACTGATTTAATCCAAAATTCTTCTTGCTAAAACTCAAAAATTATCATAAGTTACCCGCACAAAGGAACTATTATGTTTAATTTATATTATTTTTTATATTATGGAGAAAGAATTAATTGATTTAGCAAGAGAAATTTACAACGGAATGAAAGTTGAAAACAAGTGTTTTATCATTCCGGGATTGCATTATTTCAGCCGCCTTGGCTGGATTGCGCATGATGAAAGCGTTGAGGCTGAAAAAGTAGCCAAACGGGTTTGTCAGTATAAAAGAATGGTACATGAAAGTTATAATGTCGACCTCTGCGGCGAACCGCTTTCTGAAATGGAAATTCCTGATTTTCTGGCATTGGTTAACAGTAGTTATAATTTGCGCGGGCAGGGGATGTTTGTCGCTTCGCTTCCTGTTTATGAACAGCTGATGCGGCACCCGCATAATAAAAGCTCTAAAATGGGATGTTTATTGCCGTGTTTTGCCGATGATGTTTTGCACTATGTGTTTACGCATGACAATGATTCCTTTTATCTGAAAGGCGGCAAGGAAAATGTATTTGCCCGTTGCCGAATGCCTGAGGCTGAGGGGATTATGCTTTATGGAAACGATGTCTTGTCAGTTGTTTATGCCGCCTATGCTTATGGGCTGCATTATATTGATTACGGCCATTATCCCAAATTGACGCTTATTGTTCCTAATCGTGAAATCTCTCGGGAGGTTGCCGCTTTTCTGCGGAATCTGAACATTGATTATCAGATTTATGACGAGCAGATGCGTCAAAGTATTTTGGGTGACATCATCACGACGAAACAGTTGTTGATTCTGCCGCCGGAGCGCATTGTTTCTGCCTGGAAATACAGCTATAAAAATTTGTCTTATTATATGCCGGATTGCGATTTTGACGAAATCTGCGCCGCGCCATATACTGACAAACGGGAAATGTTTTCGTTGATTGACGGCTATGTTGACGAGTTTGAAATGCGACATGCCACCCGTAAAAAATATCGTCAGGATTTCCCAGCCTTGACCTTGGAAATGGCACAAAAGTGGAGAGCACTTTACCGGCCGGAAGATTTTGATGAAGAAAAAGCTGATGCTGACAAAGTTTCTTTATTTCTGCAGCAACATGAGGGAAAAATCAAAGATTTGCTGATTA
>JAUNPO010000105.1 GCA_030536665.1 Pseudomonadota bacterium
TTCTTGGCACCAGGAAAAGGTCGGAGTTTGAGGCTGATAGTAAGAAACTAGTGAAACCGCGACAGGAGTGTACACAATAGTACATGACTTAGCGGTTTACACGAAGTTTCTGTACTAGCAGTCCAAAATACGAACTTTTACAAATTTTCTTCGTATTCTTTTATCTTCCGTTCTAATTCTCTCTGTGGAATACCATCCTTCCACTGTTCTAAAGACATATTTAATGTCATTTTCTTTTCTCCTCATAAATTAAATTAACAAAAAAAAGGAAGCCCCTCAAAGAGCTCCCCCAACCCAAAAACATAATAATTTTACCCGCTCAGGCACAAAAACCCGCCGGATATAAAAAACCGCCTGTTCAACACAAGCGGCAAAAAAATAAAAAAACAAAACCTTAAACATGATAAAGAAAAAACAAAATAAAATTTAACGCTATAATCATAAGCATAATATGCGCTCCGTATTTATCTATAAACTTTATGTCATAAGCAAACAAAAAAGGAAACCAGAAAAATACCAAGGCATAAATATGCACCCACAAAGGAAGATTGTTACCACAAGCCGCCACAGCGCCCCACGACGCAAAATAAAGTACCGGAGTCAAATAAATTGTCCAGACAAGCACAAATAAAATCAAATCTTTGATTTTACAAACAATATAATCAAAAACATCAACTACTTTCATAATAATAAACATAATACATACAATCATTATTAAATCAACAATAATTTATTGATTATTTTTATCCTGAAACAACGGACGCGCCATATCTCCCGCAGCAGGAAGTACATTATTAGCAACATAATCATACCCCCAGTTCGTTCCAAGTGAAATCGGAAATGTCGCAGCCGGAATACGATATAATGGACCGGTATACATTGGGAGAATGCGATCTGCCCCTTTCAATATATATCCTGTCGCCATCCCCAAAGCAGCGCCTCTCTCTGTGCTGGCCAGTTGATTCATAAAATCCCCTTCGCCTTGTCCAGCTCCGTAAACAGCACCTGTAACCGTATTTTCCAACATATTGTTATATATTTTGGCCGTTCGGGAAGCTTTCTGTCCCACACCCAAAACTCGTCCCAACGGATTCACCAAACCGGCTCCTGTTTCCGCAATTGCTGAAACAACCGGCGCGCGTTCTCTGGCCTCATTGAGATAAGCGCGGGCATCGTCACGGTTTTCCACATAACCGTTTTTCATTCCGTCCCAAACATTTTGTCCTGCACGCCAGGAAGCCAATCCCGCTCCCAAAGCGCCGCCAAGTCCGTAAAGCTCATCTGAGAACCCAAGAGTATATCCCTGTAAAGCTGCCGCTGTGGCATATTTCAAATAATCCTCCCATGATACATCTGTACTATTCTGTACTGGCTCCGGCTGAGGCATAGCAGTATTACGAACTTCCGGCAAAGGATTAACTCCTGCCGCTGCAACCGGCTGGGCATAATCCGCAGCATAACCATTTCCATACCCACTGGCAAGCTGCCGGCTGCCATTGGAAGCAGACGCACCATAAGATGGTGGTGTCAAAGCCGAAGCCTCCAATCCTCCCCCGGCAGGAGAAGCATAATCACCCAAAGAACCTTTTGTGACAGGAATACCCCCTTGATTTTCCGTCCCAAAGTTAATCAAACCATTCTGTCCTCCTCTTGAGGAGGCACTGTCTAGCCCCTCCTCTCCCCTAGGGGAAACCGGCAAGGGTGTGAATCCGACATTAGCCCCCTCAGAATAACCATTCATGGTAGGAACAATCCCTGAATACCCATCTCTAAAACAAACCTTCATATTCTCCTCTGCCTGTTTCTTCATCATATCCGTCAATTCTTTCTTATGCAGTTCATAGAACCTGTCTTCTAAAAAGAAACGCGTCTGATTATTCTCTCTTGCCTGAGCCGTCATCTTTTCACGCTCCGGCAAATTTTCTTCATATTCTCTTATCTTCCGTTCTAATTCTCTCTGTGGAATACCTGCTTTCCACTCGTCAATGGTCATATTTAAAGACATATAAAAACCTTTCAATAAGTTAAATTAACAAAAGGCCGGAGTTTGAGGCTAATAGTAAGGAAACATTTTACGCGCAGTTTCTGTACTAGCAGCCCAAAATACGGCCTTTAAACAAAAAAGGAAGCCCATCAAAAAGCTTCCCCCAACCTAAAAATATAATAATACAATCCGCTCTGGCACAAAAACCCGCCGGATATAAAAAAAACCGCCTGTTCAACACAAGCGGCCAAGAAAAACAAGCCAGCCTTAATACAAATCAAAAACACCGGCATCTATAAACGGTTACGCAAATACTGCTGTTGCTTTTCCCGCCAAAAAACTTCATCTTCTGCACTGATTTTCCGCAAAATCCGGCACGGATTTCCAACTGCAATCACATTTCCCGGAATATCCTTTGTCACAACGGCTCCCGAACCGATGACCGTATTATCACCAATTGTCACACCGGGATTAATCACAACATTTCCGCCAATCCACACATTATCGCCGATTACAACTTTTTTTCCATATTCCAGCCCCGTATTTCGCACTTCGGCAGTCAACGGATGCCCGGCAGTATAAATTCCGACCCGCGGTCCGAAGAAAACATTCCGCCCGATAATCACATCACAAACATCAATGATAATACAGTCATAATTGGCATAAAAACTTTCCCCAACCGAAATATGGCAGCCATAATCACAATAAAAAGGCGGTTCGACATGAATCTTTTCGCCGCATTGTCCAAACAACTGCCGCAACAAATCGCGGCGCAGTTCCTCTTCCGTTTCAGTTGTCTGATTATAACGGCGCAGCAGTTTTTTTGCCCGGGAAAAATCAGCCGCCAGTTCAGCATCATCAGCCAAATAGAGGTGCCCGCCGAGCATAAGCTCTTTTTGAGAATATACCATGTTTGTCACCTTTCATCTTTGTAAAAGACTTTAAGATAAAAAACTTAATATATCATAAAAAAAGGAAGCCCCCGAAAGAGCTCCCTTCATTTTTTCTTTATCCTTAGCCGCTAATCGACCGCAGAGCAATCTCCTCTCTTAGCCGCTGTAAAAGTTCGGAGAGTGCGTTAGATAGAGTAGTTTCTAGGTGTGAGAAAAATCCTAATGTACACAGAAGTACATGGATTTTTCAAACCACCGTAAAACTGCTCTAGATGACACGCTATACGAACTTTTACCGGAATTCGGGAACCAACCCCGTCCCAATACTTCCCTTCTTCTTGGCTATGTCAGCAGCCTTAAGGTTCGCCTGCAAATCCATCTCCTTGTTCGTCAAAGAGGCCTTTGCCCGCTCGGCCTGCTCCTTAATGGCAATCTCCCGGGCTTTAAGCGCATTTTTCTCTTTTTCGATTTCATATTCTTTCCGAATTTTCTCCGCCTCAAGACGTTCGGCCGGCGTCGGCTGCGGCTGTTGCGGCTGCTTGGGACGGCTGAGTTCCTGCCCGATAGAGGTGAAGACATTTTCAAGAACAGCCTCAAACGGACGCGACCGCGGCATTCCGGCAATCACCGCCTCCACCATCTGCCGATAAAGCGGCAGCAACAAAGGCTGGGCCGAAACCAGCTGAAACGCCTCGCTGATCATCTTTGTCACCGTCTGCACGGCTTCAAGGGTCTTTGCGCTTTCTTCCTGCTGATTAAAGACACATTCCGTTTCCACATTCAGCACCATATCGCGCATTTTGTCGGTTTTCAAAAGCTCAATCGCCTGCCCCGCCAAAACCGTATTCTGCTTTTCCGCCGGAGATAAAAACTGCATCAGCGTGTCAACCGAAAACTGCTCGCAGATAATCTCGGCTTTCAGGCGATACAAATCGCGGATAAAACGCTGCATATCATTTTGGCGGTCCTGATTGCGCAGCGTGCCGAAATTAGTCTTGCGCGTTACCGCCGTCGCCGTTTCCGCCGCGTTGGAATTACCGCGCATAATATCCGACACGCCGGTAATTTCATAAACATTTTTAATAATGTCGTCACGGCGCTGCGCCAAAGCCTGCAAAGCGGTGATGTACTGCTCAATCGGCATAAAATCAATAACGCCCCTGATACCGCCGGCGCTTTTCAGCTTGTCAAAATCAGCCACCGCCAGCAGTGAAACATCCTTGTCCAGAATATTGGCCAGCCGGGAAAACGAACTGTCATAAGCGCCGCTGACTTTCAAAGCCTTCATCGTCAGCCGCATCCGCTCAATAACGCCGCTCAGTTCCTCCAAATCGGCTTTAATCATCACATAATCCGGCACCGGAATAATGCTGTCATTGGTCTGGGTTGCAAAAATCGGCTTCGGACAGGGAAAAAATCCATGCACGCCGAGCGGGTCATCCGCCACACGCAAAAACCGCGCCGCATTTTTATACAGCCAAAAAACGCGTTTGCTTTCCTTGTCCCAAATTTCATAAACACAAATTGACTTCGGCTTATAATCGCGCCCTTCGTCTTCCGCCAGAATAAAACGCGCCTCGTCGCCAAAAGTTTCCACCGCCTGCGCCTTGCTCATCTGCTGTTTGCGGGCAATCCAAACCACATCTTCCCACACGCCGACATGGTCGGGATCGGCAATAAAATTACACGGGTCGACATACTCCGAAACCACTTTTTCCCCGGTTTTGACTTCTGCCGCCTGCCCGTCCGCGCCGACAATCTCCTTAAATTCCGGCTTGTACTGCTCCCAAAGGATACCGCAGCCGGAAATCAGATAATCATTGCGCGCATATTTCGCCGCCGCGTCAAAATCAAACTGACCCAAATCCCATTCCAAAGCCTTTTCCAAAATCTTGCAAGCCAAAGATTCCGCCGGATTGCTGATTTTATTCACCCTGTCAATATAAGGCTTGGGCTGCTTAAAATACAAAAACGGCTTCTGCGTTTCAATCCCCGACCAAAAGATATTAAAAGCCCCTTTGGTGCGTAACCCGCTGACTTCAAATTTTTGCTTAGCCCTGTAACTTTCCCGAGTTTCCTTAACGAGCTTATAATAATCGTCATATTTTTTCTCTGCCCGTGAAATCCGCTCTGTCCATTCCTTAGCCAAAGCCTTCAAATTTTCCTTTTCCTGTTTCATTCAAAATTTCTCCTTGATTATAAATAAAAAAAAAGCGGCTCTTCGCCGCCCACCCAAAACATAATAATTGATTATAGCTCCATAACTCTCAACCACCACTCCATCTGAATGTCATCCTAAACTTGTTTCAGTATCACCCCAAAACACAACTCAACTTATGGCACTGTAAAAGTTCGGAGAGTGCGTTAGATAGAGTGATTTTAACGGCGAGAAAAATTTTAGCGTACAAAATAGTACGTGAATTTGTCGAGACCGGAAAAAATCGCTCTAGATGACGTGCTATACGAACTTTTACTCTTCGAAAATGCCTAACAAACTACTATCCCTCACCATCACCACATCCGGATCATAGGTCGGCAACTCGTCAAAACAATGAAATAAAACGCGATCTCCAATTTTTATATCGGCTTTGACATTCGGCCCTATTCCTTCGACAATACCGATTGTTCGCGGCTTCTCTATTGTATCGGCAACAATAATACCGCCTTTGGTCCTTTCTTCTTTCGGTTCAAGACGAATTGCCACCCGATCTGTCACCGGTTTAAATTTAATCATTTGTAACATTCTCCTTTTTAAAATAAAAAAACGGCGAAACCGCCGTTATCGTTAAACAAAAACAATGGAAATTTTTAATATGCTAGCGCAAAACAACCTGTGTAAAAAACATATGTACAAGATCTACCCCGACCACTCCATAAATAATATTAAGCAAAAATACCAAAAACATTACCACAAACTGCCAAAGATTGACATTTTTCTTTGACGCGGGAGAGCCGTTAGGCATAAACATGGATTTTTCATCTTCGGGCAAAATTTGTTCTTTATTTTTAAGCCTTTTCAAAACCGCTCTTGTTTCCATGAAATAAAAAAAGTCCAAACATCCCAATACCAACAAAAACAATATCACATAAGGCATAAACCCAATGAGTATCATAAAAGACATAAGCTCAAAAAGAATCCGCACCACTGCTCCAAAGATCCCCACAGGCGCAGACCAGTACAACAACTTTCGAATAAAATTCAACCTTCCGCCGCTGATGATTCCCCGTAGCCCCATATAAATCCCCCTCTATTTTAAATGCAAAGCAGTCATAGTAAAAGATATAATATACATAGCGCCCCACGCATAAATAATATTAAGTAAAAATACCAAAAACATTACCCCAAACTGCCAAAGATTGACATTTTTCTTTGACGCGGGAGAGCCGTTCGGTATAAACATGGATTTTTCATCTTCGGGCAAAATTTGTTCTTTATTTTTAAGCCTTTTCAAAACCGCTCTTGTTTCCATGAAATAAAAAAAGTCCAAACATCCCAGTATCAACATAAACAACACCATATAAGGCGCAAGCCCAAGAAGAAGCATAAAAGACATAAGCTCATAAAGAATCCGAACTACAGCTCCAAAAATCCCCACAGGCGCAGACCAGTGCAACAACTTTCGAATAAAATTCAACCTTCCGCCACTGATGATTCCCCGTAGCACCATATAAATCTCCATTTTCAAT
>JAUNPO010000106.1:0-1577 GCA_030536665.1 Pseudomonadota bacterium
GCGAAACTCAAAAATAATGGAAAATAATGCTTTTTTCTGGGTTGATGACAAGCGGATGAGTGGTTTGGGGAGAGGGGGACGGCTTTCAGGATGATATTTTGCCGTATGGCGAAAGCGGACAAAAAAAAATCCCGGCGATGATTTTCATCAACCGGGATTTTGTTATTCAGGTCTTATTTTTCAGAGAAAAAAAGGGACATCCGTGGTGGTTTGCAGGTAATCAAAGAAGCAGGCAAGGTTTTCGCCGCCTTTGTATTTTCCGATAAACTGCCGGTATGTTTCCAAATCCTCAACAAGGCCTTCATCATAACTGTCTTTTGTAAAAGAACCGCGGGCGTGAAGATCGCTGAGGATGATATCCAAAACGGCTTCTTCATGCGGTGTTCCGTACAAAAGTTCGGCGTAATTCGGCCAGCCCATATTAGAGAACTCGCTGATGAGTTCCTTAAAAACAGACCAGTCGGCTTCGTCAACGCCGGGCATTAGATACCTCTCTGGGTTTTCCGATGAACTGCTGCCGTCAAAGGTGACGGTATCTTTCATCAACGGGCCGAGGCTGGCGGCGATGTAACCAAGCATTGTTTCCGACAGATGTCCGTCAACCACCTTTAAGTTGGTGATTATCGGGCAATGTGCCAAAACAAAGTTGATTTTTACATCTTTAAACTCCGGTGCGGAAGCTTTCAGCAGAAATTCGGCAAGGAGCCGCTTGTCATAACTGAAGTTTCCCGAGCAGAGGATGTAAGTCACTTCGCTGCGTCCGGTTTCTTTGGCAAACAGATAAAGCTCGTCAAAGTTTCCGGCGGTATCAATGTCTTTGCAAACACGTTCATTGGCGCGAACATACTTGCTTGGGGCAAGATATTCAAGGGCATTGAGGTAAGCGTTGTATTCGCTGCCGACCATAATTCCCTGTTCGCGATTGAAAACGGTTTCATACAATCCTTTGTTGCCGCCTTTGCCTATAGCCAGCAGAGGCAGAAGCTCGTCGTGTTGTTTGGCGTAAAAACGTATGATTTCAAAGGCGCAAAGGTGCGCGGTCATCATACCGGAGAAGCAGACCAGAACGGGGTTGACCATATCTGCCGGGAGATTATACAGGCTTGTGACACGCGCTGCGGACAGGAAGCCTTGAGCGTTGGCATAAGTGTATTTTTCTCCGGGACGGCAGCCGCCGATTTGTTCGGCATATTTCAAAACGGGCAGCCATTTTGCTTCGTCCAATTTACGCGGTTCCAATGTTCCGACCTTGTCAGCAATAAAGCGGCGGCCGTCGGCATTGCATTTGTAACCATTTTCTTTCAATAATTTTTTGATTGTGTTTTTTACGTTCATAATTGTATTTATTTTAATTAATAATAATGTTATCACTTATGACAGTAGCATAATTTGACAAAATATTCAAGAATAATTTTACTATTAATATATAAATCTTTAGTGTATATTATGGAAAAAAGTACGAAAAGGGTAGGTGGGGTATGGAAGGAGGGGGACGAGCGGATGGATGGTTGGTTTTACCTGGATGTCCGGGTCACACTCTCAGAGTGACGCGACAATGACGTTCTTTGGGGTGACTG
>JAUNPO010000106.1:1587-6315 GCA_030536665.1 Pseudomonadota bacterium
CGAAACGAGTTCGGGAGACAATCGGATGGATAGTTGGCGATTGGCAAGCGGTAGTGCAGACAGAGCCTTTGGGTGCGAACGAGTTTGCCTGGGACAAACAAGTTCAGAATGACAATCGAATAGGTGGTTGGGGAGAGGGAACGGCTTTTCTGATGATATTTTGCCGTATGGCGAAAGCGGACAAAAAAATCCCCAAACGGTGAAGTTTGGGGACAGGGCAGTTTTATTCTTCGCCGAAAAGCGGAAAATAAAACGGCAGGCTCATGACATCACGGCTGCGGTTTTTGAAATATATCAAAGACCGATAACCTGACGAGTCAAAGTTGCCATCCATCTTTGTGGCGTCAATTGAGATGCTGTAACGTTGCTGCGCAAGATTTTTATCCCGGCATTGCACGATATTCAAAAATTTGCCGTTCGGCAAGCCAAAGCAGGCGCCGGCAACATCTTGCGGACTATGCCAATTTATTCCTTTGACATTATAGACTTCTTGCGGCGTATAGTTATACGCGGCGTCTATTTTGAACGAAGCGTCTTTACCGGGGCCTTCGGCATTGCGAACAATAATGCGGCTGCCGTTTCCGTCCTTTTCACAGTCAATCTGCGGTTTGTCGCCATAGCAGGGGAAGACAACCGTCGTATCCTGCTGCGGTTTCAGACCATCGCCCGGAAGCGCGGTAAGCTCGGCAAAATTGCTGGTGTCAAGAGGCTTCAGGGATTCCTGATAGAAGTATTCCGGCATGAGCAGAATTCTGATAATACGTTTTTCTTTGTCTTCTATTCCGAACAGCATAGTTGGAATGTTTTCGCTTATTCCGATGTCTGTGGGGGAAAGGTTAAAATTTTCCTTGACTGTATATTTCATTCTCATTGCCAGGCATGGGTTGTGCGCGGTGAGAAGAATGATTAAAAAACGGCCGCCGGCTTTGCGTATGGCCAAGCCGCGGACATCTGTTGCCAGAGTTAATCCACTTCCGCCGAGTTCATACATATCAAAAGCCTCAATTTTTTTACTATACCCGACATTGACATTGTATTTTTCGTATATGTCGAAAGCATATTCTTCCCGGAATTTGTAAGCTTTCGGGCCGAAATAGGTGTCTGAAATACGAAGACCTTGGTCGCTCAGTTTGTACGAGAATAAATCAGTGGTAGGCAGGACGATGATTTCATCTTTGGTGATTTCAATCGGTTCTGCCGCGCTGACGTTTCCGCCGCTGCCATTGCATGACATGGTTACTGCACTCATAATTGCCAAAATGGCAAAGTTCAAAATAATACTTAACTTTTTCATACTGCATAAAAATTTAAAATTAATAATAAAGGTTTGGACAAAATACTAGCACTATAAATTTAAATTGCAATCTTTTATTTTAAACACTAAATTTATATTTGGCTTTTATACTCCAGAGAAAAGGATTTTTACGGGGAAAGTTATGGAACATATTAATTCGAAAAAGATTGCCGAAATTGTTTATTCAACCTCCAGCGTGGTGGATGCGGACATCAGCGAAGTGGTGACCGACAGCCGCAAAGCCGGGAAGAACAGCCTGTTTGTGGCGATTAAGGGTGAAAAATTTGACGGGCATGATTTTGTGGAAGAGGTTATCAGCCGCGGTTGTCCGCTGGTTTTGGTTGAGCATTTGAATCCGGCGGTGCCGGCGGTGCGCCAGATTGTGACGGCGGACACGGTGGAGGCCTACGGGCGAATCGGCGCTTATAACCGTTCGCGCTTCAAGGGAAAAGTTATCGGCCTGACCGGAAGCGCCGGCAAAACCACAACCAAAGAAGAAATCAAGTTCCTGCTCAGCCGTTTTGGCGATGTTTATGCCACCGAGGGAAACCACAACAATCATATCGGGGTGCCGGAAACGTTGTGCAATCTTAATGCCAGCGCGGATTATGCGGTTATTGAAATGGGGATGAGCGCCAAAGGCGAGATTTCGCGGCTGACTTCTTTTGTGCAGCCGGATATTGCGTTGGTGACCAACGTTCATCCGATGCATCTTGAGTTTTTTGAGAATTTTAAGGGAATTGCCGAGGCTAAGGCCGAGATTTTTGAGGGACTGCCCAGGGGCGGTACGGCGATTATCAACGGTGATGCCAATTATGCCGATTTGCTGGTGGAACGGGCAGACGAGCGGCAGGCGCGGGTGGTTTTGTTTGGCAGCGCCAATGTGCCGGAAGTTACGCCGGAAGAGGAAGGCTGCCGTGTCAGAGCCGAAGTCGGCGGCAAAAAGCTGGATTTTCAGCTCAGCGAATGCGGCGAGCATCATGTCTACAATGCCTTATGCGCTTTGACGGTGGTTGACGTTTTGGGGCTGGATGTTGTGCAGGCTGCGGCGTATCTTAAGGATTTCGGCTCATTGCCGGGGCGCGGGCAGCGGTTGAAGCTTCGTCTGCCGGGCGGCCGGGGGACTTATACGCTGATTGACGACAGTTACTCCGGGCAGCCGGAATCAATGAAGCTGGCGATTGAAAATCTGAGCCGCGTGCAGGCTTGTCCGGGGCGGAAAATCGCCGTGCTCGGCAAAATGGCCGAATTGGGCGCGGCCTCCCGGGAGAAGCATATTGAAATCGGGCAGGCGGTTGATGCCGCCGATGTTGACATTGTTATCGGCGTTTGTCCGGAAATGAAGGATATGCTGGCACAGCTAGGAGCAGGACGGGAGCAGCATTATTTTGAAAATAAAGAGGGTTTGGATGAATTTTTATTAAATAACCTGTTGCAAAATAATGATATTGTCCTTATAAAGGGAGCACGGTATTCTTCAAAACTCTATCAGGTGACGGAAAGTCTGGTTGAGAAAGGAAAGTAAGGGGGCTGAATTATGAAATGTCCGTTTTGCGGCTGCGATGATACGCAAGTGAAAGATTCCCGAAACGCCGATGACAACACCTCTATCCGCCGGCGGCGGGAGTGTCCGGAATGTGGGTCGCGTTTTACGACTTATGAGCGGGTGCAGCTCCGCGATTTGATTGTGGTTAAGAAAAACGGCGAAAAGGTGCCTTTTGATCGCGATAAGCTGGCGAAGTCGATTTATCTGTCGGTGCGCAAGCGGCCGGTGGACGACGAGCGCGTGGAGAAAATCGTGACTTCCATTCAGCGGCGGCTGGAGCTTATGGGGGAGGGAGAAATCTCGTCAGGGACTATCGGCGCCTATGTTATGGAGGCGCTGTCGACGCTCGACCACATCGCTTATATCCGTTTTGCTTCGGTTTACAAAGATTTTCGCGAAGTGAAAGATTTTGAGGATTTTGTGGACACAATCGACCGTTTGGCCAAGCCGGAGCTGTTTGAAGACAACAAAAAAATTGAAGACTAAGAGGATATTATGGCAAAGTTTATTTCAGAAAAAATCAGAATGAAATCGGAATCCCGTCTGGCGGCGGTGCAGGCGACTTATATGATTGCTTTCGGGCAGCTGCCGGTCGACCAGGTGATTAAGGATTTTACCGACGGCGTTGTCGGGCGCTTTGTGATTGATGAAGATCCGGTGACGGAAGCCGAGGAAATGGTCGAAGTTTCTGAAATGGATAAGCCTTATTTCAGCGAAATTGTCCGCGGCGTGCAGAAGAACAAGGAAGCCCTTGAAAAGAGCCTGTCTCTTTATCTGGCCGAGGGGTATTCCTTTGAACGCATGGACGGCACGTTGCAGGCCTTGCTTTTATGCGCTATGTATGAGATACTGAATACACAGGATATTGACGCGAAGATTATCGTTAAGGAATATGTTGATTTGGCGTATGCTTTCTTCTCCAAAAAAGAGCCGAAGATGGTGAATGCGTTGCTTGACAGCATTATTAAAAATCTCGCGTAAATAGTTTATGCTGTTATCCGTCCGCGGCGGCGGGCGGGGCGTTTTATGCTTTTTGAGTTTATGAAGATTGAAAAATGGCTAAGTTAAAGATTTACACATATCCGCATCCGGTTTTGAAAAAGCGGGCTGAAAATGTTGCTCAGGTAGACGATGAGCTGCGCCGCCTGCTTGATGATATGCTGGAAACGATGTATGATGCCGTCGGCGTCGGGTTGGCTGCGCCGCAGGTCGGCGTATCTAAGCGCGTTTTGGTGATTGATTATGAGCGCGAGGAAGACAAGCCCGGAAAGCCGATGTATTTTATCAATCCCGAAATTGTTTGGACTTCCGAAGAGCGCGTTGTCGGCAATGAGGGGTGTTTGTCCGTGCCGGGGCAGCATGCCGAGGTTGAGCGCTATGCGGCCATTCGTGTGCGTTATCTGGATTATCACGGCAAGCCGCAGGAAATTTTGGCCGATGATTTTCTGGCCATTGTGTTACAGCACGAAATCGATCATCTTGACGGTATTTTATACATCGACCATTTGAGCCGCCTGAAAAGAAATATGCTGATTAAAAAAATGCGGGGAGCCCCCGCGGGCGCAAGTTAGCTGCGGAGAGATTGTGCGTAATGAGGCGCGTTGCTTAGATTGGGGCGGCCGCAGGCACGGGGGGTAGCGAAAAGTTAACCGCTGGAAGCTGGGGCACACCTGCGAGGTGGGCGATCGGTTTTCCGCTGGTTGTTCCGTGCATAATGAGGCGCGTTGCTTAGATTGGGGCGGTCGATAGTTTTTCATACCCCCTCTAACTTCTAGCTTCGTAAGCTCGTTCCTCGCTAACTCAGCGTCGGTCACCAGTAAATGTAACGCTCGTCTTGCGTCGCCTTCGCTAGCGCGCGAGCTAACATTTCTGTCTCTGTCGTTGAAAA
>JAUNPO010000107.1 GCA_030536665.1 Pseudomonadota bacterium
AATCATTGCACCCATTTGTTCATCATGTTACACGGCAGAGTTTGCCGCTGAGGGTGTTGAACCCTTTTAATAAACTTGGTCGTTGAGCATTATTGCGACCAAAAATAAGAATATTTTTAGACCTAAAATATTCTATTACAGTCACATTCAGCATCAGCGAAAACCTTATAATGATAATGCGCCGTGATTTTATGCAGTCGCTACTTATTGTCAGTTTGTCATTTTTTTCTTAATCTACTAAAATTAATATTTGATTTACACTCTCATTCCTGTTATAATAACAAAAAAAATACAGGAGAGTTCATTATGAATACTAACTTTAATTTTTTACTTTTAGGAGCAAGTCTGTCCTTAATTCCACAATATGCCACAGCGCAATGCGCTGTTACCGATTGTCAACAACTGGGCTATACGTCATTAAAATCATGCGAAGGCGGCTTAAAATGCCCGTTCGGCGAATATTGGGCTTGCCCCAAAGTTACAAAAGCTGAGTTAGGCAGTTGTAATGGTTATGCCCAAAACTGTAAAATCGGACAAATATTAAATAATGACGGCACTTGCTCGAATGATAAAGTCAGCGGCAAAACGCCAATAGGTGTCGTTGTCTATATTGGTAATGATAATTGTGGTCAAGCTCTTGCCTTAAATAGCTTGGGAACAAGAGCTTTAGTAACTGAAACTGATTATATGAAAGTTCCTGATTTACCGACTTATACCACATCTACAGCAGAACAAGATTTTGATAGCTGTCGTAATACAATAAGCATGACAAACTATCAAGAATATGCTATTTATCCTGCAGCATGGACAGCCATTAATTATTCACCATCATCCGATACTAAAGGTAAATGGTGTTTACCGGCAGCCGGCATTATGCGTTCTTTAATAAACAACTATTATACAATTAATAGAGGTTTAGGAAATGCTGATGGAGAAATATTGCCTGTAATTACTGAAGATGGATTCTGGCATTGGACCTCAACTCAAGCTGATGGTGGAGGATGGGCTTGTTGGATTGCTCCCGGAGGAGATAGTAAATGCCATTCTTATTACAAGGATAGTCAACTTGCGGTTAGGCCTGTGATTGCGTTTTAATTTTATCTCTCACAAAAAAAGGCTTTCCTACTTGAGGAAAGCCTTTGTTATTTTACTTGCTTGCCAATTTTTCTTCTTTTTTATCATTCTTGGCAAACATGGTTTTATAGGTTGTTTTTAACTCGGCGACTGTTGCCTTAAAGTGTTTGAGGGTTTTGCCTTTCAGGTTTTCCCCGGCAGCGGCTTTAATTGTCAACGGATTGACGCGGCGGCCGTTTTTAACGACCTCATAATGGAGGTGCGGACCGGTGGACAGGCCGGTACTGCCGACATAGCCGATGATTTGTCCCTGCTTGACGCGGACGCCGGGGCGAATTCCCTTGGCTATCCTCTGCATATGGCCGTAAGCCGTCGAATATTCGCTGTTATGGCGGATTTTAACATAGTTGCCATAACCGCCGTTCCATTTGGCCATTTGGACAACGCCGTCGCCCCCGGCATAAATAGCCGTTCCGCGCGGCGCAGCATAGTCAACGCCCCAATGTACAATAATCTGTTTTTTAATCGGGTGGCGTCTTTTGCCAAAAGGCGAAGAAATGCGGGCAGCCTGAAAAGCTAAAGGCTTGCGGTGCAGCGTTTTCTTCATGGCATAGCCTTTTTCGTCATAATAATCGACATTGCCACTTTTATCTTTATAACGATACAGGGCAATCTTGTCTTTTTTCAAAGTCAGCGATGCATAGAGAATATTTCCGGTTTTGACCAGTTCTCCGGACGGTGTCAGGTGGTTTTCATAAATAATTTCAAATTTGTCACCTTTACGGACATCACGGCGAAAATCAATGGAGTAAGCAAAAATATTAATGAAATTGGCAATGATTTTATTCGGAACGCCGGCGTTATTCATCGAGTTTGACAAGGCGCCGCTTATCGTTCCTTCCGCCGCTTTGACTTCCTGAATCAAGTCGTCCTTTTCCTGACGGGCCTGATAATTGTTGTTTTCGTCCTTTTCGACAATAAAACGTTTACCGGCCTGAGGTTCAATTGTGACATTATCCAGCGACAGAAGCTTATCCTGTTCCGTATCCATGGTGGTGGTAATTTTGATAATCTGCCCAGCTCTTAAATTTTCGGGCTTATATACCTTTTTCAGCTCCAAATAGACGCCGTGAGCCGATTTATAATCCATGCCGAGCTTAGTCAGCACATTAATGAACGTATCGCCTTTGGAAAGTTTTATTTCATGTTCAATAGTCTTGGTTGTTTCCTTATAATTGACCATTTCAAACAGAGAACGGATATTCTCAACAGAAGACTCCGGATAAACCGTTTCTGACGTATAATTGCTATTAATGGAATTTTCAAGCAGCAAATAATCAAGATTTTCCTGCGGGGAAACCGACGCACTGACATCATTGTGATTGGCAACGGCCAATACAAAGGCAAAAACGATCAAAGAAGCATAAACACCCGTCAAAATTTTGTTTTTGTGTTTCATGTTCATATATTTATTAAGCTTTTCAGGCAGGGAGAGTTTTTCGTCAGACGCCGCGCCTAATTTTGCTTTAAGCTTCTTACAAAAATGTGACAAATTCATAATTTCCACGCTAATTTAATATTTCCATCGGAGTACAAAATACTCAGGGAACTATATTATCCTTTATTCCAAAAGCAAAGTAAATAATCTTTTTGGTGTGTATAAATATAGCTAATAGCTTAATTTTATTAATAATTTTATAATTTTTATTTTTTTTTGAAAAAAGTGCTTGCAATTATAAAAAACGTCATGTATAAACATACTCGAAATTAAATGGGGGCGTAGTTCAGTTGGTTAGAATACATGCCTGTCACGCATGGGGTCGCGAGTTCGAGCCTCGTCGCTCCCGCCATTAAAAAGCCTGGTGTTAAACCGGGCTTTTTTATATGAAAATTAAGTAACAAAAAAAGCCCCGCAACTAATGAGCTGCGGAGCTTTTGGGACCAAGGAAAGACTAAATGTTAAATACTAAAATTTATATTTAGCATTAATCAAACCGGTGTGGTCTTGGTAGTCCTCACGGAATTTGCCTTCATAACCAAGCGAGAGTTCAACCTGAGAGTTAACTTCCGCAGTTACGCCGGCACCAAACTCCATTCCGAAACGGTCAAGAGCCTCACCCTCAACAGCATAAGCTGAACCGTTAGCCAAGGTTACGACTGAATTAACATCATCGTTAAACAAGTCATAGGTTGCGGCAATTCTGGCTTCCGGCTTGATGTTCATACCGTTAGACAATTCAAAGTTCTTGCTAACCTTAGCTCCGATGACACCGGTCAAAACATCGCTGTCGTTGGCAGAAACGTGCTGGTCGGCAGAATCTTTATAAGCATCTTGTTTAATATGAACATAACGCAATCCGGCTTCCGGCGTAATGCTAAAGCCTTTAACTTGCATATCGTAACCGGTCATAGCCTGCAAACCGAAGGTTTCAACATCGTAGTCAGCTTTAACACCAACACCTGCAACGTTTTTGTCTTCGGAATAATCAGACCAGCCATAGGTTGCGATACCGTTAACGTACCAGTTGCTTGGTTTATATTCTCCGTAAACAATCGCGGTGTGAGTATCAACATCGGTCGAACGCATAAAACCGTCAATATCGGTATTGGTATAAGCATAACCGGCACCAACTTTAACATCTTTATTGATGAATTTTTCAATACCGAGAGCAACACCGTTAGAATCTGCGTCAAAACCCTTGGACTTGGATGTGTCGTCCAGCTTGGATTTGTTGAACATACCCTGAACCCAGACAGCTGCGTCAAGATTAGAATCGCCGGAAGACATACCTTCAGAACCAGTCGAGATTGAACCGCCGGTCAAGCGAGTGCTGACTGCGCCGAATACCTGATTGGCAGTTTCAGTCTGCGTCTTCTGAACCATCGGCGCGACTTCAGGAGCTACAGCCGTCAAAGCATCGACATAGGCTTTTTGTCCTGCGGCCGTTGTGGCATTCTGAGACAAATCACCTAAAACAGAAGCAACCGCTTTGGCTCCGGCGCTTGCTGTTGTTGAAGATGTGATACTGTCCCAAGCTTCGGCGGTTTTAGCATTGTTTATAGAACCGCCGGCATCCACAACGACATCAGAAGCCGTTGCTGTTCCAGTAATATTTAAGGAGCCGTCTTCATTCCATTTGATATCATACCGGCTGTTCTCAGCAATTTTATTCGTGAAACTTCCGGTTACTTTACCGTTCAAAAACTTCAAATCTGTATTTTCGCCATTACCGACCACGCCATTATCAAGCGTTACTTTCATGGTCGTATCTTTACCGATTGTGATGTTATCGGCATTGATTTTGCCATAATTGTTAGTAGCTGCTACGCGCAAAGCTAGGCTGGAATTATCTTTGAAGTCAACATTCGTGGCATTAACCGTATTTGTGCCGATATCCAAACCGCCGGTGACATTCAGATTGCTGATTTTACCGGTCTGTTTGTCATAAGTCAGAGTGCCTTTGTTAACATTCAGAGAAGCCAAATCGCCGATTGTGCCGGAAAATGCCTTGCTTAAAGAATGGTCTGCTTCAAAAGTCAGGTTGGAGCCGGAAACGTTACCGTCAACCAACGCGCTTGAGGATTTAACATTTAAGTTACCATTGCCGGAAACATTGGCAAGCAAGCCTCCTGCTAAATTAATTGTACCGTCATCGGTCAAATTAATAGTGCTTTTTTTCATATTTTCAGGCGTTATCACCGTAACTAGATTAGAGCCGGAAGTTATTTCCAGTTCGCCGCCGCTGAGATTTATGTCTTTGGCTGCCCAGACATTAACGCCTTGCAAATTTTCCGTTATTTTATTTTGACCACCATTAACGATTATCTTCCCGCCGGAAATATTTATCTCTCCGCCTTCTCTGCTCCCTTCAATTTCAACCGGGTCAGTCATTATTGCACCATGTGCTGCTTCATATTCCTCATCAGTAACTCGGTTACCATTTTCATCAACGTAGATAAACTTTCCGTTTTCGTCTTTTTGATATTCTACATGCCCATGAGAATCCAACCAAGAACTTCCTTCTCCAATGCTGTTCATTACTATTGTTCCATCACTGATATCAATGGAAGAAGCCGGATATTCGCGTCCGTCCTGAAGCACTTTATCCGTTCCGTCATCGGTTAAACCGGAATTATTAAGGATTATGGAACCTCCCGAAATTTTTATGCCGTTTCCGAAAATACCATAATCATCCTCAATATTCTCTGAGCCGTTGAGGATGACTTCTCCTCCTGACATCTTAAAAGAATGCGTACTTCCGTCACCTTTTCCCAGAGCATCAAGACGTCCTTGCTGCATTTCCAGACGTTGTCCGTCTTTTATTTCATAATCTCGGTCAATAACTGATACTCTGACATTATCTATAAGAATGTCATCATTATTCATTTTTGATTCTTCAAAATTATGGGAAAATACGGAATATTCTTCTTCTCCGCCCCAAATTTCGTTATTAATATCTTCTTGATTAATAACTACTCTTTCCGCATAAGCATTAGAAGCGCTGACCATAGCCACTAAAGCCGTTGTAAATAAAAGTTTATTTTTCATATGATTAAACTTCCTTTTCTTTAAATTGCAATTAAAAGAAAACCACCCATTTTATAAGGTGGTCGGAGAGTTCATCAATCATATAACCTTAAATGATTCTCTTAGCCTTTAAAGTCAAAGAACTTCTGTTGCATGCGCTAAAAGCTCCCCGACCATAGAAACTATGAATCGGGGATATATTTACCACCGGCCATGATGAGTAGCCGACAATATGACGATGTTATATCCTAACACCGAAGGTTATAAGAGCCGATGAAAGCTCCGTACCACTCAAGGTACTAAACACGCAGCATAAGCTCCGCGTCTTTTTGCATGTTATAAGGGGGAGGATTAATTTGCAATAAAAAAAACTGCTGAATAAATTATATTCAACAGTTTTTTCATTTTATTCAGTCAACATCAGAAAATGCAAAAACTTGTTCCACAGCTGTCTGGCTGACAAAAGAGCTTTTTCCCGAGGGCTTAGTTTGTTAAGCTCGACATACCAGCGCAAAAAGACTTCATAACCGGGGCCGGTCAACTGCCGGACGGTTTCCTGATATAATTTATTATCCTTAATGTAGTTGAAAATAAAGCTGTTATTTACGGAAGAATCGGCATTTTTCTGACAGCGGAAT
>JAUNPO010000108.1:0-3432 GCA_030536665.1 Pseudomonadota bacterium
TGGATTATCCAAGGGGTTTTTTGTTTAAATATTTTAATTGACGTCAAAACAATTTTATGTTCTGTATTGACAGGTAAAATCTAAGAATATGAATATATTGTGTAACGAATAAATATTATTAAGTATGGAAAATAATGTATTGCTTCATTTCGATGAAAGCTATTGGATTTTCAAACGTTTTTTTCATGAGTGTTATGAATTTCCGGTCGTTTATGAGGACGGGCTGATAAGCCGTTATAAAGAAAATGCCGGAAAGAAAAAAGCATGGGGCTTTATTGTTGACGGCTATATTGTGGCAATTCATCCTGCTGCGGAAGAAATGACGCCCGCTAAAGCAAACGACTATTGTAAAACACGCCGTTTTGCCGGACGTTTAGGGCGTTTGCCGTCGGAAAGCGTTCTGAAGAAAATAAAACGTAATGTTTTTGCGGTTAATGAAATGTTGGCTCAGCTTGGCGGAACAGCGTTTCAATCCAAATGGTATATGGCGGAAAACGACAGATGGTATAATGCTGATTTTAAGTTAAGCCCGAGTACATCAGCGGTTAATATGGGGATGTATACGGAAAATGCTGCGTTTTTTGTTGGTGAAGAAACGGCAGCTCCTTTTTATCCGGCAGTAAAAATCTGATAAAAAATACCGTTCAGCTTATCTGAACGGTATTTTTCATTTAGTATAATGTGCTATTTGCTTTTTAATGTTTCTTTGACTTGTTGCAGACGCGCTTTGAGCTGTTTCTTTTTGTTTTTATATTTTTGACGTTTCTTGCCAAATGTAATATTGGAAAGGAATTTGTAACGCCAATATTTGATTTTGTTTTTACTGAAATTAAAGGCGTCTTTAACCAGCAAACCATAATCGGAAATCTTTTCATATTCTTCGGGGTAAACTTTTTCCGGTTCGGGCAGCCGCCATGATAAAAATTTATATTTAATATCATCAAAATAAGGTGTCATTTTCGCATAAAACCAAAAGTTTTCAAAATGCTTGATTATTGGTATTGGAAGATAAACCTGTTTGACGCTTGTCCAAGGTTTCTCATGGGCAAAAAAATGTCTGACAATGGGATCGCCGTTTAATTTTATTTCTTTTTTATAATGATATTTTTCCAGACAGGCTTCAATCTCATCCAATGTATTCTTTTCATAAGGGGAAAGTTTCTTTTGGTTGTTGAGCAAATATTGATAAGAGTAATAAGGATGCACATTATATTTGTGCGGAAGAACTTTATAGCCGCCGTTAAGGTAAGCAAATTTGTTTAAGATTAATTCATCAGGTGTAACATCGGCATTCATTGTTGATAAAATATTGAACAAATCAGCGATAATTTGTTTGTTGCTTCCCTTTTTCTGGCGCCATTTGGCGTAATCAATCAGCATAACGCCGGAGTTGAAATAGGAATAACTCGTGTCTTCTGATATGCCAGCCTTGTTACGCATGATTTCAACGGTAGAAAGGCGATCCATTAACAACGGAACTGCGCCGATTATATGTCCGTCAAGTTTTTCATCCCAGATTTGTTTGATATCACCCAAGACGATTAAATCAACATCCAGATATACAGCCCGGTCGACTTTAGGAGCAAGTTTGGGAAATAAAAGCCTGTTGCAGGTATTTAATTTGACATGATAATTTTCGGGGAGTTTTATCTGAGTGAATTCTTTTGTTGAATCGCATTCCAAAAATTCAACGGAAAAATCTGACGTTATGTCTGTAAATGTTTTGACAATCAATGCCTTATTGGCATCGCTGATGCCTTCGCTGATAATATAAAATTCTATAAAGGAATTTGTATTATAAAGGATGCTGGCTCCCGTAACGGCGACAAAACAGCTGTAGTTGTCGTCTGCGGACAGAATAACCGGGATTTTTACGCCTGTACGCGCTGCGGCTCCGCGTTTTTTAGGCGTGGGCAAATGATTTAAAACATCAAAGAAAAACAACATTTCCTTAATGTTTTGCAAATCGACTTGTGTATCATATTTTCCCATACGATTTCTCCTTTATGCTTTTTGAATATTGAATGATTTTTTGATTGTTTCGGTAATTTCAGGGTGCTTTTTTATAAATTTAAACAAAGTAACTCTTGAAACGCCAAGCTCTTTTGCCGTTTGTACCTTGGAAACACCGGAAAGAAGCCTGGAAATAACAAAAGCCGCTTTTTCTTCGGAAATTTTTTTGGAGCCGGAACTGCCGGGTTTTCTTCCGAGCTTTTTTCCCGCATCTTTTTTGCCGGCAAGAACTTTCCCGGTTGTTATGGAAGTCAGGCTGCTTCGAAATTTGATGGATAAATCCAAATATTTTAAAAGCGTTTCTGCTTCAAAGCCTGGAGTTATTCGGCAGTTTTCTCTTATGGAAATAAGCGTTATGCCATTATCGGTTATAAATTTTATACCGTCTTTTATTTGCCTGAGAGAAACGCCCAAACAGACGATGTTGGCGATTAATAATGTATGTAAGGAAGAAAAGCAGAGCTGTTCCGAGTTTTTGATATCAGTTGCGCTTAAATACATATCAATGTGATAACGCTTTCTTGTTGCATATTGTTCAAGAATATGTCTTTGCTGGTCGACAGAAATGTTTTTGTCATTTTGATCCAGATAACCCGCAATCATAAGCCTGCTTTCGTTAAATTATAAAGTTGATAAAAATATATTTATAATTAACTGCATTGACAATAAAATTTTATAAAAAATCCACACTAAAATTTTAACATTTTGTGTGGACATTTTGTCGTTCTTAAAATTGCTTAACCGATATTAAGGAAAGAACAAAGATTATTATTAATGTAAAAATTATCCGAAGATGTCATGCCAATCTTGTTTCAGGCGTTCGCGTTTGGAGGTTATTTCTTGTTTTCGCTGTTCCAACCGCTCCTTTACTTTATTTTTCAGATAATCGTCGCCTTCATTATCATAGCGCCTGTATTCTTCTTTTGCTTCTTTAATCTTTTGCGCTGTATCGTGAATATCATCCAAAGACTGTGAAATCTGATTGTATGAATGATAGGTGTTGCCGTTAGTCGCACAGCCGCTCAGCAGCAAAATAACGAAGATTAGTAAATTTAGATTCCTCATTTCCAGTCTCCTAACATAATTTTTTTTGTTTGGATAATAACGCAAAAACGCCGCAAATAAAAAGCCGCGGCGTTTTTTTGAAAGTTTTCAAAAAATGGTGCCGGTTAAGTGACTCGAACACTCGACCCACGCATTACGAATGCGCTGAGGATAAAAAGGCTGACTGAATGTCAGGCTTTTTACCGGAAGGCGTAGACTTGTTCAAATTTAAGAACACGACAGTGTTCGCAAAATTTGCAGTACAAGTCAAGTGACCGCAGCGAGTTAGCTTTTATAAAAGCTTATGAGCCAGAGCTAGCAACGCAAAAACGCCGCAAATAAAAAGCCGCGGCGTTTTTTTGAAAGTTTTCAAAA
>JAUNPO010000108.1:3532-6192 GCA_030536665.1 Pseudomonadota bacterium
AATGGTGCCGGTTAAGTGACTCGAACACTCGACCCACGCATTACGAATGCGTTGCTCTACCAACTGAGCTAAACCGGCATATCATTTACAGACACTATTTATAATCAAGCTTATTGACAATGTCAATAAAATGCTGACCTCTTTCCATAAAGTTTTTATAAAAACCGAAACTTGGCGCCGTCGGAGAGAACAAAACTATTCCCCCGCCGCAGGATTTCAGCTCTTCATAAGCGGAAAGAACCGCTTGTTCCAAACTTTTGGCTTCTATCAGTTTAAAATCCTGCCGCTGCGATTCTCTGCGAATCGTTTCGGCAATTTGCTGGCCGCTCTGAAAAAGGGTCACAGCCATTTTTACTCTGGGATTGTTGTCAATACAGCGTGCATAATCTGTATAATCCTGCTCATTTTCAATTCCGCCGGAAATAACGGCAATATTCCCGTCAAAACTTTTAATGGCACTGATTGCCGCCTCGGGAGCCGTTGAAATGCTGTCATTAATAAAAGTAACGTTATTGATGACGGCGACTTTTTGCAGGCGATGCGCCAGAGGTTCAAAACTTTCCATATCCCGGGCAGCCTGTCGGACATCCAGCCTCAGGTATTGCAAAATTGAAAAAATGCCGGCCAGATTGTCTAGATTATGGTCGCCGTAAAGTTTCAAATCATTAATATTCAGAATTTTTTCCTGTTGATAAAATAGCTCTTTACCTTCGGCATGAAAGCCGTTCTCAATATTGTAGTAAAACAGGTTCTTCCCGTCATATTCTGAAATAAAACGATTTAGTTCGGGATTCCTCTGATTAACGAAACAAATGTCATCCCGATTCTGGTAATAGATAAGGTGCAGCTTGTCACGGCAATAATTGTCGTGAGTTCTGTGCCAGCCGGTATGGATAAAAAACAGGTTTGTAAACATGGCAACGTGCGGTGAAACGGTTAAATCTGCCGCTTGGTAACTGGAAATTTCCGCCACGATATAGTCGTAACCGCCGTCAATAAGTTCAATTAACGGCCGGCCGATATTTCCGCCCAGGCCAACGTTCAGTCCCTGTTTAATCATCATGTGATAAAGAGCGCTGACACTGGTGCTTTTTCCTTTCGACCCGGTTATGGCGATAATCTTGCAATGCGGTTGATGCTCTCTGATTTCGCTGAAGCACAAATCGGTTGACGATGTAAAACAAACGCCGTCGGCTTTGGCTCTGATGATTTCGTCTTTATAAACGCTGACACCGGGAGATTTGATAACAACTTCAACCGCGTTAAGCAAAGGCACTAAATCTTCTCCCGATTTCATAACATAGGCGCAAAATTCTTCAGGAACTTCCATCGGTGTGTCATTATAGATAACGATATCACGGCTGATATCATGGCGCTTAAGATAGCGCAAAACGGATTGTCCTTCCGTTCCCAAACCCCATATCATAATCTTTTTGTTTTTTAAATCTTGCAACAACATTATTTTTTACCTTTTTTAGCTGCGTAAAACTGGCTTTGCGTTTCTTCGGAAACAACACTGCCCTGGTGGACAACCATCTGTGGGAACGGAATTTCGATTCCCTCGTCTTTAAAGCGGCGGTTGATTTCAAAACGAACATCGCTGGGAGCGTTCCAACCATTCCAAATATCGCTGACATAAAAGCGTAACTCAAAGTCAAGGCTGCAGGCGCCGAAATCCTGAAACAGAACATACGGCTCAGGCTTCTTCAAAATCCGGCGGTTGGATGTAGCGCATTCCAAAAGAATTTCCCTGACTTTTTCAACGTCGGAACCATAAGCGACACCGACTTTTACGGAATAACGTGCCCAGTTGTTAGTGTGCGTCAGGTTGGTAAGAGAGTTGGAGAGCAGGGTGGCGTTAGGAATAATAACGCTGGCGCGGTTGAATGTTTCGACTTCCGTTGCGCGGATGTTGATTTGTTTGACTTTTCCTTCCTCCCCGGCAATTTTAACCCAGTCACCGACTTTAACCGGACGTTCAAATAAGAGAATAATGCCGGATACAAAGTTGTTGACGATATTCTGCAAGCCAAGGCCGATACCGACAGAAAGAGCACCGGCGATAAGGGCGAGGTTGCTTAAGTTACCGCCGAGAACAATAATCGACAGGATTGCCGCAATGATAAAGCTGATAAAACCCATGCCGGAAGCCAGAGAATTTTTTATGCCGTCATCCATTTCCAGCTGGTTAAGCACATTGTTGATCAAGTGTCGCCGCAAAGCTTTCATAACCGCCAGCGTAACAAAGAAAGTACAGATTGCCAGCAAAATCGAAATCAGGGAAATATTAACGCCGCCGACGGAAAAACCGAACAAAACTTTTTTAATGCTTTGCAGCAGAATGTCTGTTGAAACGCCCCAGATGCTGAGCAGGATAATGCCCGCAAAGATAATGAAAAGCGGGTCGACCAGAAGATTCATCCAGAAATCGATTTTGCTGATTAAACGACGGCGCAATTTAAACGTTTTAGCCCAGAAACGCAGGAATAAAACCCGGTGCAGCGCTTCGCTGACGGCGCGTCTTAAGATGAAAAACAGTCCGACAATAAAGCATGAGGCAAGAAAACGGTCAAAAATAAAATCAGCCAGCCGCGGGTAACCGAAAAGAGATAAAACAAAAACGCCGATGGAAAATAACGCTACGGTAAAGGTGAGTTTCA
>JAUNPO010000109.1 GCA_030536665.1 Pseudomonadota bacterium
ATGCTTCTTGCGGTCGGCGCAACAATTTTTTCGCCTTATGTTTCAGACTATTTGTCAATCATTATTGCCATTATCGGCGGCGGTGTCATTGGCATTTACTTTGCCCTGAAAGTCAAAATGACTTCCCTGCCGCAAATGATTGCCGCATTTAACGGCTTGGGCGGATTGTCCGCCGTCTTTATTTCCATTGCGGAAATTACAGCCGGTTCGGAAATGCTGCTTGAAAATGCTCTGGGATTGATTATCGGGGCCGTTGCTTTTTCCGGTTCGATCATCGCTTTTGCCAAATTGCAAGGGCTCATGCCGTCCAAGGCAATCGTTTTTCCGCTGCAACAGTTCTTTAATCTGATTATGGGAATCGCCACAATCGCTTTATGCGCTTATTTTATTATCGGCAAAGACATCAACATTTTCTATACACTGGCGGCTCTGGCCATTATTCTCGGTTTTATGCTGATTTTGCCAATCGGCGGCGCCGATATGCCGGTTGTCATTTCCGTCCTGAATGCTTATTCCGGCTGGGCGGCCGTCGGTATCGGCTTTTCGCTTAATAACGTTCTGCTGATTATTGTCGGGGCTATTGTCGGCGCCAGCGGCGCAATATTGTCCTACATCATGACGAAGTCCATGAACCGTTCGTTAACCAGCGTCATGCTTGGCGGTTTTGGCTCTGAAACCAAGACATCCGCTATGCAAAGCGGCAGTGACAAAGTTGCCAAAAGCGGCAATCCGACAGATGCGGCCTATATTATGGAAAACGCCAACAAAGTCATCATTGTTCCGGGCTATGGCATGGCCGTGGCGCAAGCCCAGCATATTCTTAAAGAAATGGCTGATGACCTGCGTAACAAATATGACGTTGAAGTCAAATATGCCATTCATCCGGTAGCCGGACGAATGCCCGGCCATATGAACGTTCTTCTGGCCGAAGCCAATGTCCCTTACGAAGATGTCTTTGAACTGGACGAGATTAACCGGGAATTTGCAACGGCCGACGTTGCTTATGTTATCGGTGCCAATGACGTTACCAACCCGCTGGCCCGAACAGACGCTTCTTCGCCGATTTACGGTATGCCGATTTTGGATGTCGGCAAAGCCAAAACCGTTTTCTTTGTAAAACGTTCGCTGGCTTCCGGATATTCCGGCGTTGAAAACCCCCTGTTCTTTGCAGACAACACCATCATGCTTTACGGAGACGCCAAGAAAGTAACCGAAGAAATTGTTTCGGCTCTGGAAAATTAATTTTTTTCTACGCTTTCCACATCAACAGGATAATTAACGTCGAGGATGAGTTTTTCATTTCCGGCGTTAATTAATGTTGTATAGTCTTCATGCTCCATGAAAACAGAACGAATGGCCGCATTTTCAGGTACCAAATCAGCCTCGTCAAACAACTCCCTGCTCCAAAGGAGCGGATTATGCTTAACGCCGTGAAAAGCGGTTATAATAACCTGCCTTGCCTTGTTTTTCTTAAAAGCGGCAATCAGCTTGTTCAGGTGTCCGACCGTTATGTTCGGCATATCCGCCGGAAGCAGAATTGCACCATCGCACTGGCTTGGAACCAGTTTTAATCCAAGATTAATAGAGGTTTTTATTCCTTGGCGGTAAGCAGGATTATAAACAATATTTATATCCAATCCGTCCAAATATTCTTCCAGCTCTTCATGCTGGTAGCCGGTTATGACAAATACCGGGCTGCCCTCTGAGGCTATCGCCGCCCTGATACTGTTCATAAACAGGGGCATTTCTCCGGCAGACGGCACCAGAAGCTTATTGCGTTTTGTCCGTGTCGATGTTCCCGCCGCCAGAATAACGACCGCTATGCGGGCTTTATTTTTAGCAGGCGCCGTTCCAGCATGGCTTTGCAACATTAACTTTTCACTGTCATCCAGTTGTTCGCGCGCAGGCAATGGAATGTTGTGCGGCCAGGCAAAATCAGAAGGCAAAAGCTTGTCATTAACCATAACCCGCAGTATCATTTCATCAATAATGCCCGATGTCACCGCATCATAATTATACGGCAGGCAGATGATACGGCTGCCGCGTTTTTCGCCCAAGTACATATCAGAAGCATTAATCTCGGAAACACGACAGGCTATAAATTCATCAGCGAAGCTTTTTACAGCCAAAGGAATCGTATCATTTTCCGTAGCGCTGCGCAAGCCGGGGATAACAAAAATCAACTCAAATCCGGCGCCAACGGCCTGTTCGACTGCGTCTGCGACAGCTTCAGCATTATGATCAGCATAATATTCACCGCTAAAATCAAGATTAAAATTTGCAAACTTTTTTACCAGTTTTTTGACTTGTCTGGTAAAATGCGCCGTTTCCTTGGCGGTATTGTAAAATCTGCTGTAAATTAATGCCGTTTTACGCGGACGATTTGGAACAATAGATAAAAGCGGCAGATTTCCCGATGCGGCGGCACCATTTCCAAGCGCGCAATAACATCCCCCTCCTTTACGGCAGAATACGGTACTATCGTATTCAAAATAAAGACTTCGGACATACGGTTAAATTTGGCAATCCGTTCTTCTGACGCCATAAAAATACCGTCACGCAATGCCGCAAACTTTAAAATTCCGCGGTTATCCAAAATATAAGCGACATCAGCTCCCGCCAGTTTTGTTCCGACAATTCCCAGAGCCAAATCAAAACCAGTTTCCCCTTCTCCGGCTTTCAACGCGGAAATATGCTTTATACCGGCTTCGTTTAAAAATTTTATATCATCGGCGCTCAGTTTATGCCCTTTGGGAAAGCTCCTGCCGTTAACGGTTATTTCATCAAACAAAACAGCCCCTTCGGCATCCCGGATTTTAAATTCATTACTGCTCATATTTTTTATCTCCTATGACGGCAGTTTAGCATAAAGAACTTAACGGAAAATAAAAGGCGTCTTATATAAAAATATAAGACGCTTTTCGCTAACGCATGCTGTAATCTTCCACGCGAGCCAAACCGCGCTTTAGATATACAAATACATTTCCGGGAACAATGACTATTTCCAAGTTAAAAACGTCAATCTGCCCGTCATAGCGGTTTCTTGACTTTACCTTGCAGGAATACGTATCATGGCGTTCTTTTCTGAGTTTGGCTTTTAACTTTTTTGAATCGCCGCACAGAGAATAAATCCAGACATATCCGCCGCGGTTTTCAAGCCGTGTATCCAACCACTGCAAAGAACGTGTTGTCGAACGATTATAAGCATAAACTACTTTTGTGCCATTTACAGTGTTTTGATACGGGGAACGGTCTTTTATCTCCTGAATTTTTTTCTCATGAAAATTCCAGAGCTGCGCAGCCCGTTCCAGTTGTCCCATTACATTTTGTCCCATGCTGCCGCAAGAAAACAATGTCAACAGCAGCCCTAAAAATAATATCTTTTTCATACATCATAATTTTTTATTGGACAGAGTATAACACAAAAATCTCCGCCGCACAATAGACAAAAACTATCTTAAAAACGAAAATAAATAAAAGGATTATATGTTGAAGCCGCAATAGTCGCTGACGACAAAACAAAAAGAATTATCAACCATATATTAACCAGTGTGCGCATTACCTTGTATTCATATTTAATATTTATCATATTTTTACAAAACGGCATCGCGCAAAATGTTGCAACAAGGAACGCCATAATTTCAATATTGTCAATATAGTAAGCAATTTCATAAAGGCTCTGCGTATTTGACATTCCGCCGAACATGTTTTTCAGATAATTCCAGGCATATCCCATTGTATCTGCCCGAAACATAACCCATCCCAGAACAAAAATAAGGATTGTATAAACATGATGAGCTGCTGCCAGCAAAATTCCGCCGTTTTTATTATGCCAACCGCTGGCTTTTTCAAAAATGATAAAAATGCCATGCCATAATCCCCAGAAAATAAAGTTCCAACTGGCACCATGCCAAAATCCGGTAGCCAGAAAAACAATAAAGAGATTTAAATATGTCCGAGACGATGAAATACGGTTCCCGCCAAGAGGAATGTATAAATATTCCTTAAACCATGTTGACAGGGAAATATGCCATCTCCGCCAAAATTCCGTTATAGATTTTGATATATACGGATAATTAAAGTTCTCTAAAAACTTAAAACCGAAAATCATTCCCAAACCTATTGCCATGTCAGAATAACCGCTAAAATCATAATATAGCTGCAAGGAATAAGCTATAGCCCCCAGCCAGGCTGTTGACACATCAAATTGCTCAACCGGCTGAGAAAATATTTTATCGGCAACGGCACCCAACGTGTTTGCAAGCAACATTTTTTTAGCCAAACCGATAATAAAACGTTTAATACCATAAGACACTTTCTCAAAGGTTACACTTCGTTTATCAATCTGCTCCGCAATATCATGATACTTTACAATCGGACCGGCCACAAGCTGCGGAAAGAGCGTAATATACAGGGCCAGCTTGCAAAGGTCTCTCTGCGCCGGAACTTCTCTGCGATAAACATCAATCAGATAAGACATTGCCTGAAATGTATAAAAGGAAATACCAATCGGCATGATTACATCAATAAACTTAGCATCCATATCAAAAATGCCGTTAATATTATCAATAACAAAATTAAAATATTTAAAGTAGAACAAAAAGCCAAGGTTTACCAAGACAGACAAGTAAAGAATTTGTTTTCTGTGTCTGTCATTTTTACTTCTGTATATATAATTTGCGCCAATATAATTCACCAAAATAGTGGCAATCATTATAGCCAGATAACTTGGCTCTCCCCAGGCATAAAAAATAATACTGGCAATGAGCAAAAGATAATTACGAACATCATTGCGCGCCAAAATATAAAGGCAGCAAACAACCGGCATAAAGATATATACAAATGTCATACTGGAAAAAAGCATATCTACCTCTTTAAATCTTGTAAATGCTGACAATACCCGGCTTGAATAACAATAACAATGATATCAGTTTTGAAATCTAATATCTCCTTTTTCCAACGGGATAAATTCATATTGTCCTGACTGGAAATATTTGTTCGAATTTTCTTTACACGGCGAAAACTATAGGGCAGAAAGGAAACAAAATTTTCAGCAAAAGAATTACCTATAACAATTGCTCTTTTATTATCACCAGACTGATAATAAAATTCCTTTTTGCTATCCGGCAGTAATGTTATTTGCAGTTCCTTTTCATTTTTATGCTTATAGTTTTTATAACGCGTATCGGATACACAATCTTCATCTTTTAAGTTTAATGAATTACAAGTATATCCTTTCCAAAAATTTCGCCCATATTCAGCTCTGACATTTTCACTGTAAAATATGTCAAATTCACTTTCTGGAACAATTTCAACCAAAGGGAAATCTTTCTTCACCCTCTCCATAAGAGCCAAATATCCAACATATGCCCCCCATTCCGTCCAATGATGATCCGACTTGAAATACGTCATATCTTTTTTATCTGCGTCCCGAAATTTATTTATGGGATAAATAATATTAAAATTGGTATTTCGTTTTACATAATCTTTTAATCTCGCCACATCTAACAAATTATCACGAACAAAAAACGTTTTACCTCTGGCAAAATTCAACTTTTCAGGAACTATTTCAATATAACATTTTATATGATGTTGATTGCAAAATTTATTAAATTCCTCAATCCCTTCTGAAATACCGTTTAAATCGTTCTCCGAAAAATCTTTTTTATAAAGCTCCCCCCAGCCAAACATCCATTTATCTTTGACGAGAAAAGCTTTAGAATTAGAATAGTATTTATTGAGTTTATATTTTAGTCCTGTATATAATTCCATTATCTCATTTCTACCCCAAAACCGGTCATTAAACCAATTTTCAAACTGAGCACCAAACCGGACATTTATGCCATTTGCAGTAAAAAATACCGGATATTTCGCCAACATACGATTTTCCTGTTCGGATTTTTGTTCTGAATTTATTTTCATCATCGGAACAAAAAGCAAAACAAAAAATACACATAAAAAAACAATATCAATACGACTGTTATGTTCTAATATTTTGAATTTTGCCACATAGTGTACTAATTTATATGACAGTAAAAAGCTTAATACCATGATAACGAACAGCATCTTGTAATTAAGATGATAAAATTTGCTGAAATCTGAAAACCTCAAATGATGTCGCCTGGCAGTAATTTGAACGTTCAGTTTTTCTCCATCCTTAACCTTTATATTATAGATGAACGGCCTATCAT
>JAUNPO010000110.1 GCA_030536665.1 Pseudomonadota bacterium
GATAATTTTGCAACGCCGTTGGGCAAAATAAAAATAAACCGCAATATCAACGATGAACTCTTGAAAAACAAGAATTTTAAAATCCGGGACAATGCCCACGCCAAAGAACATTCATTAGAAGTTCAGCTGCCGTTTTTGCAGAAAATTCTTCCTAATTTTGAAATTGTTCCGATAGTTTATGGCGCTGTTTCGCCGGAGGCCATGGCTGCGGCTTTGGAACCGTATCTTTCCCGGCCGGATACAATCATCATTTTTTCAGCGGACTTGTCACATTATTATGAATATGACATTGCCAAACAGCTTGACGGAAAAACCGCGGAATTGATTAAAAACAAAAACGCGTCCGTTTCTGAACATTTATCCTGCGGCGCAACGGCGATAAACACGGCTTTAATTTTAGCCGAGCGCCATAATTTTACGCCGGATATGCTTGATTTGACTAATTCAGGGGATGTTGCCAAACAGTTTGACCGGGTGGTCGGCTATGGCGCCTGGCAGTTTTTGCCTGATGAAAACAAGGAGCAAAGCAACGTTTTATCGGAAGACATGGATTCCTTAAATAATTTCAAGAAGGTTTATGGCGAAGACCTGATGAATGTTGCTGTGGAAACGCTTAACCGGGCTGTTTTTGATAAAAGTAAATATGTTCCTTCCCGTAAAGATTATGCTGATCCGTTGTTTAATAAAGGCGCAGCCTTTGTAACCTTAAATAAAGACGGAAAATTGCGCGGCTGTATAGGGTCGGTTGTCCCGACACAGGGAATAGCCCGCAACATTGCTGAAAATGCTTATGCCGCAGCAATGGAAGATTCCCGTTTTGCGCCGCTGCAGCCGGACGAATTGGCCGAAACGTCCGTTACAATATCCTTGCTAACCGGGTTTGAACCGATTATATATAAGAATGAAGCGGATTTGTTGACTAAACTCGTTCCCGGAACGGACGGTGTCGTTATTCGTTCAGGCAACCGCCAGGCTGTTTTCCTGCCGTCGGTCTGGAAAGAAATCCCGGATAAACAGGAGTTTTTGAATAATCTGAAATTCAAGGCCGGCATGAATCCGAGTTATTGGTCAAATAAGATAAAAGTTTATCGTTTTTACACTGTGGAGATAAGTCAAAATGCAGATTAACGGATATGAAATAGCCCTGTCGGAAGAAGAACTGGATAAAATAATCAATGAACAGACAGTCCCGGTTGAACTGATTGATAAAAATTTTGAGGGGTATCAAGCTCTGAGCGACGGAGATAAAAAGGCTCTGCAGCATTTGGTCAATGCCGGCAAAATAATGAATGACGTTTCACTGGAGCAGGACCATAGCCTGAACCGTGTGTTGAAAAAGGGGCTGGAGGATGCCGCCGGAAAAAGCAGTCATGCGGCAAAGGCGCTGATGTTGTTCAATTCTTTGAACGGTGTGGAAGGCAGCAACGGCATTGATGAAAAGCATGTTGAAATATTTAAGGGGGTCAGTGCCAAACCCGGCCGCAATTTCTATCCCGAAGATTTGAGCGTTGAGGAATTTCACCGTATCATCAAAAGAATGCTGGAGCAGGGCAGGGATGATGAAGTCCGTAAAATTCTGAGTGTCCGCACCATGGTCAGACGTGAAGGGGATGAACTCAAAGCCATAGATTATACGGAATATTTTGCCGGAGAATTTTCAGAAATAGCCAACCAGCTGGAATTGGCCGCGCATTATACGACCGACGAATTGCTGAAGGATTATCTGGGATGGCAGGCTCAGGCATTGCTGCAAAATAATGAAGATATGGACATGCTGGCAGATAAGCATTGGGCCATGATGCAAAATACGGATTTGGAATTTACGCTCAGCCGTGAGAACTATGACGATGCCATGAGCGGAACAATCTGTGAGAACAAAGAATTGTCCGAAATGCTGGCTGAACGTGGTATTGAAGTCAATTCCAAAGATATGCTCGGCGTTCGCGTCGGTATTGTCAATAAAGAGGGCACAGCACTGCTGCTGAAATTTAAAGACCATATGAAAAAACTGGCGAAATTAATGCCTTATGCCGATCAGTATGAGCAAAATGTGGCGTCCGGCGGCGAATTGAAGCAAACGATGGTTGATGTTGATTTGGCCGCTTTATGTGGGGATTACGCCCAGTGCCGCGGCGCAATTACAACCGCCCAGAATTTGCCCAACAACGACAAATTGTCAGTGAAATGCGGCGGCGGACGACGTAATGTCTACCATCGCCAGGTTAGAATGAGCCGGGATAAAAGACGCGATGTTGAATTGCTGAAAGCGTTGGTTCGCCCAGATTTTCACAAATATTTCAATCCCGAAGCCGAACATGTTTTTGTAATCGGCCATGAAAACGGCCACTCTCTCGGACCGGACAGCAGCTATCAAAATGCTCTGGGGCTGTATAAACATACCATAGAAGAAAATAAGGCTGACGTTGTTTCCATAACCTTCATGCCGGAATATGTTAAAGCCGGAATTATCAGTGAACAAACGCTGAAAGAAGTCTATACGACATGGATTATCCGTCTGCTGCTGAAAGCAAAATCACCGGAGCCGCATCGTCTTGGGGATTTAATCCACTTTAATTTCCTGCTTGAACATGGAGCGATAGAATTTGATGCCGACCGCAAATTGGTGATTCATTTTGCCAAGATGCCGGAAGTTATGCATAAAATTCTGGAGGAAACGATTCGCATCCAACTGTCCAAATCCCCGGAAGAAGCCAAGAAATTTATTGACCGCTACACGACTTGGGGAAGCCTGCACGAATATATCGCTTCCGTTCACAAACAATTGGGACTTAAACCATACAAACAAATCAGGATGTATTTTTAATGTATTATAGTTATTTTGAAATTTTTTCGGTGGGAATTGGCCCTTCCAGTTCCCATACCGTCGGGCCGATGCGCGCCGCTAAAAGATATGTTGAAAACCTTCACCGGCAGAATCTTTTTAATCAGGTAGAGCGTCTGGAGGTCATCCTGTATGGATCGCTGGCCTTGACCGGAATCGGCCACGGAACGGTCAAAGCCGTCGTTTATGGTTTAATGGGGCTTGAAGCTGAAGCGATTGACCCGCAGGTGCCTTACGTTAATGCCGTCGAGCGTGATAAAATTCTTCACCTCAATCAGGAAAAGCCGATTCCGTTTGACCTTGACAAAGATGTTGTTTTTAAAAAGGACGTCTTTCTTCCCGAACATTCCAACGGTTTGGAATTTAAGGCTTTTGACCAAAACGGCAAAGAATTGCTGAATGAGGTTTATTTTTCCGTCGGCGGCGGAACGATTGCCCGCCGGGATGAAATCTCCCGCCGTATTTCCCGCCCGGCCTATAATGTTCCTTATGAATTTAATTCTTATAAGGAATTGCGTGAACTGTGCAAAAAAGAAAATAAAAGCATCGCTGAAATCGTTTATGCGAATGAATGTGCAATTCATGGTCAGGAAAAGACTGATGAAGGCATTATGAAAATTTACCGCATTATGCAAAATGCCGTTGACCGCGGTATGAAAACCGAGGGTATCCTGCCCGGCGGATTAAACGTTCGCCGCCGCGCCCCGGAAATATATAGGCAACTGGCTGAAAGTTTTGAGGCCAACAATTATGATCCGCTGCAGATTATTGACTGGATAAACCTCTGGGCTTTTGCCGTGGCGGAAGAAAACGCGGCCGGCGGGCAGATTGTAACCGCGCCGACTATGGGTTCAGCCGGGGTTATGCCGGCCGTAACCCGTTATTTTGAGCGCTTTGCTCATGTCAAGTCCCCTTATTCCGTAGAAGAAGGGCTGAAGATTTTCATGCTAACGGCTTCGGCAATTTGCTGCCTATATCGCAGTAATGCGTCAATTTCCGGTGCGGAGGTCGGCTGTCAGGGAGAAGTCGGCGTGGCCTGTTCAATGGCTGCGGCCGGTTTGACGGCGGCGCGCGGCGGCAGTTTGTCTGAAATTGAAAATGCGGCGGAAATCGCTATGGAACACAATTTGGGATTAACCTGCGATCCTGTCGGCGGTTTGGTTCAAATTCCCTGTATCGAGCGCAATGCCATGGGGGCGATAAAAGCCGTTAACTCAACGCGTCTGGCTCTGAACGGCAAAGGGCAGCATGCCGTTACTTTGGACAGCGTCATTAAAACCATGTATGATACCGGGCGGGATATGCAGAATAAATACAAGGAAACTTCACTTGGCGGTCTGGCCGTTAATGTTGCCTCCTGTTAATTTTATCTTGATTTTGCTTGCGTTAAGAGCATAATTGCGCCAAAATCAACATTAAATTAATAAAAAAGGACTGTTAGATGTTAAAAAAATTGATGGCAGGTGAATTCAGCCTTTCTGATACTTTCTGGAAATTTGGCGTCCTTGGGCTGGTTATAGTTGTCTTTGTTGTTCGCTTTTTTGGCAGCATGCTGGCGCAAAAACTTGCGGGAATTAGCCTGTGGCTTTATTTTACGCGATATTTTCATCCCTTGAAGATGAATACCGGAATTTTGGTTTTGGCCGTCTGTTATCTCGGCTGTCTTGCCGCATTTGTTTTTTACAGTGTTGTACTGGTGAGCGGAACATGGAAAAGCTCTGCCGAATATGATAAAAGTATCTGGCTGCGCCACATTTCCCGCATAATGATGCTGCTAATGCTGTTTATCTGTTATAAAATGATTTTCTAAAGGAAAAAATACATGAAAAAATTGATGCTCGTAATAACTCTGCTTTTCTTGTCCGGTTGTATTAATGTCGGCGAGTTTCCTGAAAATCGCGAACGGATGCATAATTATGGCAATGACGCCGACTATTGTCAGCAACACCCGAAAAGATGCTTCCAGGGAATGCCCTGGTAGGAAAATAAAGCCGGAATGTTCCGGCTTTATTTATATGAAGAAAGTTACCAGGGACAGCCGTTATACGTCCCGTCAGAGTTGCAGCTTATATTCTCATAACCGCTGCCGGTTTGGATGCGGTGGTCATTCCAGGCTCCGGGATCGGCATTGCATTCGCTTGCCGTATCAAAGCATTTACTGGCTTTGTAACCGGTTCTTTTGCAAATATATTTCATTTCTCCGGTAGAAGTGTTTTTGCAATACAAATCGGCATCTTGTACCCAAACAATCTGTCCCTTTTTACAATAATTGCCGCTTTCATTATAACAACGGTGATCGGGAAGAAACTCGCGCCAGACTTTCCAAGGATTGGCCGGAGGCGTGGAGCCTCCGCCGCCAGTATTCCCGCCCCCAGAGCTTCCGCCGCCGGAAGAGCCGTTATAAGAACATTTGTAGCAGGAACCGGAAGTTGCGCCGCAAGAGCAGGATTTAGATGTTTTTCCGGTCTGTGTATACCCGCTGCCGCAACTGCTGCTTTGATAACCGCTTGGGCAGGAATAACTGTGCGTATGACATGTGCCGCAGCATTGCCTTGTTCCGCCGCAACCGTCAGAGCAGGAATAGCAGTTGCATCCGCTTTCGCTGGCAAGAGGTGTGCAGCAAGATGCGTATTTTCCGCCACAGCTGGCACCGTTGCCGACCTGTGGAGATCGACAAGTGACAAGGTCACTGCGACAGACACATTTGTCATAATAGGAACTGTCATAGGGGCAGCGTTTGTTTGGCGTTTGTACCGAAGAACAGGAACCTTTTTGCGAATATCCGTCTTCTTTGCAGGCTCTGGGATTATCCAGTTTACATGACTTATATTTTCCGCCGCAGGATGCTCCCACGCCATAATAGGGCTTTTTACATTCAACCAACCCATCATCACAAACGCATTGTTTATAATAATTTCGATCAGACGGGCAAAAATTAACAGGATGTGATAATTCCGGACAGTTCCCTGTTTTATAACCGGCATCCTGACATTGTTGTCCCGGATCTTTATAATCGGGATTTTGTTTTCCGTCAGTGTCTTCGCTTGAACTGAACTCTCTTCCCGAACAATTCCCCGCATCGGTTATAAAGCAGATTGAGGCTGTTTTTAACAAATCATTCGAATTGTTTCCCTCCTTGAGGTAGGGAGGGATAGGGAGGGTGTGAATCCCAAACAAATTATCCATATTGTCATGTTCGGGCTCGCCCCGGACATCCAGGTCAAGCAAAGAAGCCTTATTTTCACCTGGATCCCCGGGTCGTGCTGCGCTCGCCCGAGGATGACGTTGCTT
>JAUNPO010000111.1 GCA_030536665.1 Pseudomonadota bacterium
GGTAAGCTAGGGAAGCGACAGCAACCGCAGCGAACCTAGACGGCGAAGGTACATAGAAGTACGTGAGGACACTTTTGACACGCAGACAACACACTAATCGACCACAGAGCACATTTTTACAGGAGGTGACCGTTGCGCCGCACAACCCTTCCGTCAAAATAAATTTCGCCCCCGCCTTTTTCCGGGGTCTGAATCTGAATGAGGTCCCAGTGAATGGCGGAACGGTTGCCGTTGTCGGCTGTGGTGTAGGCGTTGCCGATGGCCATGTGGAATGAGCCGGCGATTTTCTCGTCAAAAAGAATGTCTAAAATCGGCTTGGTAATGAAGGGATTCATGCCGAAAGAAAACTCCCCGAGATAGCGGGCGCCCTCGTCCTGATTAAGGATTTTCTGCAGCTTGTCATTGTTGACCATGGAACTGGCCTCAATGATTTTGCCGTCTTTGAACACCAGGCGAATGTTGGAAAAGAAAATGCCGTTATAGGTCGTGTCGGTGTTAAACTGCACCACGCCGTTGACGGAATCCTTGACCGGCGCCGTATAAACCTCGCCGTCGGGAATATTCCGATGCCCGCAGCAAATGACCGAACCGATACCCTTGATTGAAAAGGAAATATCCGTCCCCGGCGCCACAATCCGCACTTTGTCGGTCCTGTCCATAAGCTTTTTGAGCGGCTGCAATTCCTTTTCCATTTTGCGATAATCAACCAGACAAGCATCAAAATAAAAGTCCTCAAATTCCTTGAGAGACATCCGCGACAAAGCGGCCATCGCCGGATTGGGATAACGCATCACACACCAGCGGGTCTGCGGCACGCGCACTTCCGAATGCACCGGCTGCAAATAGTTTTTGCGATAAAGCGCCATCTTCTTCTCCGGCACGTCTGACAGCGCAAAAACATCATCATTGCCGCGCACCGCCACATAAGCGTCGCTCTCCGCCATCAGGCGGCGGTGAATCTCGCCGTGCGCCTTAATCGCGGCCTCGGAAGCATTGAGCAAAAACGAACGGGTAAAGCTTTCGTCGTTAAAATAATAAAACGGCGTCGCTCCGATTTTGCTGCTGACGGCAATCAGCTCGCGAAAAAAATCCTGCGTCGAATTGCCGAACGCCTCAATATAAATGCGCTCGCCCTTTTTCAGCCCGACGGAATATTTCAGCACATTTTCCGCCAGACGGCGAATTCTCTCATCTGTCATCATCTTATTTCAATCCTTTCATAAACGCGCTCAACAGCAAAACGCCAAAACCGCTGGCACCGGCGGGAACGGCGGGCTTAGCCTTGTCTGAGGTTTCACAGCCGGCAATATCCAAATGCGCCCACTTGACTTTGTCGCGCACAAAACGCTTCAGAAAACAGGCCGCCAGCGTACTGTCGGACATCCCCTGCCCGATTTGCCGCACATCGGCGATTTTCGAGTCAACCATCTTGTCAAACTTCTCGTCAAAAGGCAGTTGCCACAGCGCTTCGCCGCTTTCCTTTCCCGCCGCGAGCAAAGCTCCGGACAAAGCCTCGTCCCGGCAAAGCAGCGCCGCGTAATTGCCCTTAAACACATAAGCGGTCGAACCGGTCAGCGTCGCCAAATCCACAATCCGCGAGGCCTTAAGCTTGCTGCCGGCATACCACAGGCAGTCGGCCAGAACCAAACGCCCCTCGGCGTCGGTGTTGACGACTTCAACCGTCTGCCCCGAAGCGGAAGTCAGAATATCCTCGGGACGATAAGCCCGGCCGCCGATGCCGTTTTCCGCCAGCCCCAACACCGCCGCAACATTGAGCTTTGATTTCAGCAGCGCCTGAACCTTGAGCGCGCCGATAACCGCCGCCGCCCCGCCCATATCGGTTTTCATGTCCTTCAAATTCTGCGTATTTTTCAGATTGATGCCGCCGGAATCAAAGGTAATCCCCTTGCCGACCAGCACCAGGTCAAGTTCCTTGCGCGCCGGATTGCCCCGCCAGGTTGCCACCACCGCCCGCGGCGCATTGGCAGAAGCCTTGCCGACTTCCTCCAGCAGATTAAAGCCTTGTTTCTTCAAGTCGCCGCCGCTGAAAATCTCCACGTCCAGCCCAAGATATTCCAAACGCTTGACATCCCCGGCAAAAGCCTCCGGCGTCAACACGTTGCCCGGCTCATTGCCAAGGTCGCGGGCATAGCGCACGCCGTTGGCTAAAGCTTCGGCTTCCGCCAGTTTTCTGGCGTTAAACCCGCCCTCTTCAAAATGAAAGTAAACCTGCTCCAGCTTGGGAAAATCCGCGGCTTTCATCCGGGTTTTGTATTTGTCGAAACGATAGCTTTCCAGCTCCATCCCCAGCAGAATGTCCGCCGCCTTGGCTGACAGCTCCGTTGGCACAAAAACCTCCGCCTTCGCGGATTCTTTCACCTGCCGATACACTGCCGCACCGAAAAGCACGGCCTCCCGGGCGGAAGCTTTTCCGGCCAAAGCCGCGAGCACAACCCTTTCCACACCGTCATCCAAAACCACGGCCTCCGTGCTTTTTTCGGAAAAACCGCGCTTAACCGCCGCCTGAAAAAACCTGTCGCCGTTTTTTGCGCCGTAAACCTTTCCGATTCGTTCCCAAAAGGCTTTGCCGTTCTTCACCACCGGTACAACCAAAACATCTGCTTTTCCGATATTTTCAGCTATTGTAACAAATTCAGCCATAAAAAACCCCTCATAAAATTCATTTACCTGATTTTAGTCACAATTTTCTAAGATTTTACTAATAACAAGTAGACAAATTTTTTAATCCGTGTTATATATAGACAAAATTTTATAGGAAAAACGCGTGAGCCAACGTTCAAAACATAACGACCCTTACGACTATCTGCTCCCCTCCGAGGACGGCACCGCCTCTGCCGTGGAAAAAATCCTTGACGACCTGAGCGAAGAAAAACGCCGCAAAAAAACAACCGCTCCCGCGCCCGCCCCTGCTCCTCTCCCCGAAGCTGAAGAAATTCCGCAGTTTGCCGACAAAGATGCGGAAATTTTTTATTATGAACAGCGCACCGCCGAAGAAGTGCGCCAATATCTCCGCAACGTCGGCAGCGGCAGCGAAGAAATCCGCAATCAGGCCCGCGACTACATAAAATCCGCCGTCGGCGCCTGGCAGCTCAAATATGTCAACAGCATCAAATACTACCCCCTGTCGCGCGAAGAAAAACACATCATCCGCATGGATTATTACGGCAGTATCGACGAACCGGTGCGTATTCCCGGCCGCAGCAAGTCCACCCCGGCTTACCTGCGCTTTGTCAACTCCCCTTACCGCGCCAAACTTGAAAACCCGCAATACAACCTTGACACCTCGCCCAGCTGGAACCTGTTCCGCCAGTTTCCGCGCTTTCGCAAAATCGAGGGCAGCCTGCTTGAGCAGCTTGCCGCCATGAACATCCCGCCGGAAATGCTGCCGCACATGAACGCCTATGACTTTGCCGACGTACTTTACCGCCGCTTTCAGGACACCGCCGACGACTACGGCAAAGTGCGCATTTTCACCGGCGCCCGCCGCAGTTTTATCAAAGACTTCATCCGCAATAACGAAAAAGAATTCCGCGCTTACCTTCGCCGCACGCAGGTTGACGACCGTTACGCCGATGCCCTGATTGAGATGATGCAGAAAAAAGGCACCACCAACAACATTGACGTCTATGACAAAGCCAAAGCCGCCGACCTCCTCCGCAAATATCAGCAGAAAGGCCTCATCCCCGCCGAAGAGGAAATCGGCGAAAACCTGACCTCCCCGCAGCTTGAACTCATCAAAATGCAGGGCGACTACCCGAGCGTCGCCATCCTCGACGACAACGGCAAACCGCTGAGCGGCCCGGCCTTTACCGTGCACCACAAAATCGCCGTCAAAGACGCCGGGGAAGCCACCTACCTCGCCGACGTTAACCACTTTGAAAACCTCTGCCTGACGGTTGAAGACCCGTACCACCGCCTGCTGCACAGCCTCGACCGTACCGAGATTTCCAACTTCCGCGAGTCCTACAAGGCGCGTATTTACATGAACAACCCCAACCTCGTTTTCTGGGGCGGTTTTGACCGGAGCTACCACATCCATTATGATTACAGCCAAGACCCGCGCTCCCGCCGCCTGATGGAAAACAACTACAAATGGATTGCCGAACATCTCAGCCAGATAAAACCGCAGCCCGACATTGACCCCGAACTCGTCAACGCCGCCGTTTATGCCAACAAGCTCAGCCGCCGCGAGAAAAAGGAAAAAGAAAAACAGGAAAGGCAGCAACAACGCTCCGCCGCGGCCGCCCGCCCCAGAACGCGCAAACCCAAAGAAGTGAAAAAAGAAGACAACGCGCCGTTGCCGCAGCCGTCTTCCCCCGCCAAAACGCAAAATAAAAACGAGCAGATAAAAAAGCGCCTGCTGGAACTGAAAGAGAAAAACAAAGACCGGAACCACAACTATACCCACCCCTACGCCGGACGGAAACGCCGCAACAAAGCCGAAAAAATCAAAAACATCATCGACAGCCTGCATCGCCACATCCTGCAAAGGGAAGAACAAAACGCCGCGCCGCAGCCTGTTCCCGTACCGCAACAGCCGGCTCCGGTCACGCCGTCACCGCGGCAAAAAGCCGCTGCCGCCGCCATTTTTCAGGCGCTTATCGAAAGTAAACAAAGATGAACAGCCTGGCCGCCCGTCTTCGCCTCTTAACGCCGCTGCCCCCGCCCGAACCGACGGCGGAAGAAATCATCTTTGCCCAGCGGGCGCTGACGCGTTTCCATATCGCCCCGCTGCCCGCCGATTATATTTCTTTTCTCAAAGACTGCAATTCCGTTGCCGCTGAGGGCTCCCGCCTGTTTGGCATTCTCCCCGAGCCGGAAAACCCGCGCGACATCGTCAATGCCAATATTGCCTGGCGTCTGCCCGGCGCCGCTTTTCAGATTATCCTCGGCGAGAACGAGTTTGACCTGCTCATTTACAACCACCGCGCCGGATGTTATCAAATCATTGACAAAGAAGACCTGGAAGTGCTAGAAGAATATTCAGAATTGGAAAAAGCAATCTGTAATATTTTGAAGACCGGACATGACGAACATCTATCAGCCCACTCCCGCCAACCTTGACCTCGCCGCGCAGGCGATAAAAGACGGCAAACTCGTTTCCTTCCCGACCGACACCGTTTACGGCCTCGGCGCCAACGTCTATAACGCCGCCGCCGTTGCCAACATCTTCAAGGCCAAGGAACGCCCGCTGTTTGACCCGCTGATTTCCCACATTGCCGACATTGACTTTCTCAGAGAATATGTCGAAACCGATGACCGCGCCCTTGCGTTGGCCAAACATTTCTGGCCGGGGCCGCTGACTTTTGTCCTCAAACGCAAAGACAACAATCCCGCCGTTGACCTGGCCTGCGCCGGCCTGCCCTCTCTGGCGGTGCGCATGCCCAACCACCCGGTCGCTCTCGAACTCATCAGAAAAAGCGGCGTGCCGATTGTCGCCCCGTCAGCTAACCGTTTTAAGACCATCAGCCCGACCACGGCGCAGCACGTCCGCGACAGCCTGGGCGACAAGGTAGATATGATTCTTGACGGCGGTCCCTGCCGTATCGGCGTTGAAACCACAATCATCGACCTCACCACCCCGCACATCGTTATTTTGCGTGCCGGCGGCATGGCGAAAGAAGAACTTGAAGAATTTACCGGAGAAAAAGTCTACCTCTCCCATGACAACCCCGATATGCCCAAAGCGCCGGGACAGCTGCTCAAGCATTATGCCCCGCGGATGCCGCTGAGAATAAACGTTAAGGAAGAAGATGTCCGCAAGGATGAATTTTTCATCGGCTTCGGCAATGTTTCCGGCACGCAGCTGAACCTCAGCCCCAAAGGCGACCTCTGCGAAGCGGCGGCCAACCTCTTTGCCTATATGCGGGAAGCCGAAAAACATACGGAATATAAAGGCATCGCCATGTCCCCCATTCCCGAAAGCGGTTTGGGACTGGCCATCAACGACCGTATCCGCCGCGCCTCCTATAAAGAATAACCACCCCTCCAACCCAAACCTCCATCCGATTGTCACCCTGAGTTTAGCTGTCCCCAACAAGCGCGTTCGCATCAAAAGGCTCTGCCTGCGCTATCGCTTGCCAATCGCCAACTATTCA
>JAUNPO010000112.1 GCA_030536665.1 Pseudomonadota bacterium
GTGACAAGCTGATAGTTGGTTTTACCTGGATGTCCGGGTCAAGCCCGAACATGACATTCTTTTATTCGTGGGGGAGGTTTTGGTTGGAGAAGGTGCGGGGATTGGGAGGATAAAAAAAGCGCCCCGGTAAGGAGGCGCCCATAAGTCTTGAGAAATTAGCAGAATTCCCCGTTTTCGCGACATTCTTTGTAAGTGTCGAAAAATTCATCGCGGGCAATGCCGTAAATGTCGGCTAAATCCGTAACATTTACAAAACCGCCGGCTGCGATAAACTGTTCGTCATTCCAGGAACATACGAATTTTAAGTCTTCGGCCAATTCAATGAACTTTTGTACACCGCCGGCAGGTTTATACCAGTTGGTGCCGAGCTCGGGACAGGCTTCGTACTTTTTGGGAAATTTGGCTGCTGAAACGATATATTTCTCACCGCCGGGGTTGGTAACAATCCAATCGCCGGTTTCGGCCGTGTTGGTTGTTTCTTTTGTTCCGTCGGCAAGAATTGTTTCGATTGTTTCTCCGCCTTTGGCCTGAACTGCCTGAACACGTGCAAATTTTGCAAAGTTTTTGACTGTTGCGCCGTTAGCGATTAAACCTTCTACCATTTCTCTCATTTCTTTTTTGTTCAAAGTTTTCATAAATTTATTTGTTTTAAGTTATTGAAATTGTTGTTTTATAAGCTTTAGTTTTATAATTCAGGCAATTTTCAATAACTTTATGAATGAAGGTTATGTTCATTCTAAATTTATGAAAATTTGTGTTCAGAATAATAAAACAGAGACTTATGTTTACATTATTGATAATAGCATAATTTTATGCTGTATTCAAATAATTTTTAGATAAAGTTGCCGTAAAATTGTGAAAAATGGTTTTTCAGACTTTTGGGGGCGTGCATAATGAGGCACTGCGTGCGTATCGGGGCGGTCGAGGGAATGGACTCACACCCCACCTAACCTCCCCTACCTCAGGGGAGGAATAATCTGATTTTTTTTATTTTTAAATTATCTTCAAACAAGTACAATCTAGTCCCTCCCCTGAGGTAGGGGAGGTTAGGTGGGGTGTGACGAGCGGAGCGAGAGTAGCTTTTGCGTGGCGGGGTACGTTTTTGTTGAGAGTTTTAGACTCTGAGCTGAACTCAGGGTGACAAGCGGATGGATGGTTGGGGAGAGGTGCTTTTGCTTGGTGTGGGTTATGCCGTTTCCTGAGGGCGGAGGGCGAGCAGGCGCGAGATGTTAAAGCTTCGCTGTTCCTGCCTTTCCGTACAAAAGGCCAACAGGTTATCCCCTTTGATATGCAGCGGGATGATGACGCGGCGGCTTTTCATGCCGTCTGCTCGTTGATAAACTGCTTCCAGTTTTTGGCGCCGGGGAATGGCGGCGGACAGTATTTGCATTTTATTGAATTCGGACAGGGGTTCCTGTTCGCTCAGCGGTTTGAGGCGGTTCAAAAATTCGACAATGCGGTAGTCGGTCAAAATGTCCCTTTGGCGGACAGGGCGGGTGAGGCTGATGCCTTCCAGCGTGGTACAGCGGCTGAGCGCAACATACAGCTGTCCGGCGGAAAAGGCGCCGCGCCCCATGTCGATTTCGACCTGAGAAAAGGTTTTTCCCTGACTTTTGTGAATGGTAATCGCCCAGGCTAAGCGGAACGGGAACTGCGTGAACGAGCCGACCGATTCTGAGGAAATATGCTCGCCGTCTTTTTTATATTTGAAAATTTCCCAAGTATAGGGCTGGACACGGACGATTTTATGCGTGTCGTAAAGCCGGACTTTTACCAGCGTGCGGCCGTTTGCGTCCTGAGTGATGTCTTCAATATGGCCGACCGAGCCGTTGACCCAGCGGTTTTTCATGTCGTTGTTCAGGAACATGACCTGCGCGCCGATTTTGAATTCCAGCCGATCGGCGGTGGGGTAGTATTCTTTGGTGAAGACGCCTTCAACCTCGGCCACGGCGATGTGCAGCGGCATGGGCAGGGCTTCCAGCTTGCGGCTGTTGATGTCGTCGGCCTGTTTGTTGGTCGGGGTGAAACTAATGCTGAAACCGTTTCTGCCCTCGCTTTCGGGGCGGATATGGCTGTTGAGCAGGGCGATGTCTTCGGCTGTGGCCTGGTTGCCGCGAATCCGGTTTAATAATTCAATAAAGGTCAGGTCTTTTTGGCGGTAGATGTTTTTCAGCTCAACAATTTTGAGGTCAATTTCGGCAAAGACTTTGGCGTCAAAAAAGTAAGGCGAGCGGTAGAAGCTTTCAAAAATTTCCTGTTCGTCAGTGGTGACAACCGGCGGAAGCTGGTACATATCGCCGACAAAAACCATTTGCACGCCGCCGAAAACCGCGCCCGGCTTGGGGCCGTAAATTTTGAGAAAGGCGTTGATACAGTCGAGCAGGTCGGCGCGGAGCATGGACACTTCATCAATGAAAATCGTGTCCAGATTGCGGAATATGCCGAGGCTGCGCGGTTTGACTTCCAGATTTTCGATTTTGGCAACGGTGACGTTGATGGGAAAATTAAAAAAGCGATGAATCGTCTGGCCTTTGACATTGAGGGCGGCGACTCCCGTCGGTGCGATGATGACCAGATCTTTGGGGCAGTGTTGGTAGCAGTAGTCAAGCAGGGTGGATTTGCCGGTACCGGCTTTTCCGGTAATGAAAAGGTGGTCCGTCGTGTTGTTGATTATGTCCAGCGCGCGGCTGAATTCGGCATTTATTTCAAGTTCGGTAGTCATCGCCTATTGTAAAACGCATTTTTCTTATATATATTAGTCCTTGGACTATTATAGCAGGTAAATTTTATGAATAAAGAAGAATTAGAAGAGCGGCTGATAAGTATTGAAACGGCGCTGGCCTGTCAGGAAAAGGCCTTTGACGAGCTGAACCAGGTGGTGATTGCGCAGGGGAAGATGATTGACTTTCTGTTGAAGCAGAACCGCTATATCGTCAGCAATCTGGAGGCGGACGTGGTTAAGCCGCTGTCGGAAGAAGTGCCGCCGCCGCATTATTGAGAGGTTAAAACACAATGGATGAAACTGCGTTATTTAAATTAACCCATGGGTTGTATGTTTTGGGGGCTGTGGATGAAGACAACGGCGGCCGGTTGGTCGGCAGCATTGTCGACGGCGTGATGCAGGTGGCGAACAAGCCGCTGATTATCGCTTTGTCGTGCCACAACCGCAGTTATACCAAAAGCTGCATCGAAAAGAGCGGGCGTTTTTCGCTGTCGGTGCTGTGTCAGAGCGTTGATCCGTTTGTTGTTGCCAATTTTGGTTTCCAAACCAGTGAGAAAGTTGACAAGTGGGCGAATGTTCCGTATTTTGTTGAGGACGGGCTGCCTTATCTCAAGGCTAATCTTGCCAAGCTGGAAGCTAAAGTTCAGCGTGTGATTGTTTATGAAAGCAACACCCTGTTTCTGGCCGAGCTGGTAAACAGCGCCAATCAGGACGAGGGCAAGCCGCTGACCTATAACGACTATCGTGATTATTTCAAGAACGATGTCATCAAATGTTTTACCGAATATAAGCAAAAAGGAGAAAAATAATGAGCGATAAGAAAGAAGAATGGGTATGCACCGTATGCGATTATGTTTATGACGGCGATGTTCCCTTTGAAGACCTGCCGGAAGACTGGGCTTGTCCGGTGTGCGGAGTGGGGAAGGATTTATTCGTAAAAAGAGATGCATAGTACGTCATCTAGAGCGATTTTTTCCGGTCGGAAGTTTCCTCACGTACTACTGTGTACGCTGCGGTACTTCCGCCGTTAAAATCACTCTATCTAACGCACTCTTCATCTCTTTTTTAGTGCCACGAGTGAAATTTTGATAACGGATGAAAATATAGAAAAAGACCCAATAAGGGTCTTTTTCTTGTGTCTGCATTATTTTCAGGCGGGTTTGCGGGTTTTGTAGAGGGAGGCCGCAATGCCGATGAAAAGTATGCTGAAGGTGATTATCAGCGAATACACCGGGGTGACTTCTATGCCGGCATAAGGCAGGAAGATTTTTGAGCCGATGAAGACCAGGATAAACGCCAGAGCCTGTTTCAGGTAAGCAAAGCGGTTAACCGCGGCGGCCAGCAGGAAGTACAGCGCGCGCAACCCCAGAATGGCGAAGATGTTGCTGGTGTAGACAATGTAGGTATCTTGCGTAATCAGGAAGATTGCCGGAATACTGTCAATCGCAAAAATCACGTCCATGATTTCAATGATAATCAGGGCGAAAAACAGCGGCGTCATCATGAGCAGTTTGCCTTTGCGGACAAAGAAGTGTTCGCCGATAATTTCGTGCGTTACATGGAATCTGCGGCGGATAAACTTGAACAGCGGCCGTTCGAGGATCGGGGTTTCTTCTTTTTCCGGCAGAAAGATTTTGATGCCGGTATAAATCAAAAACAGTGAGAAGATATACAATATCCAATGGAATTTTGCCACAAGTTCGGCGCCGATGAATATCATGATTGCGCGCATGGCGATGGCGCCCAAAATCCCCCAGAACAAGACGCGGTGCTGGTATTTTCCGGGAATTTTTAAGCTGGTGAAGACCAAAGAGATGACGAAGATGTTGTCCATGGAGAGGCTTTTTTCAACCAGATAGCCGGTGTAATACAAAATGCCGGCGGAAGATCCCCGTTCATAGATGATAAACAAGCCGAAAATCAGCGCGATAATGATGTAATAAGCGCTCATTCTGAATGTTTCGCCGATTTTGGGTTCTTCGGCATGGCGGTGAAAAACGCACAAGTCCAGGAACAGCAGAACGGTGATGATGACGGCAAAGGAAATCCACAGCCAGGTGTTGCTTAAAACCGCATGCTCGGACATCAGAGTATTTAAACTTTCCATAGTATTTTTCTCTTTTCAGACAGGATTGTTACACTGTTATAGTTTTAAGCGCCGCCCCCTGCCTTTGTCAAGCTCTTATCCCTTTTTATTATCATCTTGGAAGATAATTTAAAAGCGGTTGGTCGGGTGTCAGTGAGGACAGAGCTTTTTGGTGCGAACGGGTTTGTCGGGGCGGATGAACGCGGGATGACAATTTAATGAAGGGGGAAGGGAGGGGTAAAAAAATTAGTTTAACATGCAAATTATTGAAGATTTTTTTGTGCGAATCTGTTATGATAATTATTGTGTAGCGTGTGTGGAGACTGTTATGAGATACCTCTTTCTCTTTTTGTGTGTCTTTTGGTGCCGTTTGCTTTGGGCGGCGGAAACAAAGGTTTTTTATTTGGCTGATTTTGAAAAAAATTCCCTTGAACATGAAGAGGCCGATGATTATTTTCTCGGAAAGTTTATTTACAGCCCGGCAACGGGGGAGATGTCTTTTATTCCGGTGGAAACCTCGGATGACATTGCCCTGAATGCGCTGATGTTGAAGTTGCAGCATCGCAAAATGCCGCGCCTGCGTATGGAACAGGTGCGCAAAGACATGGACAAGCTTATTCAGGGGTATAAGTTTTACGGTTTTGACGATTATGTCGGTGACAAGTTTCGGACGTTTAAGCCGGGAAGCCGCGGTTTTGAGAGAGTTCTGGCTTATCAGCTCAGCAGTGTTTATGCCGTGATAGATCCGGTTGTCGGCGAGCATTATTTTGCCAACGGCTTGTCCAAATCTCTGGGCAAGGAGCTGCGTTTGGCCCGGCAGTATTTTCATCCGCTGTATCCGCATCGGCCGGTAAGTCCCGGGGAATATGCGAAAATCCGCGAATATTTAAATTTGTCGCTGCAACATGATTGAAAAGCGAAAAATCGTCATTATCTCTAGAGGTGAAGTTTTGTTCATTAAGGAGAAATAAGATGAGAACGCTTTTAATGTTAATCGGTTTGGCCGTTGTGATTTATGCCGGCTGGTGGGCTTATAACACTTATGTTGCGCCGTCAACCGTAACCGTGGTTGAAGACGTGGCAGTGGTTGCGGTTCCGACAGAATAAACAACAGAATCGGTATCGGGTTGGCCGAAACGGCTGAAAAGGTCTGCACACGCAGACCTTTATTGTTATGTTCGGACATCACTCTGAGAGTGTGATCCGGACATCCAGGTAAGGGTGAGGAATCTTTATTTTGACCTGGATCCCCGGGTCGCGCTGCGCTTGCCCG